>JAILKD010000065.1 GCA_024694145.1 bacterium | reverse complement strand
GTTACATTTAATGTTTCAGCAAGTAAAAAGGCAGAATTATATAATGTTTGTTTTACTTTTAAATCATTAATGGATTCTAAAGATGCAATTACATTTTATGAATATGCAAATGAATATTTAGAAAAGAATCTAAAAAGAAACTTCAATTTATTAATAAATTATCAAGATCAATTAGATTTTTCTAATATTGATATGATAGCTTATTATAATTATGTTTTAAATGATTTATGCAAAACAAAATCACGCCTTCTAGTTTTAAAGGGCTTAAATGTTGAATATGCTGATGGTAAATACATTATAAATGCACCTGAATCATTTGTGAATTTCTCATTATATACTAGAGAAATAGAAAAAAGATTTAGCATTTTAGGTATTCCAATTAAAATTGATGTTAGGCAATTTAAAGAAGCTATAACAGAAGCGAAAGAATTAGAAGTAGTATCAGAAGATGATTATGGTGTTAAAACAGTAAAACTATCTGAAAGTGATATGCCTAAAAAACAATCAAGTAGTAGTTCTTCAAGCTATAGTGGATATAGAAAAGAAAAGCAACTAACATCAAAAGTAGTTGAACCAATTAGTGCTATTCCATCTGATCAACTAGGCTTAAGTGATTATGAAAATACAAAAGGTCCTTTAGTTTTTAGAATTAGAGGAGAAGTAATTAAACAAGAAATGAAAACTACAGAAAATGC
This sequence comes from bacterium, assembly GCA_024694145.1. Classification (GTDB taxonomy): domain Bacteria; phylum Bacillota_I; class Bacilli_A; order Acholeplasmatales; family JAEDCM01; genus RGIG10196. Next base: position 65,412 of record JAILKD010000065.1, on the reverse strand, counting down.
AAAGTTTAAATCTGGTAAGCTAACAATACTTAATATTGCGGTTACAGATTATACTGATTCAATTGCTGTAGTTAAATATATTTATGATGATAAAGAATTAGAAAAAGCAAAAGAAATAAAGGTTGGTTCTTTTGTTGAAATTGATGGAACTGCTATATATTCATCTTATGATAAGGATGTTGTATTAAAAGCTAGAACTATTGAACTTACTGAAGCTCCCAAAAAAGAGTGTAGGATGGATAAGAGTGAAGTTAAAAGAGTAGAATTACATGTCCATTCAAAGATGAGCCAAATGGATGCCGTATCAGAGGTGGAAGATTATGTTGATATGGCCCAAAAATGGGGTCATAAAGCCATTGCCTTAACTGACCATGATGGAGTTTATGGATTTCCTCATTTTGCTAAAGCATGTGAAAAGAAGGGCATTAAACCTATATATGGTGTTGAATTATCAAAGGTTAGTTTAGATAATATTTTAATCGCATTAAACGAAAAAAATATTAATTTAGAAGATGCAACATTCACAGTATTTGACGTTGAAACAACAGGTTTATCTAATCAATTTGATGAGATTATTGAAATTGGTGCTTATAAATTACATAATGGTAAGCATACAACTTCATTTGAAAAATTAATAAAGACTGAACGTCCACTTCCTAATAAGATTGTAGAATTAACTAACATCACTAATTCTATGCTTGAAAAAGAAGGCGAGGATAGAAGTGTTGTACTTAGAGAGTTCTATAATTTCATTAAGGGAACAATACTTGTAGCTCATAATGCGAAGTTTGACTCAGGTATGATTTATGAATCATTTAAGCGTAATGGAATTGAATTTGAAGAATTCCCTGTAATAGATACATTACAATTATTTAGATTATTTCATTTCAATGAACTTAAGAAGTTCGGTTTGGATCAAATGACTAAGTTCTATAAGATTCAATTAACTGATCACCATAGAGCAAAGGACGATGCCTATGCGACTATGGAATGTTTCCAAAGAATGCTTGATGAGATATATAATAAGGGAGTAACTAACTATAATTCGTTAAATAAATTAATTCCTGATGATTGGTGGAAATGGCCATTTGGAGACCATATTTGTTTATTAGCAAAGAATCAAACAGGTTATAAAAATTTATTTAAGATTATAAGTGATTCACTAACTGTTCATATGTATAACAGTAAGGCTAGAGCGTTAGATGAAGTAATAGATAAATACCATGAAGGTGTATTGGTTGGTAGTGCATGTATTAATGGTGAAATATTTGAGACAGCCTTAAATAGAAGTTATGATGAATTATTAAATAAGATGAAGTTCTATGATTATGTAGAAGTTCAACCAATAAGTGTTTATGCACATTTAAAATTAGGAACATATTTAGATCCTGATTATAGATTACAAGAAGCAATAAAGAAAATCATAAAAGCAGCAGATGAACTAGGTAAGATAGTTGTTGCTACAAGTGATTGTCATTATGTTAATCCTGAAGAACAGAAATATAGAGATATATATTTAAGAACTAAAGGCTTAGGTGGAACACGACATCCTTTAGAAAAATTCCCAGGAATGACTAAGCAGCATTTACGTACAACAGATGAAATGCTAGATGAATTTAGTTTCTTAGATAAAGATTTAGCATATGAAATAGTTGTAACTAATACTAATAAGATTGCTGATATGGTTGAAGTTGTACAAGTATTCCCTAAAGGATTATTTGACCCAGCTGATGATGAATTTAAAGATTCATTAGGAGTACCATCAATTGAAGCAGAATTAATTAGAATGGTTAATGAAAATGCTCATAAATTATATGGTGATGAGCTTCCTTTAATTGTTAAAGAAAGGCTAGATAAAGAGCTTAATAGTATCGTAAGTAATAAATTCTGTAGTGTTTATTATATGGCTCATATATTAGTTAAAAAGTCCCTTGAAGATGGATACTTAGTAGGTAGCCGTGGATCTGTTGGAAGTAGCTTTGTAGCTACAATGATGAATATAACAGAAGTAAATCCATTATCTCCTCATTATAGATGCCCTAGATGTAAGTTCTCTAGCTTTAAGATGAATGAAGAAGAAAAAGAAAAATATGGTATTAGACCTATTGAAATAGACTTACAAGAAAAATTAAAAGATGTAGACTCTGGTTTTGACTTACCAGATGCAATATGTCCTATATGTGGAACCCCTTTAAAGAAGGATGGTCATGATATACCATTTGAAACATTCTTAGGATTCAAGGGAGATAAGGTTCCTGATATTGACTTAAACTTCTCAGGTGAATATCAAGGTAAAGCACATGCCTTTATTCGTGATGTTATGGGGTATGATAATGCCTTTAGAGCAGGTACACTTCAAACAGTTGCAGATAAAACTGCATATGGATATGTTTTAGGTTATTGTGAAGATAATCACATATCTATGAGAAAAGCTGAAAAAGAGCGTGTTGCTAACTTTATCCAAGGTGTAAAAAGAACTACAGGACAACATCCGGGTGGTATAGTTGTAGTTCCTAAGCGTATTGAAATATATGATGTAACACCTATACAATATCCATCAGATGATACAACAAACGAATTTAGAACAACACACTTTGAATATCACTCATTTGAAAGTAATTTATTAAAACTAGATATACTAGGTCACGATGATCCAACTATTATTAGATATTTGATGAATTATGTAAATGATCATCCACAAGACTTCCCATTTAATAGAGCACAGGATATTCCTGTTGATGATCCTAATGTTTATAAAATATTTGGTTCTACAGAAGTATTAAAGGTAACTCCTGACCAAATATTAAGTGAAGTAGGAAGCTTGGCTATACCTGAATTTGGTACTGATTTCGTAAGGCAAATGCTAATAGATACTAAACCAAAGCATTTTGCTGAATTAGTTAAAATATCTGGTTTGTCTCATGGTACTAACGTATGGTTAAATAACGCTAAAGACTTAGTTAGTGGTAAAAAGGCCGATTATGGTAAGATTCAATTTAGTAGTATCATAGGTTGTCGTGATGATATTATGGTTGATTTAATGTATATGGGCTTAGAGCCTTCTATGGCATTTAAGATTATGGAATTTGTTAGAAAAGGTAAGCCTAAAAAAGAACCAGCTAACTGGGTTACTCATGTTGAATATATGAGAAACCATGGGGTACCTGAATGGTATATATGGAGCTGTGGTCAAATTGAATATATGTTCCCTAAAGCACATGCTACAGCTTACGTTTTAATGGCATTACGTATTGCATGGTTTAAGGTTTATAAACCATTATTATTTTATTCTGGATATTTCTCTAAACGTGTAGATGCCTTTGATGTAGTTAGAATGTGTAGTGATGAAGAAACTATTAGAAAAAGAGTATTAAGCTTAATGGATGGTAAGCTTGAAGAGGAAGAAGAATTATCAAGCGCTAAGATGGATGACCACTTATCAAGTTTACGTGTAGCACTAGAAATGGTTGCTCGTGGTATGAAGTTTAAAATGGTTGATATTAATGAATCACTTGCTACTGAATTTAAGATTATTGAAAGCGAAAATGCCTTACTTTGCCCATTTGTTGCTATTGATGGACTTGGTGCTGCAGTAGCAATAGGTATAGTTGAGGAACGTAATAAGAAGCCATTTACATCTATTAGTGATGTCTTATCTAGAACAAAAATTAATAAAACAATCGCAGAAGTTATGGATAAATTAGGATGCTTCGGAGATTTAAGTAATGAAGCTGAAATAGAAGATGAAACTAATTTATTTAGCTTTATTTAGAGTAATACATTTTGTATTGCTCTTTTTTTTATTTCTAAAATAAACTTGATATAAATTTTAGAGAAATTATTATATAATAAAATTATAAAAAAGTGATATAGGAGGTCTTGTAATATGTTTGATTATGAAATAAAAAATATTAGTAAGGTAAGAGAAAATTTAGCTGAATGCACTTTATTTTTAAAGCATGATGATAAATTTCCGCTTAATGGTCCTTGTAAGATTGCTTGCTATGGTAATGGAGTTAGAAAAACTTTAAAGGGTGGTACTGGTAGTGGTGAAGTTAATTCAAGAAGCTTTAAATCTATTGAAGAAGTACTAACTGAAGAAAAATTTGATATTATCACTAAAGACTTTTTAGATCAATATGATGTTTTATATGAAAAAGCTAAAAAGAAATTCATAAAAAGTGTAAAAAAAGAAGCAAAAACACATCATATGAATGCCGCAGCTTATGGTATGGGCATGGTTATGCCTGAAATGGAATATGATATTAACTTAGATTTTAGTGCTGATGCTTGCGTTTATGTATTATCTAGAATATGTGGTGAAGGTAATGATAGAAAAAATATTAAGGGTGACTATGAATTAACAGATACTGAAGTTAAACAAATTAATGAACTTAATGATAAATATGATAAATTTATGTTAGTATTAAATGTTGGTGGTCCTGTTGATTTAAGTAAAGTAAATAATGCTAAAAATATATTACTTTTATCTCAACTAGGTGTATCAACTAGTGAAACATTAGTAGATATAATTTTAGGTAGAGTTAATCCTAGTGGAAAACTAACAACAACTTGGAGTAAGTTTAGTGATTATAATAAACTTGATTTTTATGATAGAGATGAAACTAATTATAATGAAGGTATATATGTAGGGTACCGTTATTTTGATTCAGCAAATAAAAAAGCACTATATCCTTTTGGATTTGGATTAAGCTATTCAACATTTGATATTAAATACACTGGCTTTAAAGTAGATAAATATATTGTTAAAATAAAAGTTTTAGTAACAAACACTTCTAAAGTTAGTGGCAAGGAAGTGGTAGAAATTTATCTATCTAAACCAAGTAATTTAATAGATAATCCATACCAAGATTTAGTCGCATTTAAAAAGACTAAAATGCTTGGTGAAAATGAAAGTGAAGAATTAGAGATAATCTTTGATTTATGCGATAATTCAAACTATTATGAAAAAACAAGTACATATATTTTAGATAGTGGAAAATATATAGTTAGAGTTGGTAATTCTAGTACAAATACAAAACCATGTTTAGTACTTTTATTAGATGAAGTTAAAGAATTAAAAAAGGTTAAACCACTTATTGATAAACCTAAATTTATGGATGAAGTTTATCAAGAATTTAATGATGAAAATTTAAGTGGAATTGATACATTTAAACTTGATTTAAGTAGTATTAAGCTTGTTGAACAAGATTATTCTAAAGAAGTAGAAATATTGGATGAAGCTAAAAAATTAAGTGATAGTAACTTAGCACGCATGTGTATGGGTACATTTAGAGAAAAAGATAACAGTATAACTGCAATAGGAAGCTCAGGTAGAAGTGTTGCGGGTGCAGCTGGTGAATCAAGATCTCTTGAAGGTATAAAACCTATTACTATGGCTGATGGCCCTGCAGGACTTAGACTTGCTAGAAGATATTACATAGATAAAAATGGTGTTCATGCAATTGGAGAAAATGGTATACCTGAAAGTATTGTTGAATTACTTTCTCCATTCCAAAAATTTATATTTAAGTTTTTATTTAGATCAAAGAAAAAAGCACCTAAAGGAATAGAAGAAAAATATCAATATGCTACTGCTATACCTATTGGTGTTGCTATAGCACAAAGCTTTAATACTGATTATGCTTATACTTTAGGTGATATAGTTGGTTCTGAAATGGAAATGTTTAATATTAAGCTTTGGTTAGCTCCTGCCTTAAATATTCATAGATCAGTTTTATGTGGTAGGAACTTTGAATATTATAGCGAAGACCCACTTATTAGTGGAGTATTTGCTAAATATATTACATTAGGAGTACAAAAGCATAAGAACTGTGGTGTAACTATAAAGCATTTTGCATGTAATAATAAAGAAACTAATAGAATGTGTAATAATTCTAATTTAAGTGAAAGAGCTTTAAGAGAAATATATTTAAAAGGTTTCGAAATATGCATTAAAGATGCTAAACCAGAATCTATTATGTCATCATATAACTTAATTAATGGTATTCATGCATCAGAACACCCTGGTTTAATGAAAGATTATTTAAGAAACGAATGTAATTATGATGGTTTAATTATGACTGACTGGACAAGTCATAGATTTACAGGGGACGAATTAAAATACCAAGTAATGGATATTAAAGGTGTAATTAGTGGCGGTGGAGATATATTCATGCCTGGTGGTAAATATGATTTAGATAATCTACTTGATGGTTTAAATAAAGGAATTGTTAGAAGGACTGATATGGAAAAAAGTGCATCAAGTGTTATTAGATCATCAAGGAGGTTAAATAGCTAATATGTATCAAATCTCTTTACTTCAAGCTTTAGCTAGTGGTTATTATGATGGAGTTATTAGTGTAAAAAAACTAAAGGAAATTGCTGATACTGCCATTGGTACTTTTGAAGGTGCTGATGGAGAAATGATTATGCTTGATAATATTGTTTATAAAGCAAAAGTAGATGGTATTATAACTATTGCTAGTGATGATGAACTTATACCATTTTCTAATGCAACCAAGTTTAAAAGTGTTGAAGATATAACTATTAGCGCAAAAAACATTAAAAGTTTTAAAAAAGGATTAAAAGCATACTTAAAAAACTTTGATAATATGTTTATTACACTTAAAATAAATGGGTTATTTAAGCAAATTACTGTTAGAAGTATACCTAAGCAAACTAAACCTTATAAACCATTAGACTATATAGTAGATAATGAACAAAAAGTATATACTCATAAGAATATAGAAGGCGTTATTGTTGGATTTTTAAATCCAAGTTTTATGAAAGATTTAAACACAACAGATTTCCATATGCATTTTATTAGTAGTAATAAGCTATATGGTGGTCATGTATTAGATTTTGAGTTTGATAATTTAGATGTAAGTATTTCAGTTGATAGTGAATTTAAACTAATACTACCTAATACAACAGAATTTAACAGTAAAGATTTTAGTGTTGATAAAGATGTAATTAAGAAAATAGAGGAATAAAATATAGTCAATTTGGCTATATTTTATTTTTTTTATAATTAATATATAATTAATATGTGGTGATATTATGGATAGTATTAACGTTATTAAACTAAATAATAAGGAAATAAAGTACTTAAAGTTTGGAAATGGTAGTAAAAATATAATTATGATACCAGGCTTAAGTGTTAAAAGTGTAATAGATAGTAGTGATCTTATAATTGAAGCATATAAGATTTTTAATGATGATTATACTATATATTTATTTGAAAGAATGGATGTGCCAAAAATATATTCAATTAAAGATATGGCAAAAGATATAATAGAAGCAGTTAATTATCTTGGCTTAAAAGATTTATATTTACTTGGAGCAAGTCAAGGTGGAATGATTTCAGTATGCTTATATTTAGAAGATAAAAATCTTGTTAAAAAAATAGCTATGGCTTCATCTAATTTTAATGTAGACGAATTTGCTCAAGGTATAATAAATAGTTGGATAGATTTAGCTAAATATAATAAAAAAGAAGAACTTGTTTTAGGCTTTGCTAAATATGTATATCCAAAAGAAGTATTAGATAATAACTATGATATGTTTATTAATCTAGCTAATTCACTAGACTATAATGATTTAATAACTTTTATATCAAAAGCAAATGCTTTAATAGGTTTTGATATAAGAAATCATATAAATGATATTAATATTCCTATTCTAATTGTTAATGATAAAAAAGATGAATTAATAAAATATAGTGAAATATTAAAAAATGTTACAAATAAGCCAAATTTCACATATTATCATTATGATGGATATGGCCATGCATTATACGATTTAGCTATTGGTTTTAAAGAATTAGTAATTGATTTTTATAATAAGAGGGTGTAATTATGGATTATAAAATATTAATAGTTGATGATGATAAATCATTAAGCTTTATAATGGGTGAGGCATTAAAGCGTAATGGATATAGTGTAAGCTTGGCCTCTTGTGCTGATGAAGCATATGAAAAGCTAGAAGCAACTAAATTTCATCTAATAATTTTAGATATAAACTTACCTGATTCTACAGGCTTTGAAATATGTAAAGACTTAAGAACTAGGTCTAATGTACCAGTAATATTTGCTAGTGCTAGAAGTAGTGTAACTGATAGAATAGATGGGCTTGATATTGGCGGAGACTTCTATATATCAAAACCTTATTCTATGAGTGAAATGTTAAGCGTTGTTAATGCTTTAATTAGAAGATGTTATGGTAATAACAATGAAGAAAAAATCGTTAAATTTGGCGATATTTCGGTTAACATTACATCTAGAGCAGTAACTAAAAATGGTAAGCCAGTAAGTTTATCTTTAAAAGAATTTGATTTACTTGCTTATTTAGCACTTAATATTAATCAAGCAATAAATAAAGATAAGCTAATTAGTGAAGTTTGGGGTACATTTAGTGTAGTTGAACAATCTACTCTAACAGTACATATAAGGTGGCTTAGAGAAAAGCTAGAGGACGATCCAGCTAATCCTAAATATATTAAAACAGTACATAAAGTAGGTTACATTCTAGAAAACAAATAAGGGGTGCATATTATGAAAAAAAGAATATTATTAATTTCTATATTCTTTATTATAGTAATTGTTGTTGTAACTGTTATATTTGGAATTTATGAACATAATTTAAATTCAAACAGTACAATCAATAATCAAATAGTTGATATTAATGAAATAGAACAACTATATAAAAATGGAAATAGTGAATTAGCAAGTAAAAAGCTAACAGATTTACAAGAATATTTAAGATCAACAAGATCTAAATCTGTTGATTATTCATCCTTAATAACTATTTCATCTATTTCTATATTATTTATAGTTGCTGTTTTTGCGTATATCTATTATTCTATTTTAAGACCATTTGATAAGCTAAAAGGTTTTGCTAGTGAAATATCAAAGGGTAATTTTGATTTGCCATTAGAATATGAACGTGGAAACTATTTTGGTGATTTCACATGGGCTTTTGATTCTATGAGACAAGAAATCACAAAAGCTAGAATTTGTGAAAAAGAAGCTATTGAAAATAATAAAACAGTTATTGCTTCACTAAGTCATGATATTAAAACCCCTATTGCATCAATTATGGCTTATGCAGAAGCACTAGAAGCTAATATGGATGATACTTATGAAAAGAGAGTAGAATATACAAATGTCATTATTAGAAAATCAGAAGAAGTTAAAAAACTAACTGATGATTTGTTCTTACACTCTGTATCAGATATGGATAGAATTAGCTATAGAGAAGAAAAAGTTGATTTGCTTGATGTTATAAAAACTAGTGCTAATGATTTTAAAGCTAATTCTAAAATCAACTTTAAAACAAATATTAATAGTGCCTTTATTAAAGGTGATAAAGAAAGATTATTCCAAGTATTTGAAAACTTAATTAATAACTCAATTAAATACGCAAATACTAATATAGATATTAATTTAGAAGAAAATAATAATAATTATATAGTTAATGTAAAGGATTATGGTCCGGGTATAGATGATAAAGACTTACCATTTATATTTGAAAAGTTCTATAGAGGAAATAATGCAATAGGTATTCAAGGTACTGGTTTAGGATTATATATAGTTAAATATATGATGGAAAAGATGAATGGTAATATTGAAGTAATTAATGATAACGGACTACTTGTAAAATTAATTTTTAAAAAAGATTTCATTTCTTAAGGATTTCTTAATATTTGGCATAATATAATGAAATCGTAAAAGGAAGGAATGATTTTATGGGAAATGTAATTTTAAAAGCTAATGGAGTATGTAAAACATTTGCTCATGATGGTGGTCAAGTACATGTATTAACAAATGTTAATCTTGATATTTATGAAGGAGATTTTACTGTTATCATGGGTTCAAGTGGAAGTGGTAAATCAACACTTCTATATGCTTTAAGTGGTATGGATAGGGCAACAAGTGGTAATGTATTCTATAATGGGCAAGATATAAATTTAATGAAAGAAAAAGAACTTACTAAACTTAGACATACAGATTTTGGATTTGTATTCCAACAAATGCATTTAGTAAGTAATTTAACTTTGTTTGAAAATGTATGTATCTCTGGATATTTAAACAAAGATAAAAAAGCAAATGACGTTAAAGAATATGCAACTAGCCTATTTAAAAGAATGAATATAGATAATGTTAAAACTCACCTACCTAGTCAAGTATCAGGTGGTGAGCAACAAAGAACAGCTATAGCTCGTGCAGTTATAAATAAACCTAAAATTGTTTTTGCGGATGAACCAACAGGTGCACTAAACAAGAAAAATTCAACTGAAGTATTAGATTTATTATCTGAACTTAATCAAGATGGGCAATCTATTATTATGGTTACTCATGATATAAAAGGTGCTCTACGTGCTGATAGATTATTATATTTATCAGATGGTAATATTGTTGGTGAATTTAAAATGCCAAAATATAGTAAAGAAATGGAAAAAAGTAGAGAAGCACAAGTAGCAGCTTGGCTAAATTCATTAGAATGGTAGGTATAAACTTATGGAAATACGTACTATTTTAAAAAAAGATATTAAAAAGAAAAAAGGTATATTTATTTGTATAGCTTTATTAACACTACTAATTGTAACTGCATTTCTAACAATATTTGGTGTTAATAGTGAATATAAAAAAGGTAGAAGCAAATTAATTAAAGATACTAATACAGAAAATATATTATGTTATATTTATTCTACATTTTATGATTCAACTTTAAATGATAGAATAAAACAAGTTGAAGGTGTAAGTGATAGTAGAGAAATTATAGGACTACAATCAGTTAATAATAATCATAGAATACGTAAGGGAGACGATCCTAATAATTTATCTAAGGTTTATGAAAGAAACACATATGAAATTGAAAAGTATAGTGATGTTAAAGATCATATTAAATTATTCAATAGCTCTTTAACAGGTTATACTGAAATGGTTCCACTTGAAAAAGGTGAAATCTATTTACCCCTTGGATTAAAAGATAAATTACATTGTAATATAGGTGATTATTATGTTGATGATTTTGGTGTTACTATGGAAGTTGATGAAGATGGTAATAAATCATACGAATCAGTGGAGTATCAATTTAAAATAAAAGGCTTTGTGGCATCTCCAATGATGGGATCATATTCCATTGGTTGGAAAGAAATATTTATTTCAGATGAAGATTTTAATGATATATATGAATTAAGTGTTGCTGGTACACAAGTTATACAAGATAATCAATTAAGCACAGATTCAAATTTTAGTCTTGTTAATTATGTTTATAAAGTATATTCTGATGGCTCAATGTCTGATGCTAATTTATCAAAAAAAGTTACTTTAGAAACAAAGCTAGGGGATTTAGCAGAAGGTTTAATTATACAAAGTCAATCAACTCATTATACAGGATTATATATTGCTATTGTAGGTGGTATATTAGTCTCATTTGTTATTATATTAGTAGTTGTAGTATTAATAGTTATTTCTAATAGCGTAAGCGGTGAAATAGAAAGTGATTATAAGAAGTTTGGTATACTTAAAGCATTAGGATTTTCTAACTTTAAGATTGGATTAATATTAAGCTTGTTATACATAATAGCAGAAACTATAGGTATTGTTTTAGGACTAATATTATCAATATTCTTAAAAGTTTTACTTGGTAGAATTTTTGTATCTAATACTGGTAGTGCACCATATAGTTATATAAATATTTCTAATCTATTAATAGTTACTTTAATAGTCTTAGGATCATCACTATTCTTTATCTTTATTAAACTATTAAAGATTAGAAAAATATCGCCTATTAAAGCCATTAATGGAAATAGTAATGATATTTATTTCTCACCTAGAATTAATGCGCCACTTACTAAAAAGGGATTATCGTTTTCTATATCTTTAAAGCAAATATTATTCTCTCCAGTTAGATACTTAGGCATTGCATTTGTTATGGCATTCTTAGCATTTGCAATGTTAACTGGTATGAAAGCAGTTGATATAACAAAAGCAAAAAGTGTAGCTAAATCATTTGGTGTAGATACATCAAATCTATATATTAGTTGTTTTTCTGAATGCCCACTAAATAAAGAAATGGTTGATGATATTATTAGTGAAGTAAGTACAGTAGCTGAAATTGATTATCACCATGCTAAAACAAATCAATATTTCACTTTTGAGGGGGATCAATTACTTGGTGAATATTCAATGAACCCTGAATCAATTCTAAGTGTTTATAAAGGAAGAAAACCAATTTATGATAATGAATTTGTCACAACTAAAAATGTTTGTGAAATGTATGATTTAAAAATTGGTGATAAAGTTAGAATTGCATCTAAAACAGGAGAACAAGAATTTATACTTGTTGGCATATACCAAAGCTCAAGAGATACAGGTATGACTTTCTCTATTACATATGATGGAGCTAAAAAGGTTGATGAAAGTGTTAGAATTCATTATATGACTATAAATGTTAAAGATGATAATAAAGTAGATGCTGTAATCAATAAACTAAATGAAATAAACAATAATAGATATAAAGTATATGATGTTAGAGCAACAGCAATGGATGATTTAGAAGAATATACAGGTATATCACTTGCTATTTGTGCTATTATTTTAGTATTCTCATCTATATTTGCTTTAGTAACTATTAGATTAATTACTGTTAAATCATTTATTCAAGAAAGAATTGATTTAGGTATTTATAAAGCAAATGGATTTAATACATTTAAATTAAGAAATGCTATGGCAATACGTTTTATGATAGTAGCATTCCTTGGAATAGTATTAGGATGCATTATGAGTATGTTCTTATCAGATATAATGCTAGGATACTTATTAAATAGCCTAGGCTTAGGTAGAATAAATAGTCCAAATAAGTTTACTAATATGTTAATAGTTACTTTAGGTGGAATACTTATTGTATACTTATCAGCATATATTGCTAGTAGAAGAATTAAAAAAGTATCAATAAGAGAATTAGTAGTAGAATAATTAGATGGGTTTATAACCCATCTTTTTTTTGCTATAATAAATATAGCGATTCAATATATATGGAGGTTTTTATGAAAGAAGAATATTTAAATTTACTTAGAAGTATTAATAGAGATGGAATGGATAGACTTATTAGTTGGATAGAAAAATCAAGTTTTTTTACTGATCCAGCAAGTGCTAACCACCATAGTGCAGAAGAAGGTGGCTTATTAAAGCACTCACTAAATGTGTATAAAAGACTTAAAGAATTAGTTGGAGATAGTGATAGTGTAAAGATAATTGGACTTCTTCATGATGTTTGTAAAATAGGTTCATATGAAGCATCAACTAGAAATGTTAAAGATGAAAATGGAGTATGGACGCAAGTTCCTTTTTATAAGCATAAAAAAGAAGCATTTGCGTTTGGCCATGGTGAAAAATCAGTTTATATGATTTCAACTTTTATTAGACTAAAAAAGGAAGAAGCATTAGCTATTCGCTGGCATATGGGAGCATATGAACCTAAAGAGTTATACGGATATTTAGGTGAAGCTATAGAAGAATGTCCATTAATTATATATACACATGCAGCAGATATGCTTGCTACATATGTAGATGAGAAAGAATAAAGGACTAAAAATAAGTCATTTTTTGAAAACGTATTAACATTTAAAATATATTGTATTTTAAAGTGTAGAATGTTATAATTCTAGTGTGAAAATATTATCTGAAATAGGAGGGTCTTTATGGATAATGTAAAATTACTTTATGAAGGAAAAGTTAGAGAAGTTTATGATAATGGAAACTCAATTATCATGGTAGCAACAGATAGAATATCAGCATTTGATGTTATTCTAAAAAATAAGATTTACAATAAAGGAAGAGTATTAAACCAAATGTCAAAATTCTGGTTTGATTTAACTAAAGATATTATTCCTAACCATATGATTACTACAGATGTAGAAAAAATGCCTGCATTCTTCCATGATGAAGAATTTAAAGGTAGAAGCATGATGTGTAAAAAGCTTCAAATGCTTCCTATTGAATGTATTGTTAGAGGTTATATAACAGGTTCTGGTTGGGCAAGCTATAAAGAAAATGGTACAGTTTGTGGTATTAAATTACCTGAAGGTTTAAGAGAATCAGATAAATTACCTGAACCAATTTATACACCAAGTACTAAAGCTGAAATTGGTGATCATGATGAAAATATCAGCTTTGAAAAATCAATTGAAGTTTTAGAAAAGAAATTCCCTGGTAAAGGTTTAGAATATGCAACTGCCTTAAGAGATAAGACAATTGCTATTTACAAGAAGTGTGCTGATTATGCATTAAGCAAAGGTATCATCATTGCTGATACTAAATTTGAATTTGGTCTAGATGAAAATGGAGTTATTGTTTTAGGTGATGAAATGCTTACACCAGATTCATCAAGATTCTGGCCACTAGAAGGATATGAACCAGGAAAAGGACAACCTTCATTCGATAAACAATTTGTTCGTGATTGGTTAAAAGCTAATCCAAACTCAGACTATAATCTTCCAGATGAAATTATTCTAAAGACAATTAATAAATATTTAGAAGCTTATAAATTATTAACTGGTAAAGATTTAGATTTCTAGGAGGATCATATGATTAATAGATATTCAAGAGAAAAAATGCGTAATGTTTGGACTGAAGAAAATAAGTTCAATGCTTATTTAAAAGTTGAAATCTTATCCGATAGAGCATGGAGTGAACTTGGTGTTATTCCAAAAGAAGATGTAGATAAAATTGAAGATAATGCTAAATTTGATATCGATAGAATTAGTGAAATAGAACTTCAAACTAAGCATGATGTTGTTGCTTTCACTAGATGCGTTAGTGAATCTTTAGGTGAAGAAAAAAAATGGGTACACTATGGTTTAACTAGTACAGATGTAGTTGATACTGCAAATGGATACTTAATTAAACAAGCTAATGATATTTTATATGAAGATATTATTGAATTTATGAAAGTATTAGAAAAACAAGCTTTAAGATTTAAAACTACACCATGTATTGGTAGAACTCATGGTATTCATGCAGATATTACTTCATTTGGTTTAAAATGGGTTTTATGGCATGAAGAAATGAAGAGAAACCTAGAAAGATTTAATGCAGCAAGATTAAATGTTGAATGTGGTAAGATGAGTGGAGCTGTTGGTAACTTTGCTAATATTCCACCATTCATTCAAGATTATGTATGTGAACATCTAGGAATTAATAGTGCTAATGTAAGTACACAAGTACTACAAAGAGATAGACATGCATATTATATGGCAACTTTAGCTTGTATAGCAGCAAGCTTAGAACAAATGGCTTTTGAAATTAGAAATCTTCAAAGAACAGAAGTTCATGAGCTAGAAGAAGCATTTACTAAAGGGCAAAAAGGAAGTAGTGCAATGCCTCATAAGAGAAATCCTATTTCATCAGAAAATATTTGTGGATGTGCTAGAGTAATGAGAGGATATATGTTAACATTCTATGAAAATGTTGCCCTATGGCATGAAAGAGATATCTCTCATTCTGCAACTGAACGTATTATTTTACCAGATGCAACTGAATTATTAGATTATATGTTAAATAGATTTAAGGGTATTCTAGAAAATGTTGTAGTATATCCTGAAACTATGATTGAAAATATCTATAAGACTAATGGTGTAATATTTGCACAAAGAGTTATGAATGCTTTAATTGAAAAAGGTTTAGTTAGAGAAGAAGCATATGATACAGTTCAACCTATTGCTATGACAGCATATAATGAAAGAAAAGACTATAAGACTTTATTAAGTCAAAATGAAAAAGTTATGTCAATTCTATCAAAAGAAGAATTAGACAATTGCTTTACTCTTGAATATTACTTTAAGAATGTTGATTTCATCTATGATAGATGTAAAATAGGTAAATAGTTTTAAAGGGCCATTTAAGGCCCTTTTTAATATGTGTAAGATGTTATTGACATGATTGAACATAATTGATATAATGCTTATAAAGATAGGCTGCATAGTGGTCAATTAAGCTTGACCCCGCAGCTTATCTTTTTTTATTGACTTAAATTTTTAATATGATAAAATATATTTAGAAATAGATGGACTGTTTCAACGCCCAATAACTTGTTTACTGGGAACAGCATCTATTTTTTTATTGACAATTGTTTTATAAATAAATATAATATCAATTGGTAGGTGGCCTGTTTCGAACACAATAATTGATTGCAATTACTGTGAACAGCACCTACATTAATTGAACGGCTAATAAGCACTTTCGAAGGAGCTCGCTGTTCTTTTTTTATTTACAATTATACTAATTATGCTATAATTACAGTAGTGATTAATATTACTGAGGCTAATGACCCCTGGTTGCTATGGCAATAGTCATTGGATTAATCACTTATTTATAGAAAGTACTTGACTTGAAATAAGAAATTTCAAGGTGGCTTTTAATTAGGCCGATTTACTTTCTTTTTTTTATGTTATTATATTTATGCAATAAGTACTTGACTAGGATACTAGCTGTGTCTATACGACCGATTTACTTATTGCTTTTTTATTGACAAAAACCATAATAATTGCTATAATTTATGTAGAGATAAGGTACAAGTGGTCAATTAAGCTTGACTCCGTGCCTTATCTTTTTTATTTTTTCTTTTTGACTTTTTTCACTAGCTTTCTATCGGCTAGTTTTACTCTATAACCCTTTAACTTTTCGTCAATAAAATACCCGTATTCTCTGATTTCTGGAATTTTTCTAACACAAGAAATAGGGCTTGTTTTTTTGTTTATACTTTTTTTCAAACGCCAACTATTGTGATCTTTTTTCTTTGTAAAAATAACGGCTTTATATTTTGCTTCATCACCATTTTCAATATAGCCATAAACCAAAGAAGGATGAATTCCATTTTGGTCTTTACGCATATAGAATTTATTTTTTTGTAATTTATAATTCTTTTTTTTGCTCAAACAAAACTCTCCTTTCTGTAAAATCTGTTTTTATCAAATTACACATTTTATTATCGTTAAACACGTCCTTTTTTAAGATTTTTATCAAAAAAATAAAGCCATACTGTTTTGTTCAGTATGACTTATTTTTTTTGTATTTAGTTGTAACGTTAATTTGATCATATTATCACAACTTTCCAACATCTATTATACCACAAGTAGTGGTTTTATTGAATGATTATAATAGTTTTTCTCTAATGATTGTTTGGTTTCTATCTGGACCTACAGAAATCATTGAAACTGTTGTTTTAGTTAATTCTTCAATCTTTTTGATGTATTCCTTAGCATTAACTGGTAATTCATCAAAACTCTTTACATTGCTTAAATCTTCATCAAATCCAGGCATTGTTAAGTATATTGGTTTAACTCTATAAAGTTCATCTAGTGTTGATGGAAAAGAAGTTGTAACTTTACCATCAAGTTCATATGCATAACATATTTTAATTTTTTTAAGTCCACCAAGTACATCAAATAACATAAGTGATAAGTGGTTAATACCAGATACTCTTCTAGCATAGTTAAGTGCAACACAGTCTAACCAACCAACTCTACGAGGACGTTTTGTTACGGTACCATATTCGTGACCTTTTTCTCTAATAGTATGAGCTATTTCACCTTCAATTTCTGTAGGGAATGGACCTTCACCTACACGTGTATCATAGCTCTTACAAATACCTAGTACATCAGTAACGTATTTTGGCGCTATACCGGCATTTAATGGAACTGAAGCACCGATAGGAGAACTACTTGTTACATAAGGATATGTACCATGATCAATACATAACATTGCTCCTTGTGCACCTTCAAATAGAATCTTACTATTCTTTTCTATTTCATCTTCTAATAATTCAGCTGTATCACAAACATATGGTTTGATACGTTCTGCATATACTTTATATTCATTAAATAATTCATCTACAGAATATGTTTTTAAACCTAGCATTTCAAGTTCTTTATTTTTAATATTTAAAACTTCAGTTAAGTGGCTTTTGAAAGAAGTAGGATTAATAAAGTCACCCATTCTAATACCAATTCTATTAACCTTATCAGCATAGCATGGCCCGATACCACGTTTAGTAGTACCAATTTTTGAGCTACCTTTTAAATCTTCATATGCTCCATCTAAATCTTTATGATATGGCAAAACTACATGTGCTCTATTAGAAATATATAAATTATATTCTTTTACACCTCTAGAAATTAATCCATCAAGTTCTTCAAGCATTTGTTTAGGATCAATAACCATACCATTAGCCATTACATTTTTAATTTTTGGATTAAATATACCTGATGGTATACTTCTTAGGGCAAATTTTTCACCATTAATTGTAATAGTATGACCAGCGTTATTACCACCTTGGCTTCTAACCACTACATCTGCATATTGTCCTAAATAATCAGTTATTTTTCCTTTGCCTTCGTCTCCCCATTGTGATCCTTCAATAACTAATACACTCATAATACTACCTCCAACTATTCCTCATCAATTGGATAGATTCGCATTGTTATATCTTCAAGTACATCAAGTAATACCTTAACTGTATCTAAACAAGTAAATACATTAACGTTATTATCTATAGCGAATCTTCTTATAATTTTTCCATCATCATGTGAATCAATACCTTCACTTTGTGTATTGATAATATATGTTACATAACCTTTTTTAATTGAATCTAATATTTCATCTGAACCTTGTGATATTTTCTTTTTAGCACGTGTTCTAATACCATGTGCCTTTAAGAATTTAGCAGTACCTTCAGTTGCTTCAATGTTAAAGCCTAATTGATAGAACCTTCTAATTAAAGGAAGTGCAGCTTCCTTATCTTCATCAGCAATAGTAGCAAGTACAGTACCATAATTACTTACCTTTGTACCACTAGCCTTTAAAGACTTATAAAGGGCTCTCTTTAGCGAATAATCATAACCTATAGCCTCACCAGTAGATTTCATTTCAGGACTTAATACTACATCTAAGCCTGATAACTTAGTAAATGAGAATGTAGGTGTTTTAACATACCATCTTTTTCTAAGTGGAGCAACTCCAACGTATCCTAAATCTTTAAGTTTAGCACCAAGCATAACCTTTGTTGCTATATTAGCAATAGGAATGTTTGTTGATTTTGCCAAAAATGGTACTGTTCTACTAGATCTAGGGTTAACTTCAATAATACTTACATTATTATCTTTATCAACAATAAATTGAATATTGTATAATCCAATCATTTGTAATTTAATACCAATTTTTGTTGTGTAATCTATTATTGTTTCTTTTACTTCATCACTTAATGAATAAGTTGGATAAACACTCATTGAATCTCCTGAGTGAACTCCAGTACGTTCAATGTGTTCCATAATACCAGGGATAAATACACTAGTACCATCACATACAGCATCAACTTCGCATTCTTGACCTTTAATGTATTTATCTACTAATATTGGATGTTCATTATCAAAATCTAGTGCTTCTTTGACTCTAGCAACAAGTATCTTTTCATCATAAACAATATGCATCATTCTACCACCTAATACAAATGATGGTCTAACAAGTACAGGGTAACCAATTTCATTTGCGGCATTAACTGCATCTTTAACTGATAGAACTCCATAACCCTTAGGCATAGGAATATTAATTTCTTGCATAGCTTCTTCAAATAATTCTCTATCTTCAGCTAAATCAATTGATTTGGCAGAAGAACCAAAGATTTTTACACCAACTTTATCTAGCTTATCAGCTAAGTTGATTGCTGTTTGGCCACCAAGTGCAACAATTACACCTTCTGGATTTTCATGATGAATGATATTCATTACATCTTCAAATGTAAGTGGTTCAAAATATAATTTATCACTTACTGTATAATCTGTTGAAACTGTTTCAGGGTTACAGTTAATTATGATAGCTTCATAACCAGCTTCTTGAATACCCCATATAGCATGAACAGTAGTATAGTCAAATTCTACACCTTGACCAATTCTAATTGGTCCACTTCCTAAAACAATTATTTTCTTTCTATTAGATACTATTGATTCGTTAGTTAATTCATAAGTTGAATAGAAGTATGGAACATATGCACTAAATTCTGATGCACATGTATCAATCATCTTATATACTGGGAAAATATTATTTTTAAGTCTTAAATCATACATTTGATATTGATCTAAGCCCCAACACTTACCAATATAAGAGTCTGAGAAACCGAATCGTTTAGCCTTTTTTAACACTTCGATATCTAGTTTATTATTCTTAATTTCATCTTCTAATTTAACAATATGTTTAAACTTATCTAAGAAGAATCTATCTATTTTAGTTATGTTATAAATTTGATGAAGATTAATACCTTTTCTAATAGCTTCTAAAATAGCATATAATCTTTCGTCTGTATGTTCACTTATAAAGCTTAATAATTCTGTATTACTTAAATCTTTAAACTTTGCTAGTTCTAAATGATCTACTTTATTCTCTAAAGATCTAACTGCTTTTAAAATTGATTCTTCAATTGTTCTACCGATACTCATTACCTCACCAGTAGCTTTCATTTGTGTTGATAAGCTACGGTTAGCATCAGCAAATTTATCAAATGGGAATCTAGGGAACTTACATACTACATAGTCAAGTGTAGGTTCGAATGCGGCAATGGTAGAAGAAATCTTTATTTCCTCTAATCTTAAGCCGCAAGCAATTTTAGCACTAACTCTAGCAATAGGATAACCACTTGCCTTACTAGCAAGCGCACTAGAACGACTTACACGTGGGTTAACTTCAATTAAGTAATATTTGAAAGAGTATGGATCAAGGGCAAATTGAATATTACATCCTCCTTCAATTTTAAGTGCACGTATAATTTTTAGTGCTGAGTTTCTAAGCATTTGATATTCTTTATTTGTTAATGTTTGTACAGGACATATTACAATAGAATCTCCTGTATGGATACCTACAGGGTCTATATTTTCCATTGAACAAACAGCTACAGCTGTATCGTTAGCATCTCTTAAAACTTCAATTTCTATTTCTTTAAATCCTTTAATAGATTTTTCAACTAATACTTGACTTACAGGACTTAATTTAAGTGCGTTTTTAGCAAGTGGAAGAAGCTCTTCATCACTTTCTGCAAATCCACCTCCTGTGCCACCTAAAGTGAATGCAGGACGAAGTATTACAGGATAACCTATATCATGAGCTGCTTTAAATACTTCATCTATATTATTAGCAATTTCACTATCTATTACTGGTTCACCTAAACTGATACATAATTCTTTGAAAAGCTCTCTATCTTCCGCTTTTTCAATGGCATTAGCATTTGTTCCAAGTAGTTCTACACCACATTCATCAAGAATTCCTTTTCTATATAATTGCATACCTAGGTTTAAACCTGTTTGTCCACCAATAGAACAAATTAATCCATCTGGACGTTCAAATCTAATAATCTTTGAAACATGTTCCAAATCAAGAGGTTCCATATATACCTTATCAGCAATTTTAGTATCTGTCATAATAGTCGCTGGATTAGAGTTGACTAATATTACATTATATCCTTCCTCTTTTAATG
Organism: bacterium; assembly: GCA_024694145.1. Lineage (GTDB taxonomy): Bacteria > Bacillota_I > Bacilli_A > Acholeplasmatales > JAEDCM01 > RGIG10196. Next base: position 43,887 of record JAILKD010000065.1, on the reverse strand, counting down.
CAAGGCAAGCTTGTGTACCAGCATAATCAAATTCAGCAGCTTGCCCAATAACTATTGGACCACTACCTATTACCATTATCTTTTTAATATCTGTTCTCTTTGGCATTGCCTTCACCTCCAAACTTATCGATTAGGTCAATGAATTTAGTAAATATGTATTCACTATCTTCTGGACCTGCAGCTGATTCGGGGTGATATTGAACAGAAATTATATAATTGGCTTTATCAATCATACCTTCTGGTTCATTATCTATCTCATTTATGTGTGTTAATTCTAATGTTGTATTTTTAAGTGAATTAATATCAATAGCATATGAATGATTTTGGCTAGTAATTTCTATCTTACCTGTTTCTAAGTTTTTAACAGGATGATTTGCACCACGGTGACCAAACTTCATTTTATAAGTTTTAGCACCACATGCTAAACCTATTATTTGATGTCCTAAGCAAATACCTAAAATAGGAATTTTGCCTTTAGCTTCTTTAATTAATTCGATAACTTCTTTAACATCTGTTGGATCTCCAGGACCGTTTGATATAAATAGCCCATCAGGAGCTAGTTCCATAATATCTTTAAAAGAAGTATTGTATGGAACAACTATTACATTACACTTCATTTGATTTAGTTTTCTAACTATATTCATTTTCATACCGCAATCTACGGCAACAATATTATATTTAGGATTTGGTGTTCTTGAATACCAAATTCGTTTAGTTGATACTTTTTTAACAACCTCTTTATCAACTTTAAAGTTTTTTAATTCATCTATAGCTTTGTTTTCGTCATAATCAATATCGCAAATCATAGCAAGCATAGAACCATTATCTCTAATTATTTGTGTTAGATTTCTAGTATCTATTTCGCTAATTCCAGCAACATCATTTTCTTCCATAACATCGCCTAATGTTCTAGTGTATCTAAAGTTTGATGGTAAATCATTATATTCTCTAACTATAAAACCAGATATATAAATATTTTTTGATTCATAATCTTCCTCGGTTAATCCATAATTTCCAATCAAAGGATATGTCATACATACCATTTGGCCACAATAAGATGGATCAGATAATATTTCTTGGTAACCTACCATAGAAGTATTAAAAACTAATTCAGCTATTTTTTTATTTTTTGAACCAAAACCTTTGCCATAAAAAACTATTCCATTTTCTAATATAAGTTTTTTATCATTCATGTTTTACCACCTCAATTAATACTTTTTCCTATTATATTATAGTGCTATATTTATAAATTTTAAATTTATAATTTCTTATTTTAACTATAAGTTGTAGTTATGAATTAGATATAAAGCCATATTTCACACTTATGCATTAAATCATTTTTGATTTTTTTTGCTTTCAAATTTGTTTTTTCTTTGATTTGTATCAATATCCAGTGGATATATTCCAGAAAAACAGCCGTCACAACAACTACACTTAGAATTGTATGGAAGTTTTCTTGCATTTTCTATTGATAAATAAGCAAGACTATCAGCACCTATAACTTTAGCAATTTCATCAACACTATCATATTTACAAGCAATTAAGTTTTCTCTACTATCTATATCTGTACCAAAATAACAAGGATATTTAAAAGGAGGAGCACTTACTCTTAAATGTACCTCTTTAGCTCCATTATCCTTTAATAATTTAACTATTCTAGCAGAAGTAGTACCTCTAACTATAGAATCATCTACTAACACAACTACTTTATCTTTTACTGATTCTTTTATTACATTAAGTTTAATTTGTACAGTTGATTCTCTATCCTTTTGTTCAGGCTTAATGAAACTTCTGCCAATATATTTATTTTTAACAAATCCATATTCAAAAGGTATACCACTTTCTCTTGAATAACCAAGAGCAGCAGTTATACCTGAATCAGGTACACCTATAACTACATCAGCCTTTACTTCCTTTTCATGAGATAGTAGACGACCTGCAAGAAGACGAGACTTGTATATACTAGAACCTTCTACAATAGAATCCTCTCTAGCAAAATAAATATATTCAAATATACAAATCTTATGTTCTAAAGCTTTGGTTTTTATCGATTTTAAGCCATTATTTGTAATTACAACTATTTCACCTGGTTCAATATCTCTAATAAACTTTGCGCCTATTGTATCTAAGGCACATGATTCACTAGATACTACATAACCATTAGTACTAGTTTTACCAATACATAAAGGTCTAAAGCCAAATGGATCTCTAAAAGCAATTAATTTTGATGGGCTCATTGCAATACATGAATAAGCTCCTTTAATAGTATCCATTGTTTTTTCAATAGCTTCTTCAATAGATTTAGAAGTTAAACGTTCTTTAACTATAGAGTAGCAAATATCTTCTGTATCACTAGATGCATGGAAGATTGCACCTTCTAGTTCAAACTTTTCTCTAATAGAAGATGCATTTGTTAAGTTACCATTATGAACTAAAGCAAGATTTCCTTTTAAATGTTTTACTACTAATGGTTGTACATTATTTAAGTTATTAGAGCCAGTAGTAGAGTATCTAACATGACCTATTGCCATATTTGAATTACCTAGTTTTTTTAGAGATTCTTTATTAAATACATCACTAACTAAACCTACTCCTTTATGGCATGATATAACACCATCATCACATATAGCAATACCACATGCTTCTTGGCCCCTATGTTGTAAGGCATAAAGCCCAAGGTATACCTCTTGGGCTAAATTAGATGATTCATTTTCAAATATTCCAAATACACCACATTCTTCATGTACTTGATCAAACATAATATCACTTCCTATTTACCACTATTTCCATAGTTCTTTAGAACTCTTGCACTTGGGTCATTTACATTACAGTTTTCCCAGTTTTTATTAGGCATCCAGAAATCAACAATCATTTCTGCTTGATTTGGATAATATTTTTCAAATATTTCTCTATATAGTAATGACTCTTTTGTAAATGGCTTAGAGAAGCTATATTTTTCTATTTTTTCATTATACTCCTTATCGCTATATTTATTATTTGCGTATTCTTTTAGGTAATCAACCATAGAGTGTCCTACAGCATCAGAGAACGCTGCTTTTTCTCTAAATAGAATACTTTCTGGTAAGTAATCTCCTCTAAAGGCATTTCTAAGTAAGTACTTACCCATATTGTATTTGTTCATTTTTAATTCTGGGTTTATTCTTAATACATATTTAACAAAATCTAGATCACCAAATGGAACTCTAGCTTCTAGTGAGTTACTTGATATACATCTATCTGCACGAAGAACATCATACATATGTAACTCTCTAACTCTCTTTAAACTTTCTTCTTGGAATTCTTTAGCATTAGGTGCAAAGTCTGTATATTTATAACCAAATAATTCATCACTTATTTCACCTGTTAATAGAACTCTAATATCAGTAGTATTATGGATTACTTTGCATATTAAATACATTCCAATAGAAGCTCTTATTGTTGTAATATCATAAGTTGCAAGTACTTCAATAACTTCTTCAAGTGCATTTAATACATCGTCTTTAGTAATAATTATTTCATGATGGTTTGAATGGATATAATCAGCTACCTGTTTAGCATACTTTAAGTCAATTGCATCAGTAGACATACCTATTGCAAATGTTTCTATAGGGTGATTTAAGTTTTTCTGCGCAATAGCACAAACTAGTGAAGAATCTAACCCTCCAGATAGTAAGAAACCTATTTTTGCATCTGCATCTAGTCTTTTAACTACTCCGGCAACTAATTTATCATGAATATTTTTAGCAATTAATTCCATAGAATCATTATTATATTCACTTTCTTTTACATCAGTAATGTTATTATAGTAGACGAATTTTCCATCCTTATAATATGTTCCAGGTGGAAATGGTGTGATTTTTTCTACTAAATATTTTAAGTTTTTAGGTTCTGATGCAAAGCAAATGTTTCCTTCCTTATCGTATCCATAATAAAGTGGTCTAATACCAATTGGATCACGACTTGCAATTAAAGACTTTGTCTTACTATCATATATAATTAGAGCATATTCTGCATCTAACATTTTAAACATTTCTACTCCATATTTTTCATATAGTGGAAGAAGTATTTCACAGTCAGAATCACTTTTAAATTCAAATCCATCCCAAATAAGCTCATCTTTAATTTTTCTAAATCCATATATTTCACCATTACAAACTAACATATTACCATTTAACTCAAATGGCTGCATACCTTCATCGTGTAATCCCATAATTGATAATCTATGAAAAGCCAAATATCCAGTTTCTGTTTTTACAATTTTAGACATATCGGGACCACGAGAAATTGTCGTTTCAAAGCCTTTTTTAAATTCTTCATAGTTTTTATGAGAAGAATACCCCATTATTGAACACATATTAATTACCTCTCTATAAATGCGTATATGTGTTAAGCAATTTCTGCCTAACACATAGCGCTAATTTTATTCTAATTCACTTTCAGCAAGAGCTGCTTTACCAGTTTCACCTGTTCTAACCTTTACGATATTTAATACATCATATACGAAGATTTTACCATCACCAATGTGACCAGTATAAAGTGTCTTTTTTGCAGTTTCAATTGCTTTACTTACATTATCACTTGTAGTGACAATGTCAACTTGAATCTTAGGTAGAAGTGTAGCTTCAACTGCAACACCTCTATAGTATTCAGGTTTACCTTTTTGTACACCGCAGCCCATTACATGGCTTACAGTCATACCATTTATACCTATCTTAACCATTGCATTCTTCAAAGAATCAAGCATACGCTCCCTGCATATAATCTCGATCTTTGTGAATGCACCCGCTGAAGCTTTTTGCGAGGTTTGTGGAATTACAGTATCATTTTCGCTCAAATGAGTAACTGTGACTGCTTCAGCTTGTGGTACATCCCCATTTACGGCTATTACGCCATAGTCTAATGCTTCAGGAGCTTGTGCAAATCCTGCATAAGCATTGATTAGACCATGTTCTGTAACATCTAAGCCTTTTAATTCGTCTTCAGCATCTACTCTAAGACCAATTGTTTTGTTGATTATAATGAATGTTGGAATAATTGTTGCTGCTGTCCAAGCAATAATACAAATTATTCCTAATAATTGAACTCCAAATACTTTCATACCTTCAGCAAAGCTTGTTCCATGTATTAAAGCATAGATTGGACCATCTACACCATTAATAGAAGAACCTGTAGCAAATAATCCAGCAGCAATTGTTCCCCAAATACCATTTGCTAAATGGACACCGCATGCACCAACAGGATCATCAATGTGTAACTTTAAGTCTAACATTTCAACTACTACAACTACTAAAATACCACTTACAGCACCAATTATAATTGTACCAATGATATCTACTGCTTGGCATCCAGCAGTAATTGCAACTAAGCCTGCTAAGCTAGCGTTTAAGCACATTGATACATCTGGTTTTCCGTTTTTAATCCAAGTAAATAATAATGTTACACAAGTTGCTACAGCAGGAGCAACAGTAGTAGTAGCAAAGATTTGACCTAATTCAGCAATGCTCTTTGCTGCTGCACCATTAAATCCATACCATCCAAACCATAGAATGAAGCATCCTAGAGCTCCAAGTGGAATAGAATGACCTTGAATAGCATTTACTTTAACAACTTTACCATTTTCATCTTTTACATATTTTCCAAGTCTTGCTCCAAGGAATATTGCACCTATTAAAGCACATACACCACCAACAGTATGAATAGCAGCAGAACCAGCAAAATCAATAAATCCTAATTTTGATAGCCATCCACCGCCCCATACCCAGTGAGCTTCAATTGGATAAATAACAAGTGAAATTACAAAAGAATAAATACAATATGAAATGAATTTAGTACGTTCTGCCATGGCTCCACTAACAATTGTAGCTGCTGTAGCACAGAATACTAAGTTAAATACGAAGTTTGACCAATCAAATGTCTCAAAGTTAGTAAATAATCCTAAAGTTGGAATACCGACTAACCCAGCAAGAGCATCTTCTCCAAGTAATAATCCACCACCAAGTAAAACGAATGCTACTGTACCAATACAGAAGTCCATTAAGTTTTTCATAATGATGTTTCCAGCATTCTTTGCTCTAGTAAAACCTGTTTCAACCATTGCAAATCCTGCTTGCATAAAGAATACTAGTGCTGCACCAATTAAAAACCAGACACTAAATACAGCTTCTAATGCTTCCATAAATAATTCCTCCTATCTTACACCAAATAATAGATCTCCATAAGAAGGATAAGGCCAGAATGATTTATCTACTTTAGCCTCGATTCCATCAATAATAGTTCTTATTTCATCCATTAATGGTAATACTTTATCTTTATAGTAAATTGAGATTTCTTCAACAGAAGTAGTAGGCTTATTACTTAAGACTTTTTCTAATTCAAGTTTTAGAGAATATGCCTCAGTTAAGCCTTTTGTTATATCTATTAACTGACTATTTTCATAAAGGATTTCGGCATTTAATCCTTTCTTTACAGTGATTGCCTCAGCTAAATATTTAGTATATTTGCTTATAGCTGGAAGAAGATCCTTGTTTAACATATCTAATTCAGTTAAAGCTTCAATATTAACAATCTTTTGGTAATGTTCTTGAGCTATTTCATATCTAGCAAGAATTTCATCTTCACTATATACTGCATGGCTAATGAATAATTGTTTATTCTTATCATGTAAGTAATATGGAAGAGCTTCTGGAGTAGACTTTAAGTTTAATAGTCCACGTTTAGTAGCTTCTTTAACCCATGAATCATCATAACCATTACCATTGAATATAATACGTTTATGTTCAACGATTGTTTTCTTAACTAATTCATGTAAATCTTCTTTGAAGTTCTTTGATTTTTCTAAGATATCAGCAAACTCTTTTAATTCTTCAGCAACTGCTGTATTTAACATAATGTTTGCACATGAAATTGATTCACTAGAACCAAGTGCTCTAAATTCAAATTTATTTCCTGTAAATGCGAATGGACTTGTTCTGTTTCTATCTGTTGAATCTTTTGGTAACTTAGGTAATACATCAGCACCAATCTTTAGTGAACCATCCTTTTTGCTTGTAAGTGGTTTACCAGTTTCAATAGCATCAAGTACAGCTTGTAATTCATCACCAACGAAGATTGAGATGATTGCTGGAGGTGCTTCGTTTGCACCAAGACGGAAGTCGTTACCAGCACTTGCGACACTAATTCTAAGTAAGTCTTGATATTCATCTACAGCTTTGATAACAGCTGTTAAAAATAGCAAGAATTGGGCATTTTCAATTGGTGTATCCCCTGGTTCAAGTAGGTTAACACCAGTATTTGTTGAAATACTCCAGTTGTTATGTTTACCACTACCATTTACTCCCTTAAATGGTTTTTCATGTAGTAAACAAACTAGACCATGTTTTTTAGCAACCTTTTGCATAATTTCCATTGTAATTTGGTTATGGTCTGCTGCAATATTTGTTGTAGCGAAGATTGGAGCAAGCTCATGTTGTGCGGGAGCTACTTCATTATGTTCTGTTTTAGCTAAAATACCAAGCTTCCAAAGCTCTTCATTTAAATCATTCATGAAAGCTTGTACTCTAGGCTTAATAACACCAAAATAATGATCTTCAAGCTCTTGGCCCTTTGGAGCACTTGCACCAAATAGTGTTCTACCTGTATAGATTAAATCCTTTCTCTTGTCATACATTTCTTTATCAACTAAGAAATACTCTTGTTCAGGACCTACTGTAGTTTTAACAGAAGTAACATTTTCATTACCAAATAGTTTTAAAACTCTTAGAGCCTGTTTGTTAATAGCTTGCATACTTCTTAAAAGTGGAGTTTTCTTATCTAGAGCTTGTCCACCATAAGAACAGAATGCTGTAGGGATGCATAAGCATTTATCTTTAATAAAAGCATAGCTTGTTGGATCCCAAGCAGTGTATCCTCTAGCTTCACAAGTTGCTCTTAAGCCACCTGATGGGAAGCTTGATGCATCTGGTTCACCTTTAACAAGTTCTTTACCCTTGAATTCCATAATAACTCTACCATCTGCATCAGGTGAGATGAAGCTATCATGCTTTTCAGCTGTTACACCAGTCATTGGTTGGAACCAGTGAGTGTAATGTGTAGCACCTTGTTCAATGGCCCAGTCTTTCATAGCTTGAGCGACGCTATTAGCAACACTTAGGTCTAATTCCTTTCCATCACTAATTGTCCTTTTTAGTGATTTATAAACATCAGATGATAGTCTTGATTTCATTACTTTATCATCAAAGACTAAAGATCCAAAATACGATTCTAGCTGTTTCATAAATACACCTCCTAAAGTTTATAAAACAAAAAAAGGCAGGCACTTCTTGATCTCTCAAGTTAGGCGCCATTGCCTTTCTATGGCTTCATTGTATAACTTATTTTTTTATATGTCAACACGTAAAAAATATGAAAACGATTACATAAAAAATGCCTATTTTTAGCCATTTTTTTAGTGCTTATTATTATATATAATTATAATAAATATAAACAATAATTATGGAAAATAAAAAAAACAAAAAAATTGCAAAAAAACTTATTGACACGAAAAAAAATATAATGTTATAATAAGTGCGAACAAGGGCGTTCAAGAAGAAATTATTAATAGTTTCTTTAGCGCCCTTTTTTATTTTTATTTTTTATGCGAGGTGAAAAATAATGAGTTATTCAAAAGAAAACATTTTAGAGTATGTAAAGGAAGAGGATGTCAAATTTATTAGATTACTTTTTCTAGATGCATATGGTAAGCAAAAAAATATTGCGATTATGCCTAGTGAACTAGAAAGTGTATTTAATAGTGGATGCACTATATATGCATCAAGTATCCTAGATTCATTAGAAGGGAAGGTAGTGCTTTATCCTGATCCAAACACTATTTCAGTATTACCTTGGAGACCTTCAACAGGAAGAGTTGTAAAAATGTATTGTGATGTGAAAAATCAAGATGGAACAGATTTTGATTTTGGAGCTAGAACTATTTTAAAAAAGGCAGTTGATTATTTAGATAAAAAGAATGCTTCAATATTCTTAAGAACAGAATTTGAATTCTATTTATTTAAACTTGATGAAGATGGTAATGTGACAAAAACTCCATATGATAATGCAAGCTATATGGATGTTGCACCACTTGATAAAGGAGCGAATATAAGAAGAGAAATATGCCTAACATTATCAGAGATGCATATTCCTACATGTGGATCATTTCATGCATTAGGACCTGGACAAAATAAAATACTTATGCAAAAGGATAGTCCACTAGTTGCTGCTGAAGATTCTCTAACATTTATATCAGCAGTAAAGACTATTGCTGTTAAGAATGGTTTGTATGCAGATTTTTCTCATATGCCTATTAATGGTAAGCCAGTAAGCAAGCATAGAATAGTTATTTCAGCTGATCCAGCAACATTTAAACTAGCTATTAAAAATATCAAAAAACATTACGATGAAATATATTTATTCTTAAATAATACAAACAACTTATATAATGACTACGATTCGGAAAAAGACATTACATTTGATTCATATCTAAACGAAATCTATGTGGAAAGATTAAGTGATGGATATAATCCTTATCTAGTATATGCTTTATTAATTTATTCTATTTTTGATAATCAAACTGGTTTAGGCAAAGCTACAAGCTTAGCTAAAGCAGTAGATTTAGCAAAAAATAGTAAGTTTGTTAAAAAACACTTAACTAGTGCTTTCGTTAAAGAATATACTGAATAGTTAAGGACTACATATATGCTTAAAGAAAATAGATATAACGTATTACTTGTTTCTTCAAGCGAACAATTTAATAAAAAAACAGTTGATCTATTGTCTAGTAACATATATGTAGAATTGACAGTATCTACAAATATAGAACAAGCAAAAAGATTAATTGTTGAAAGAAAGTTCGATATTGTTATTGTTGATTCACCTATTAATGGTGATAAAGGATTTTATTTTGTTTTATCTATTTGTGATAAGGACGAATTTGGAATTCTCGTTCTAGCAAAACAAACAGATTATGATGAAGCATATTTTAGACTTCATAATTATGGTGTATTTGTTTTATCAAAACCAATAGAGGAAGATTTATTCGTTCAAACACTTAGAATTATAAGTATTACAAGAGATAAGATTTCTACAGTAAAACAAAACAATCTATCATTTAAAGATAAGCTTGATGAAATAAAGTTAGTTTCAGAAGCAAAAGTGCTTATTGTTAAAAATATGCACGTAAATGAAAATGAAGCACATAAATTAATTGAGCAAAATGCAATGAATTTAAGGATCACAAAGAAAATGAGTGCAGAGATGTTTATAAAGAAATATAGTTAGGAGTAATACTATGAAGATTAATTTTACTAAGATGCAAGGTTGTGCAAATGATTATATTTATATTAACTGCTTTGATACAATTATAAAAAATCCATCAAAGTTAGCTATTAAAATGAGTAAAAGACATTTTTCAGTAGGTTCAGATGGGTTAGTATTAATATGCAGAAGTGAAGTCGCAGATGCTAAAATGCGTATGTTTAATGCTGATGGATCTGAAGGTAAGATGTGTGGGAATGCTATTAGATGTGTTGGTAAATATTTATATGATAAAAAAATAATAACTAAAACACTTGTAACAATTGAAACACTTAGTGGAATTAAATATTTAGATTTACACGTAACTAATAATAAGGTTGATAAGGTAACTGTAAATATGGGTAAAGCTATATTTGAAGTTAATAAAATACCAGTTGTTTTTAGTGAAAAAGAAATGATTAATGCTGAATGTGAAATATTGGGTAAGAAATATAATTTAACAAGTGTTTCTATGGGAAACCCTCATTCAGTAATATATATGGATGAAATAAAAGATTTAGACTTAGATAAAATTGGTCCATCTTTTGAAAATAATCCAATATACCCTGAAAAGGTTAATACTGAGTTTTGTAAGGTGATTGATAAAAATCATTTAGAAATGAGAGTATATGAACGTGGTAGTGGTGAGACTTATGCATGTGGAACAGGTGCTTGTGCACTTGTAGCTGCATCAATTAAAAACAAAATTTGTAATTTTAATGAAGATGTTTATGTAAAACTTTTAGGTGGTACTTTAATCATTAATATAGATAATAGTTATAACGTATTAATGACTGGACCTGCTGAACTAGTTTATGAAGGGGTGTATGAATATGAAGATTAATGAAAATTTCTTAAATTTAAGTGAAAACTTCTTATTTTCTTTAATTGCAAAAAAGGTTAAACAATATAAAGAAGCTAATCCAACTAAAGAAGTTATTAGTCTTGGTATTGGTGATGTATCTCTTCCTTTATCTAAAGTAGTTGTTGATGCTTTAGTTAAAGCAAGTCTAGAAATGGGAGTTAAAGAAACATTTAGAGGTTATCCACCAGAGTTTGGATATAACTTTGTTAAAGATGCAATTAGAAAATATTATTTAAAAAATAGTGTAGATTTAAGCTTAGATGAAATATTTGTATGTGATGGAGCAAAATCAGATTTAGGTAATATGGTTGAAATACTTGGGGATAATAGAATAATTATTCCTGATCCAGTTTACCCTGTATATGTTGATAGTAATATGATGGCTGGACGTAATATTTTATTACTTGAAGGTAATAAATCAAATGGTTTCTTACCTATGCCTGATGGATTAACTCTTGAAGAATCAGTAATTTATTTATGTAGTCCAAATAACCCAACTGGAGCAGTTTATTCAAAAGAACAATTAAAGGTGTGGGTTGATTTTGCGATAAAGAGTAAATCACTAATTATATTTGATAGTGCTTATGAAGCATTTATTAGAGGAAATTATCCTCATTCTATTTTTGAAATAGAAGGAGCAAGAAAATGTGCTGTAGAAATTTCAAGCTTCTCTAAGCTTGCAGGTTTTACAGGACTTAGATGTAGTTATAGTATTGTTCCAAAAGATATATTAGATGGAGTATTTAATAGAATATGGGGACGTAGACAAGCTACTAAATTTAATGGTGTAGCTTGGCCTGTTCAAAAGGCCGCAGAAGCTGCTTTAAGTAGTGAAGGACTTAAGGCTTGTGAAAATAATATTAACTATTATTTATACAATGCTTTAATGATTGAAGAAGTATTAAAGAAAAATGATATTTATTACACAGGTGGAACTAATTCACCATATATTTGGATGAAATGTCCAAATAATATGAGTAGTTGGGATTTCTTTGATAAATTATTAACTGAAGCTAATATAGTTGGTACTCCTGGAGTTGGTTTTGGTAAAAGTGGTGATGGATATTTTAGATTAACATCATTTTCTACAAGAGAAAAAACTATTGAAGCTTGTAAGAGATTAGATAAATTCTTTAAGGAGATGAAATAATTATGGAAAAAACTACAAAGTTTATATTTGTTACAGGTGGAGTTGTTTCATCACTTGGTAAAGGAATTGCTGCTTCAAGTATTGGTAGACTTCTTAAAAATAGAGGTCTAAAAGTATTTATGCAAAAGTTTGATCCATACATTAATGTCGATCCTGGCACTATGTCACCATACCAACATGGTGAAGTATTTGTAACTGATGATGGTGCTGAAACAGACCTTGATTTAGGTCACTATGAAAGATTTATTGATGAAAACTTAAGTAAAAGAAGTAATATTACTACAGGTAAGATTTATCAATCAGTAATTAATAAAGAAAGAAAAGGAGAATACCTTGGTGGAACAGTACAAGTTATTCCTCATATTACTGATGAAATAAAGCGTCAACTTGTTAAAGCAAAAAATGAATCAGGTGCTGATGTAATTATTACTGAAATTGGTGGAACAGTTGGTGATATAGAATCGCTTCCTTTCCTAGAAGCTATTAGACAAGCTAGACGTGACTTTGGTTATGAAAACACACTTTATATTCATAACACACTAGTCCCTTATTTAAGAGCTGCTGATGAAATTAAAACAAAACCTACACAACACTCTGTAAAGGAACTTCGAAGTATAGGTATTCAACCAGATATTATCATTTTAAGAAGTGAAGTAGATATTACTGATAGTCAAAAAGAAAAAATTGCTTTATTCTGTGATGTACATAAAGAAAATGTAATAGTTGCAAAAGATGAAAAGATTTTGTTTAATGTAGTATTAAGCCTACATAAACAAAATATTGATGATATTATTGTTAAACATTTCCACCTAGATGTGCCTGAAGCAGATATGAGTGAATGGGTTAGTTTAATCAATAATATTAAACAATCGAAAGAAGAAATTAATATTGGCTTAGTTGGTAAATATGTACAATTACATGATGCATATTTATCAGTAAGTGAAGCACTTAAAGCTGCAGGATACTATTACCATAAGAAAGTAATAGTTAATTATATAGATGCAAATACCATAAATGATGAAAACGCTAGTGAAATATTAAAAGATATGGCTGGTATACTTGTTCCTGGTGGATTTGGTAAGCGTGCTGCTGAAGGTAAGATTAGTGCTATAAAGTACGCTAGACTTAATAAAGTTCCACTACTAGGAATCTGTTATGGCATGCAACTAGCATGTATTGAATATGCTAGAGATGTGTTTAACTTAAAGGATGCTAATTCAACAGAAATAGATCCTGAAACTAAGAACCCTATTATTTATTTACTTCCTGATCAATACACAGGAATAAATATGGGTGGAACACTTAGATTAGGACTTTATGACTGTCATATAGATAAATCTAGTAAAACATATGAAGCATATCAAAAAGAAGATATTAAAGAACGTCATAGACATAGATATGAATTCAATAATGAATATTTAAATATATTAAGTAAGGATTTAGTATGTGTTGGTAAAAATGAAAAGCAAAATTTAGTTGAAATTGTTGAACTTAAGAATCACCCATTCTTTATTTGTTGTCAATTTCATCCTGAGTTCTTATCAAGGCCAAATAGGCCACACCCTTTATTTAGGGAATTCATTAATGCAACAATCAATAACAAAAAATAGAAGGTGATATTATGGAAAATTATCCTAATCAATGTGGTTTATATAATCCTTCATATGAACATGATGCTTGTGGTATTGGTGCTATCGCAAGTATAAAAGGTATTAAAACACATAAAACAATAAAAGATGCTTTAAATATTTTAATTCACTTAGAGCATAGAGGAGGTACTGGAGCTGAAGATAACTCAGGTGATGGGGCCGGTATCTTAATTCAAATTCCAGATAAATTTTATAGAGGAGAAGTTTTAGGCTTTGAACTTCCTAAAGAAGGAGAATATGGCGTAGGGCAGCTATTTCTATCAAAGAATGAAGAAATTAGAAATAAAGAAATTGAATTAATTGATAGTATTTTAGAAAGTGAAAACTTAGAAAAACTAGGCTACAGAAGAGTACCAGTAGATACTTATGGGGTTGGTACAACTGCTTTAAAAGCAATGCCATATATGATGCAATTATTTGTTAAAAAACCAGAAGGTATAGCTAGTGGTATTGATTTTGAAAGAAAGCTATATATAGCTAGAAGAGTAATTGAAAGAAAAGCATTAGAGCTTGATTATAAATTATATTTCTGTAGTTTTTCATCTCGTACTATCGTTTATAAAGGTATGTTAGTATCAACTCAAGTTAGAGATTTCTATCTTGATTTAAAAGATACTAAAGTAGAAAGTGCTATTGCATTAGTTCACTCTAGATTCTCAACAAACACATTTCCATCATGGGATAGAGCACATCCAAATAGATTTATTTGCCATAATGGTGAAATTAATACTATTAGAGGTAATGTTGACTCTGTTCGTGCTAGAGAAGGTTTATTTGAATCTAAAGTATTTAATGGAGACTTAAAGAAAGTTATTCCATTAATTCCAAAAGAATCAAGTGACTCTGCAATGTTTGATAACTTCTTAGAATTCTTATACCTAAATGGTAGAAGCATGGAAGAAGTAATCATGATGATGATACCAGAACCATGGATGAAAAATGAAGATATGAGTGAAGATTTAAAAGCATTCTATGAATTTCATTCAACATTTATGGAACCATGGGATGGACCAGCAGCAATTCTATTTACTGACGGTATAAAGCTTGGAGCATCCCTAGATAGAAATGGTCTTAGACCATCAAGATATTATGTAACTGATGATGATTATTTAGTACTATTCTCTGAAACAGGAAGTCTACCTATTGAAGAAAAACATGTAAAACTTAAAGGTAGACTAGAACCAGGTAAGATTTTACTTGTTGATACAGAGGCTGGTAGAATTATATCTAATGATGAGATTAAAGAGAGTATTTCAAAGAAACAAGATTATAAAGCATGGAATAAAAATATCATTTACTTAAATGAATTAAAAAATCCTGCTATTGAGCCATTTAGTGGAGATATACACTTTTTGCAACATGAATCAAATTATGTACAAGATGAATTAATGGAAGGCATTATACCACTAGCTAAAAATGATAATGAATTAGTTGTATCAATGGGTACTGATATTCCTTTAGCTGTATTAATGAAGAAGGAATTCAACTTATATCAATTCTTTAAACAAAGATTTGCTCAAGTAACAAATCCACCAATTGATTCTATTAGAGAAGATATTGTAATGAGCTCTAGACTATATTTAGGTAGAGAAGGAAATCTACTTAATCCTACAGAAAAGAATGCTTTAAGAGTAGCTATTGATAATCCAATATTATCTGATAGTGATTTCTATAAGATTAAGTCTCTAGATGAAAAAACAGGTATTAAAGTTAAAACAATTTACTTTACTTATGATTACACACAAGAAACTATGAGTGAAGCAATGGATAGAATTTGTAAGGAAACTGAAGCTGAAATTGATAATGGAGCATCAATTATCATTCTTTCTGATAAGAAAGATGGTATAAAGATTCCTTCATTACTTGCTTCTAGTGGAGTTCATCAATATTTAACAAAGGTTTCAAAAAGAACTCATATTTCTTTAGTACTTGAGGCTGCTGAACCAAGAGAAATACATCATTATGCTTGTTTAATTGGTTATGGTGTAACAGCAATTTATCCATATTTAGTTTATGAAACAATTAAAGAATATAAAGAGCGTGGTTTAATTAAACTTGATTTAGAAGTTGCTTTAAATAACTATAGACATGCAACTCTTAAAGCTTTATATAAGATTATATCTAAGATGGGTATTTCAACTATCCAATCATATAATGGTGCACAAATATTTGAATCAATTGGTTTAAGTGATGAACTAATTGAAAAGTATTTTACAAATACACCAAATCCTATTAGTGGAATTGGAATTGATAGAATCGAAGAAAATGCAATAAAGCTTTATAATAAGGCAAAATCTAGAAATGATGACACACTAGATGCAATTGGTTTACATAAGTTTAGAAAGAATGGGCATGACCACTTATATGATCCACTTTCAATATTTTATTTACAGTCATCATGTAGAAGCGGTAACTATAGTGAATACAAGAAATTTACTGATCTAATTAATTCAAAATGTAATAATATTAGAAACACATTTAAGCTTGATTATAGTCATCCTATTTCAATTAATGAAGTTGAAAGCGTTGATGAAATTGTTAAACGTTTCAAAACTGGAGCAATGAGCTATGGATCTATTTCTAAAGAAGCTCATGAATGTATGGCTATTGCGATGAATAGACTTGGCGCAAAATCTAATACTGGTGAAGGTGGAGAAGAACGTGAAAGATACTATCATGAAAATGGTGAAGAAAATAGATGTTCTAAAATTAAACAAGTTGCATCAGGTAGATTTGGTGTAACTATTGAATACTTAACTAATTCAATTGAAATTCAAATCAAGATGGCTCAAGGAGCTAAACCTGGTGAAGGTGGTCAATTACCTGGACAAAAAGTGTTCCCTTGGATAGCCAAGGCAAGACATTCAACTCCTGGTGTTTCATTAATAAGTCCACCACCACATCATGATATTTATTCAATTGAGGATTTAGCTCAACTTATTTATGATTTAAAAAATGCAAATAGACATGCAAGAATTTCTGTAAAACTTGTTTCTGAATCAGGAATTGGTACAATTGCTGCTGGTGTTGTTAAAGCAGGAGCTAATACAATTTTGATTTCTGGTTATGATGGTGGTACAGGGGCAAGCCCTCGTACTTCAATTAATAACGCAGGTATTCCTTGGGAAATAGGTCTATCAGAAACTCATCAAACATTAGTTTTAAATGGCTTAAGAGATAGAGTAAGAATTGAAACTGATGGAAAGCTTCTTACAGGTCGTGATTTAGCTATAGCTATTTTACTAGGTGCTGAAGAGTTTGGCTTTGCTACAGGACCACTTGTAGCTATGGGCTGTGTAATGATGAGAGTATGTAATATGAATACATGCCCTGTAGGTATTGCTACACAAAATGAAGCGTTGAGAAAGAAGTTTAGTGGTAAGCCAGAATATGTTATGAATTTCATGAAGTTTATTGCTTCTGAATTACGTGAAGAAATGGCTTTACTAGGCTTTAAATCAATTGATGATATGGTTGGCCATACTGAACTTATTAGTGTTAAAGATGAATTTAAAGGCAAACTTGATTTATCTAAATTGTTATTTAATTCTAAAGTAGTAAATAGAAGTGATAGAGTATTTAAAAACTATAAGAGAATTGACTTAGATAATACTCTTGATAGTAGAATATTATTACCACTTTGCTATGAATCTATTAAATATCAAAGTAAGAAAAATATTGATTTAGAAATATCTAATGTTAATAGAACTTTAGGAACAATATTATCAAATGAAATAACAAAAGTTTATAAAGATCAAGGCTTAGCTGAGGATACAATTACTATTAATGCAACTGGTAATGCAGGTAACTCCTTTGGAGCATTCATGACTAAGGGTGTAACAATTAATGTTATTGGTGATGCAAACGACTATTTTGGTAAAGGCTTATCTGGTGGTAAGTTATCAATTAGAACAAATGCTCTTCATACATTTGATGTAGAAAAGAATATCATTTGTGGTAACGTATGTTTATATGGAGCTACAAGTGGAGAATGTTATTTAGATGGTGTATGTGGTGAAAGATTTGCAGTAAGAAACTCTGGTGCAAAGGTTGTTTCACTTGGATGCGGTTTGCATGGTTGTGAATATATGACTGGTGGAGTTGCATTAGTACTTGGTAATGTTGGTAGAAACTTTGCTGCTGGTATGAGTGGTGGAGTTGCTTATATTTATGGCAAAGAAAATATTAAAAATGTTAATACTGAACTTGTAAAAGTATTACCACTTGATGAAAATGATGTTATGGAAGTTAAAGAATTAATGAATAATCATGTTAAGTATACAGAAAGTAAGTATGTTAAAGATATCTTAGATAACTTTGATAGTGAAAAATTCTTTAAGATTCTTCCAAATGATTATGCGGTAATTAAAAACTTAATTGCTGAATTTGAAGCTAAAGGAAGTAATAATCCTAAATTAGATGCCTTCAATAAATTCTTGGAGGTGAAATAATGGGTAAACCAACTGGATTTATGGAATTTGATAGATTAGATAAAAAAGAAGTGGATATTAAAGAAAGAATAAAAAACTTTAATGATTTCCATATACCTTTTGATATTGAAACACAAATAAATCAAGCTAGTCGTTGTATGAACTGCGGAATTCCATTCTGTCAGTCTGCAATGACAATCAATAGTAGAAAGGTAGGCTGTCCACTATCTAATTTAATTCCTGAAACAAATGATTTAATTTATCTAGGCTTATTTCATGAAGCGTATAAGCGTCTAGAAAAGACTGCGCCATTTCCTGAATTCACAGGGAATGTTTGCCCTGCACTATGTGAAGCATGCTGTACATGCTCAATTAATGGTAAGGCTGTAGGCGTAAAAGCTAACGAATTATTCTTAATAGAAGAAGCATTTAAAAATGGCTGGATTAAGCCTAATACTAATATTAAAAGAAACGGTAAAAAGGTTGCTATTGTTGGTAGTGGACCTTCTGGGCTATCATGTGCTAAAGCACTTAATAATGCAGGTTTTGATGTAACTATCTATGAAAAAAATGATAGAATTGGCGGACTTTTAATGTATGGTATTCCTAATATGAAATTAGAAAAACATATCATTGATAGAAGAGTTAATCTACTTAAAGAAGAAGGTATTAAGTTTATTACTAATACTAAAGTTGGTAAAGATATTTCTATGGATGAACTAGTTAAAAACTATGATGAAATAGTATTTGCTTGTGGTACATCTAAAGCTAGACCATTAGTATGTAATGGAAGTGATGCTAAAGGAGTGCTATATGCGGTTGATTTCTTAAGAGAAACTACAAAGAATTTACTTGATAAAACTGATTTTACATATAACTTAAAAGATAAAAATGTAATAATTGTTGGTGGTGGAGATACAGCAAATGATTGCTGCGGTACTGCAGCAAGAGAAAATGCAAAAAGTATAACTGAAATAGAAATTACTGATGAACCACCACTAGAAAATACAGTTCCTTGGCCTAACTATCCAAATAAAAAGAAAACTGATTATGGTGTTGCTGAAGCTAACTACTTAAAGGGTAGTGATATAAGAATTTATAACACTACAATTGATGAGGTAGTAGCAAAAGATGGTAAAGTAGTAGGAGTCTACACTAAAAAAGTTAAATTTGAAAAAGGAAGATTTGTTGATATTCCTAATACAAGAAATTATCTAGATTGTGATTATTTAATAATTGCAATGGGCTTCTTAGGAACAAGTGAGGAAGATGCAAATAGTTATAATATGACTATGAATAGAAATAGATTTAATCTAAATAAGTTTAGTTATAATGATAAGATTTCTATTTGTGGTGATATGAAAAATGGACAATCTTTAGTTGTGGTTGCCTTAAAAGATGGTATTGATTGCGCTAATGAAATAATTAAAAAATATAATGTATAAAACGGCTAGATTTAGCCGTTTTTATCAATTTTTAACATAATAACGCTATAAAATATTGATATATAAATATTATTATGAGATAATAAGGACGTATTAGAATTGTGTTCTAATAAAGGGGAGATATTGATGAATAGAATTAGAAGGGGATTATTCATAATACCATTTGTTATTGCATTGTTTGCTTGCGATAATAAAAATAATAAAACAAACAAAGATAATTCAACTACAACAGTTGAATCTACAACTACAAGCAAAAATACCACAACAGAGTCTACTACAACAGTAAACAATAATATATTGGATAAGTTTAATGTGACTTTTGTTGATTATGATGGCTCTATTATAAAAGAGGCTAAATCATATGATTCTGGTACTAAGTCTAATCTAATAGAAATGCCAAGCAACCCAACAAAAGAAAGTGATAATACTTACACTTATGAATTCTCTGGTTGGAGTCCAAATATTGAGGATGTTACAAGAGATATTACATATACTGCAACATATAATAATAAATATATCGATTATACTGTTACTTTCTTTGATGATGATAAGACAACTATTCTTAAATCAAGTACATATCATTATGGTGATGAAGTTGTTCCACCAACAGATCCAACAAAGTCTCAAACAAATGATTCGGTTTATGCTTTTAATGGTTGGAATAATTTAGTCGTTAATTGTGATGGTAATGCAGAATATTATGCAACATATACTAAAACAGATAGATTATATGTTATTAATTTTGTCGATGACGATGGAACTACTATTATATCTACTAAGAGTGATTATCGTTATGGTGAAACTGTAGTTCCACCTATAAATCCTAAAAAAGCTACTACTAGTGAATATTATTATACTTTTAGTGGCTGGGACGAGACAGTTAGTGAGTGTGTAGAAGATATGACATATAAAGCGACTTATACAACTACACCATATAATGGAGAAGTTCCTATAAGAGTTGGTAATAACATTGCATATGGCTTATATCCACAATCACGTGTAACTGATGAATTATTGATTTCAAGTTTAAATGAATGTGCTAGTAACGATCAAGAAAATGAATTAGGCTGGTATCTTTATAATGGAAGATATTATGTATATAAAGAATGTACTCCGTATAAAATTAGACAAACAACATTTGATGATGGAACATCTATAACAAGAGGAAATAGTTGTTGGTTTATATGTGAACCTATTATTTGGCAATGCTATAGTAGCGATAGTGATAGCGTTAGTCTCGTCTCAACTGTATTATTGGATACTTATACTTTTTATGATGATGGTGCATCTGGAACAAAAGAAGATAGAACTATTATGGATAAAACTGTTTATGATAATAACTATCAATATAGTATGCTTAGAGCGTGGCTTAATAACTATTATGAGTCAAATTATTTTTATGGCCATGGCTTCATAGATACAGCATTTGCATTAGGAAGCGATGCTCTTATGGAAGTATTAGTTGATAATAGTTCAAATTCATCAAATACTTATGATTATGAGGATTGGAATAATATTTATGCTTGTGATAATACAAATGATAAAATATATATATTGAGTATAAGGGATTATACAAGAAGTGATTCTATTTTTGAATATCCTAATAAAAAAGGTTGTATAGCAACAGAATATGCAAGAGCTATGGGTGCGTGTTGTAATATTAATGGATATTATGGCGAATATTGGACACGTTCCCCAAGATATGATGAATATGAAGAAGAAATTAGTGATCGAGTTGTAATCATTTCTGGAGAAAATGCAGCTAACTACACCGTAACTCATTCTAAGAATTGTTGCATTCGCCCAGCATGTACAATAAGTCTAGAATCTATAAATTAAGAGATGAATTTCATCTCTTTTTTTGTTAAAGAATAAAAAAATAAATATTATATTTCAAATATATTATTTATTAATTTTAGTTATCAATGTATAATTTAATTAAAGGTCCGTTTTATAAAATGAATATTAGGCTGTGATATTGTTCAAGGTTATTATTATTCTAAAACTATCCCAGCAAATGAATTTGAAAGTTTTTTTGGTAACAAATAATGGATATAATAGAAAGATTAAATGATTTTGGTTGTAATACTAAAGAAGGATTAGAACGCTGCTTGAATAATAGTGATTTTTATTTGAAAAAATAAAAGAAATAATTACAGGATAAGTAATCCCTAAATATTTAGGGATTTTCTCTTTTTGTAGTATAATATATATGTTAGTAATAAAAAGGAGGTGTATGATTCAATGGTTTTACTTAATCTATTTTTAACATTCATGAAAATAGGATTATTTGCATTTGGCGGTGGCCATGCGATGATCCCCTTAATTGAGAATGCTTGCGTAGAAAAGAAAAAATGGATAACACATGATGAAATGATGAATTTAACTATTATTGCTGAATCTACACCAGGGCCTATTTCTATTAACTGTGCAACGTATGTTGGATATAAGCAAAAAGGGCTTCTTGGAGCGATTGTCGCTACAATTGGTATGGTTTTACCATCACTAGTCATTTTATTTATAATTTCTTTATTTTTAGATAGATTTTTAGAAATAACTTGGATATATAATGCGTTTTTAGGGATTAAATGTGCAGTAGGCATTTTAATAATTGATGCCGGGATAAAGATGCTTAAAAAAATGGATAAAAAGCCTATGGCAATTGTTATAGTTATATGTTCATTTGTTATTATGTTTTTAATAGATTTATTTGCGTTAAATATTTCATCAATTATCTTAATGCTAGTAGCGGCATTAATTGGTTTAATATTATTTATTGTAAGAAAAAATAAAGATATTGATGATTCTAATTTAGTTAGTCAAGATAGCGAAGTAAAAACAAATGAAGAAAACTTAATAGTAGAGGATGGTGATAATAATGATTTATCTTAAATTATTTATTTCCTTCCTTAAAGTAGGTTTATTCTCATTTGGTGGAGCATATAGTGCTATACCATTAATTCGTGATGAGGTTTTATCAAAGGGTTGGATGACTGATGAAATGTTATCAAATATTATTGCAGTTAGTGAATCTACACCAGGGCCTATCATGGTTAACCTTGCTACATATATAGGTAGTACACAAGCTGGATTCTTGGGATCATTAATTGCTACATTTGCTGTAGTTTTGCCAGCGTTCTTAATTATATTATTAATAATGGTATTACTTAAGAAGTTAGTTAATAATAAAGTGTTCCAAGCAATATTAAATGGATTAAAACCATGTATTATTGGTATAATTCTAGCAATTGGTTTATATTTTGTATATCAAAATTGTTTTGGTAAGGTTGATAGTTTTAGTTTTAGTTTACCAGCATTATTAATAACTATAGGATTAGCTATAATATATTTTGGCTCAAGAAAGTTTATTAAAAAAGGAATATCGCCAATTATACTTATAGCTATATCAGCAGTTGTTGGAATAGTAGTATTTGGCTTGATATAATAATTAAAAAGAGGCTAGTTATTGAACTAGTCAAGCGAAAGTAGACAATTAAATAAAAAAGGCTAGAACCCCTGTTCAGTTTTAAACTGTATAGGGGTTTTATATTTTAATGAATATGCTGGGCGCTCATTATTATAATAATATACATATTCATCAATTGTTTTAAATACATCGTTTGATTTATTAAGTTTAAAATCAATGAATAATTCTTCTTTAATCCAACCATTTAAAGATTCGTTTACTGGGTTATCTGTTGGAGTTCCTGCTCGACTCATTGATCTTTTTATGTTATAATCTTCTATGAGCTTGTTATAGCTAATGGATGCGTATACTGAACCTTGGTCTGTGTGTAAAATTGTTGGTTCTATATTCGCTTCCGTTTTTATTTTATCTAATACTATTTTTAATCCATCATAATAAGTTCTTGTATCTCCTTTCCTTGAAGATAAAGAATATGATAATATCTCCTTTGTATAGGCATCAAAGTAGAATGTTAGTTCATAATATTTTTTGTTTGCCCAAAATGATGTCATATCTGATACTATTACCTCATATGGTCTTGTTAAACTTGACCATTTTTTGTTTAATAATAAGTTATCATATTTCTTTAATTGTTCTCCTGGTTTCCTATAATTATAATGTTTTCCTTTTGATATTATTCCTGCGTACTTACAGCACAAATGCACATGATTATTACTATATATTATTCCAAATTTTCCTTTTATAAAGGCATTTATCCATCTATATCCATGTGATGGATGTTTATCATGAATTGATGATATTAGCTTTATATCTGAATCCCTACTAATCTCTCTTTGACTAGGATTATCTTTCCTTTTTAACCATTTATAATATCCTGATCTATTTATTCCCATAAGCTTACATAAAAGATGTATTGAATATTTCTTTGATAGTGATTTTATTATTTCGTATTCTTTTCTAAGGAAGTAACGTATTCCTTTTTTGCCCCATCTCCTTTCACTAAGTAACCTTTTTTTAATCGCTCTACCTCAATTTTTAGTCTTAGATTTTCTTGTTCTAATTGCTCTATTCTTGTCTTTGGCTTTTTTGGACATCCAGTGGATCCTTTTCCTGTATTACTATTTAAACCCTCAATTCCATATTCTGCATATCTCTTTATCCATAATCTAAATGGGTCATGTGCTATTCCATGTTGCCTTGCAAAAACTTTATATCCAATCCCCGATTTAAAATATTCTAATACTAATTTTTCTTTTTCTTCAGGTGTTCGCATTTTATTCTTTGTTCCCTTTAATCTTGCCATGATTATTCCTCCTTATTGAATTATTATACAACAAAAAAAGTAGACCGCCCTTTTTTTTAGGGTTGTCTACTTTTAATATATCACTTCACTATTGAGACTTTTTTTATTGTTCATTAAATATTTTAATTACATTTTCTACACGCATTGTAAACCATTCTTTTAACCAGTTTGCAGCTTCTTTTTCAGTCTTACATTTTGCTGAATTCTCATTTGTTTCGTAATTGATTGTTTCAGGATGACCACAGTTATTCCATTTAGTATAATTGTTTTTAAAATCTTCTTCATATTTAGTTGATGCGTCAGTAATAAAGCTCACTACTTTTTCAAATACTTTTTTATCTTTCATTCCATTTAGTTTATCTTTAACTAAATTCCTAAACCAATCACATTGATAGAATAACATGTACCAAGGATTTGCTGATTCTTCATTCATTGCATTTATTTCTACATCAGCTGCAAATATTCCTTTTGCATCTGGGCAACCCCTAGTGTTTCCTAAAGATGAATCATAATCCCATGGTGCTTCAAATACTAATTTTTTACTACCATTTTCTCCAAAATCCACATCCATAAACATACTTGACCATGCTATATCAACATCGCATGTTAGTTCAGCTAAAATATAAGCATTTACAAGTGAATCAACATCAATAACTTTGCTTATTGCTGTATAAGAGTTTAGACTATCATTTTTAGTAATAGTAGAATATGTTGAATCAAATTCATAAAATTCTTTTTTAATTATTGCATTATATGATATATCAAATACATTTTGCATGTAATTTTTTATAAATAATTTTTGATTTTCAGAATAGATATCACTTTTAATAGTAAATCCTTTTTGGAATTTATTCTTAGGGAAAGCTTTTGTTTTATCATAGTTAGGTAGACCTTTGTATTCAACAGTAAATGTTTGATTAGGATCTTCCTCAGTATAATATCCATCATATTCTAAAAAATATCCAATATCAGTGCCAGTATAGTAAGTACCATCATCTAGTTTTTCTGGTTCAGTAATATTTACTCTAGTTGAACCAGTTTGTTGTTGTTCAACTAATAAATAAACGCCCCAGTATTCACCATTAATATATACATTAACTAATCTAAAGTCAGATGCATAATAAGCTCCCATTAATTTTGCTAGATAGAAAGCAGAAGCATCTCTTAGAATTGACCAATCTTTATATGCAGCAAGTAAAACCCAGCTTTTGTATTTTTCACCATTATTTAAGCCAAGCATTGATTGTTTCTTATCAAACTTAATTCTAAGTGGCTTTTTATCATAATAAGTTGTCCAGTTACCTCTAACTTTAACTCCAGCTTTTTTACCATCTATAGAAATATCAGATCCTTCACTAACAGTTACATTACATTCTGTATAATCTGCTGGTGGGTTATCCCTATTAGGTTCTGTTACAAATTTCATTTTTTCTTCATGAGATAAAGAATCATCAGCAACATCGATATCTATTCTAGGTAAAGTATCTGATAGTATAGGACTATAATTACTTTCATAATTAGGATTGTCTGTATCAATATCATAAGTTGTCTTTTCTCTTGTAGTTGATTTTGAGTTTTTCTTACCACATCCGATTAATGTAAAACATAATCCAAGTGTTAAAACTCCACTTAACAATTTTTTCATATGACCTCCTATATAAGGCTTTATTAAGCCAAATTTTATTAATGGCTGGGGTAGAGAGATTCGAACTCCCGAATGTCTGGGTCAGAGCCAGATGCCTTAAGCCGCTTGGCGATACCCCAAAGTATCTATTTATATCTTATAACATTTTATTTTGTTTGTAAAATGATTTTGAATTATATTTTATTATAATATAATTCGTGTTATAATTTTATTATAAGTTTGATATTTATAGGAGGGTATTATGGAAGAAAAATTAATTAAGATTGACCGTAATTTTGAAAACGAAATTAGAGTATGTGCTAGTATCGATACTGAATTTACTTATTCAGAATATCTAGCAGATATTTTTGCGCATGCAAAATCTATAAAGTTAAATCAAGAATATGATAGAACTTTTTCTTTTATCAATGAATTATTTATCATAAACTATACTAAAAATTCATATAAGAATTTAACAATTAGATTTAATTTTAATTGCCAAGCATTTAAAATGCCTGATATAAAAATTAGTGAAGAGATACAAGAAAACTATGAGATTGGTGTTGATGTTCCTGATTTAATAGTTGATAGAGATTATTTTAATACTGTTAACGAACCAATACCATCAAGCTTCGATATAGAATTATTAGATGAAAATGAAAAAGTAATTTATAAGAATCACTATATCTTTACAATACTACCTATTTCACAACCTACAACAGCTATTTTTAAAGATGCAAGACTATATGCAAAATACGTTACTCCTAGTGATGATAATGTAAAGAAAATAACTAGAAATGCTATAGCTAAGGCAAAAAACAAGGTTATTAAGGCATATCAAAATGGAATTAATTATAATGCAATGCTTAATGAAATACAGGCTGTTTATTTATCACTTCATGAAAGTGGAATAGTTTATCAAAACCCACCTGCAGGTTGTTCTTATGCAATTGATGAAAACAATGAAGAAGTTCATCATCCACAACGCATAAGACTTCCACATGAAGTATTAACAGATAAAAAAGCAACTTGCTTAGATTCAGCAATTCTTTTATGTTCATGCTTTGAAGAATTAGGATTCCATTCTATTTTAGTTTTAATAGAAGGACATGCATTTGTCGGAGTATTCTTAAATGAAAAATCTAAATTAGATTCAGGTATTTCATTTGAAGCTAATTCAATTTATTCAAGAGCAACAGAAGGAAATAAAGATATACTATTAATTGAATCAACTTTTATTGATACAACAAAAAATGCGTCACTACAAGATGCAATTGATGCAGCTAATACTCATCTAAAGAATTACTTTGGATCTTTTGAAGCAATTGATATTAATAGATGTCATAACTTTGATTATATTTATTCACCTATTACAACTAATTCAAAAGATTTAGATATTGAAAGTTTAATTAAAGAAAATAATGTTAGAACAACAAAACTAGATTCAATAAAAAGTAGAACATATGTTGATGTTTTAAAAGCAGAAGAAAAAGATAGATTCTCTTTCTGGGAGAAAAAGTTATTAGACTTAAATGAATCAAATCCACTTGTCAATTTAAGATTAAAACCATCAAGTATGCTTCAACTAATTAGTCAAAGCCAAATATTTGATTTATTAGAAAAGAAAGATTCTATTAAATTTATGGTTGTTGAAGCTAAAGGTGATTTAGAAAAACTATATATTGATGGTAACGTAAGTGTTTCATCAATAAAGTTTGCTGAAGATTTTGATAGTGATAAGGCTATTGCTGTTGGTTTTGATAAGGTATTAAAGCAACTTATTAAAAAATCAAATCAAGCAATGGATGAAACAGGTTCGCCAACACTTTATTTATGCTGTGGTAAGCTAGCTTACACTAGAAAAAAGGCTAAAACTACCGGTTATGCACCATTTATGGTTTTACCAATTACTATTACAAAAGATAAATCAGGTCCTCTTTACACTATGAGTTATGATTTAGATGATTTAATGCTTAATCAATCATTCTTTGAATATTATATATTAGATGAACCAGATACTAGCTTTGCTGAATTATATGCATCTAAAGCAAGTGATGGATATTTAAATATTGTTCATACATTCAAGGAACACTGGGGTAATATTATTCAATTACATGAATCTGATTTTTATATTGCTAATTTAACATTCTCTCACTATATTATGTGGATGGATGTTAGAAAGAGAAAAGAAGAATTAAAGAAGAATAAAGTTATAGAAAGTATTTTAGCTAATAAGAACTGTCTAAATGATAGTGAGTCAGTTTATGATGATATTAATAGTGAAGAAGTATATACAGATTTTGCTGCACCACTACCTTATGATTCTACACAATTAAAAGCTATACTTGACTGTGGTAAAGGCAAGTCATTTATACTTGATGGGCCTCCAGGTACAGGTAAGAGCCAAACTATTGTTAATATGATAGTTAATGCATTCTATCATGGTAAAACAGTACTATTTGTTGCTGAAAAGAAGGCTGCACTAGATGTAGTTGCTAATCGTTTAAACAAAATATCTTTAGGCAGATTCTGTCTAGAATTACACTCTAATAAAGCTAATAAGGGAGAATTCTTTTCTAAATTAAGAGATTCTATGGAACTAGGACCTACAGTAGATCCAACTGACTTTGAAAAGAAGTGTAAGGAATTAGAAGAAAAGAAGAAAATACTACAAGAAGTTATTAATAAGATGCATGAAAAGAAATATGCACTTAGCTTATATGAATCTATCGTTAATATAGAATATTACAATGCCTTAAATACAAAAGTAGATTTTAATAAAGAATTCTTAGAATCTTTATCAAAAGACAAATTAGAAGAAATAGAAAATCTACTTAATGAATATATGGCAAGTGTTGAAGGTGTTAATGATTATGACGATAATCCACTAAAACTACTAAAGGTTAGTGATATTAACTATTCTAATAAAGAAAAAATAGTTAATGAATTTAAAGAATTCTTAAAGGTATATCAAGATTTAATTAAAGAAATTTCTAATTTAATTAAAGAAACTAATTTAGATATTGTTAAATCTAATTTAAGCATTAGCTACTTTATGGATTTAATGGATTTAGCTTTAAATAAGCCATTATTTATTGATACAGCTACTGATTTTATGAATGTAGCTAATGACGAGATAAATAGAGAAGTATTTAATAAAACTCTAGATTTGCTTGAAGTTGAATCAAAGAACTTAAAGATTATTGATTTTAACAAAATAATAGATATAGATGCTAATAGAGCTATTGCTGATTTAGAAACTACTAAAGGTTTCTTTAAAAAGATGGGTGTAAAGAAGAAGTATTTAAAACTATTCAATACAATTAAGCAAAATGACTTTAAACCTAATAAGAAAGAATTAATTAGTTATTATAAAGTTATTGATACTTACAATAAATACATTAGCTACTTAAAAGAAAATTCAACTGAAATCAATAAGCTATGTAATATTGATTATGTAAGTAGATATAAAGATGCTATTAAGATTAAGGAAAAGTATGAAAACACATATTTACTTATGAATTTATTAAAGAAACTTGGTTCATATACTAACCAAATAAACGCATCTAAATATTTCTTAGATTTGGCTAATATTAAAACACCATCAACAAAGATGATGTTTACAATGGTCAATGATAAATTTAAAAACTATAAAGTATTAGAAGAAAAACTTAATAGTACTTATGATGTAGATTATAAAATAATCCAACAAGATACCCTTGATTTAGATGTATTTGAATCCCTACTTAAATATGCATCAATTATGGATAACTTTAATGATTTATTAAATATAGCTCAAATTAATAAGCTTGGATTAAAATTAAATGAACTAGGCTTAACTGAATTATTAGATAACTTAAAAGCTAATAAATTCTCATATGTAGATTTAATTGATGTATTCTTATTATCTATATCAAATGGCTTTATTAAGCTATATTTTAAAGATGCAAATATTAATTATTTCAACCCAAGTCAATTTGAAGGAGAAATAAAGAAATATAAAGCATTAATTAATGAATATACTAATTTGATTATTGAACATGTTAGTGCTAAACTAACAAAAGATTTAAATCATAATTCTATTAATTATGCATCAAGTAGCCCTATTGGTAGACTTAAAAAATCTATTTCAAGCAATGGACGTGGTGTAACAATTAGAGATACATTACTTAATTATGATGAAATTATTAGATCATATTTTCCTTGTTTCTTAATGTCACCACTTTCAGCTGCACAATACTTGGCAGTTGATGATGTTAACGGTAAAGAAGCATCTAAATTTGATTTAGTTATATTTGATGAAGCTAGTCAGATTCCAACACATGAAGCAGTAGGACCTATTGCTCGTGGTAAGAGTTTAATTGTTGCAGGTGACCCTGAACAAATGCCACCATCTGCATATTTTAGTGCAGGATTGGAGCTTGAAGGCGAAGATATTCAATTTGAAGATGCATCTAGTTTACTTGATGAATGCATTGCAATTGAACTTCCTCGTCATAGATTATCATTCCACTATAGAAGTAAACATGAATCATTAATTCAATTCTCTAATATTTATTTCTATAACTCTAACTTATATACATTCCCTAGCCCTAATGCAGCTAGTTCAATGATTGATTTTAAATATGTTGATTTAAAGAATGAAAAGAAAGATTCATCTATTACAAAAGAAGAATTAGATGCAATCATTAATACATTCAAAGATGTTTATACTAATGAAAAGACTATGAATAAGTCTATCGGTATAATTGTATTTAACATCAAGCAACAAGAAGAAGTTGAAGAAGCAATTATTGATTTACTTGCTAAAGATAGTAAGCTTAGAGAAGCTGTTGATAATGCAAGTAGTAAAACTGGTGAACCTTGGTTTGTTAAATCACTAGAAAATGTTCAAGGTGATGAACGTGATATTATAGTTATTTCTATTGGCTTTAGAAAGAGTGCTTTAGGTACTCCAGTAATCAATGGACCACTTGCTCGTGAAAATGGTCAAAAACGTCTAAATGTTGCCGTTAGCCGTAGTAAGGAACAAATGATTGTTATATCAACAATTAAATATAGCGACTTTGCTAGTGAGCTTAAATCTAAGAGTAAAGGTCCTAAACTATTAAAAGAATTCTTAAGATTTGCTGAAGAATCAAGTTTTAATAGAAAAGATATTAATTCTACACTTGAAAAATCTATTTGCTACTACATTAAAAATGATTTAGAAGAGCGTGGTTATGACTGTGCTGTTAATGTAGGAACAAGTATTTATAAAGTAGATGTAGCTATTAAATCAGAAGATAAGAAATCTTATGTATTAGGTATACTAATTGATACACTAGGTATTGATAAAGATGTAACAGTTAGAGATAAATTATATGTCCAATCTTCAGTATTAAATGGATTAAAATGGAAGCTTGTTAATGTATATGCAATAGAATACTTCAAAGATAGAAAAGCAACAATTGATAAAATAATTGATGCTATTGATGATCCATACATTAAAGAAACATTTGAAATAAAACCAACAATTCAAAAGGATGAAAAAGTAGAAGGTATTACATTAGAATCTGTTCAATATAAAAAGTCTAGTGGACTTGGTAGAATTAGTTATAATAATGATACAGGATTCTCTCAAGGATTACCTAATATGATTCAAAAGATAATTGATGTTGAAGGACCAGTTTCATTTGAAACAATAAAACAAAGAGTTAAAGATTATTCAAATATTAAGGTATTCTCAACAAAAGCAAATCAACGTTTAGAATATTGTATTAAACCTTATCCTAACGTAAGCTTAGACCAAAGTCAAAAATTCTACTGGCCTCTTAAGGTTAAACAAGAACTTAATATATTTAGAGAAAATTCAGGCTTAGATATTTATGATATTTGTAAAGAAGAAATACTAGCTTGTATGGTCCAAGTTGCTAAGATGCAAGGAGGAGTAAGTAGAGAAGACTTATATAAGCTTACACTTCAAGCATTAAAGCCAAAGAGTCAAACTCTAAATCAAAAAGTGATGGATAGAATGGATTATGTTTATAACTTTGGTGTTGATTTAGGAATATTAAAAAAATAATAAACATTAAGCCTAGTACTTGTACTAGGTTTAATTTTCGTATTTAAGGAGTTATTATGATAAAAATATTATTTATATGCCATGGTAATATTTGCCGTAGTCCTATTACTGAATTTATATTTAAAGATATGGTTGAAAAATTAAATATTAAAGATAATTTCATAATAGAATCTAGGGCTACAAGTAGTGAAGAAATTTATAATGGTATAGGTAATAAAATATATCCTCCTGCTAGAAAAGAATTATTAAATTTAGGTATAGGTAAAACAGAATATACTAACTTTGATAATAAAAGAGCAGAACTTCTAAAAAGAAGTGATTATGATAACTTTGATTTATTAATATGCGCTGATAGTTATAATATAAGTAACACTTTAAGGATTGTAGGTAGTGACAAAGATAATAAAATAAAACTACTACTAGATTTTGCAGGATTAACTAATAAATCTATAAGTGACCCTTGGTATACAGGAGACTTCAAAAAGACAAGTAGTGATATAATTTTAGGGCTAAATGGTCTTTTAGATTATCTAAAAGAAATAAAACTTATGTAAAAACCTTGACTTTATGTTAATAATATAATATTATTATTTATGGTACATTTTTAAACCCACAAAAGCCCTTAAAATAAATTTAAGGAGGAAAACTAACTATGAAAACTTATATGGCAAGTGCCCAAACTGTACAAAGAGAATGGTTTATCGTAGATGCTACAGATATGACTTTAGGTCGTCTAGCAACTCAAGTAGCCGCTGTTTTAAGAGGTAAAAATAAACCAATCTTTACTCCAAACTGCGATTGTGGAGATTACGTAATCATAATTAATGCAGAAAAAATTAAATTAACTGGTAAGAAATGGGATCAAAAAATCTACTACCGTCATTCTGATTACAACGGAGGCTTAACAGCAACTGTTGCTAAAGATCAAATGAAGAAATTCCCTACAAGAATGGTTGAAGAAGCTATTAAAGGTATGCTTCCTCACACAAAACTTGGTGATCAATGCTTTAGACATTTATTTGTTTATGCAGGTCCTGATTATGCTCAAAAGGCACAACAACCAAAGGAATTAAAGGTTATTAAGTAGGAGGAAGAGAAATTATGGCAAAGAAGACTCAATATTTAGGAACTGGACGTAGAAAGAGCTCAATTGCTCGTGTACGTTTAACTACAGGTAAGGGAAAAATTACAATTAACGGTAGAACATTTGAAGATTACATTCCATCAGCAGCTATTAGACTAGATGTACTTCAACCACTTGAATTAACTGAATCAAAAGAAAAATTCGATGTAGAAGTTAATGTATGTGGCGGTGGTATTTCAGGACAAGCTGGAGCAATCCGTTTAGGAATTACTAGAGCATTAATGGAAGTAGATCCAGATTTACGTAAGACTTTAAAACCAGCTGGTATGGTTACAAGAGACCCTCGTGCTAAAGAAAGAAAGAAATATGGTCTTAAGAAGGCACGTAGAGCACCTCAATTCTCTAAGAGATAATTTGTACAGTATATTAAAATTAAAGTTAGAAAATGGTTATTTAAAAATAGAAAAAGAAGAGACCCCTCAATCTCTTCTTTTTTTGTTTAATTTTTCTTCTAAATATTCTGGTAATGATTCTAACACTTTGTATTTAGATATTCCAATTTTCATAGCAGATGATTCTAATGTTGTTTCTGCAACAATTTTATCTGCACTTTTACATAATAATATACCTATGGTTTCTTCATCTTTATCTGTTTTTTCAAGTTTATCTATTGCTTTTACATAGAATCCTAATTGACCTAAATCAGATGGACTAAATTCTCCAATCTTAAGTTCTATAACGATATAACAATGTATTTTTGTATGATACATTAATAAATCAATAAAGAAAGTTTTGCCTGATGGAGTTACTAATTTATATTCTTTATCCATAAGTGCAAAGCCAGGACCAAGCTCATGTAAGAATTCAATTACATTATCTAATAAAGCTTCTTTTAGATTCTTTTCAGAAGTAGTATTAGTTATGTTTAAAAAATCAAACACATATGTATCTTTTATTATCTCATTAATTGACGAATCATTCTTGATAGAAATAGAAGTGTCTTGTTCAATTAAGTTACGTTCATATGCTTGTTCCTTAAATTTATGTAAAACTTGCGAACGAGACCAACCTTTTTTATGTGCCTGGTTAATATACCATAATATTTCCTCGTGGCTTTTAGATTTATGCATTATTTCGATAATAGTAAACCATGGTATTTGGGGCGCAGCTTGCGCCCTAATTTCATCAACAGAAAATTCTTTTGCAAATCTAGCCATACGTTTTAACTGGTCGTAACTATATCCTTTGCCATACTCTTTTAGATCTTCTGAGAGTTTTTGTACATATTTATTACCCCATATTTTACGCCTATTAATAATTGTACCAATCTCATAATATGTCATAATCATAGCACTATTAACAACAACCATTGCTTTATTCTGATTTTGTCTAATAGTTTCTTTAATATGTTTTAAATCATTTATATATTCATTTGATATAACATCATTCATTTTTTATCACCTCTACTCTATATATACGTTTGAAAAGTAGATTTTACTGATAAAAATGCAAAAAAAAGAAGAAATTAGAAAATTTCTTCCTTTTTAGCTTTCATTTCTTTTTTGTGTTCATACATTCGCTTATCCGCTTCAATCATTAAAGTTTCATAACCAACTTTTGAAATATCAGCTGTATAAGCATAACCTATAGCAACACTTACATCATATAATTTTTGTTTTTCTAGGAATTTTTTAATGTATCCTTCAATTTCATCTTCATTAATATTATCTAATATAGCTATAAATTCATCTCCACCTAATCTATAACAATTCTTTTTCTCATATGTCATAAATGTTTCTTTAATAGCAAGAGAAGAATTCTTAATCAATTCATCACCTTTATCATGACCAAATGTATCATTAACATATTTTAAATTGTTAATGTCTAGCATAAATATACATGTGCTATGTGAAGAATCTGATTTGCTAGCTAAGAACTTATTATAACTATATCTGTTATCAAAACCAGTAAGAGGGTCAGTTTCAGCAACAGCAGTTAATCTATGTTCATAATCACTCTTCTTATCAAGCATTTCATTAAATGATCTTGCTAAGAAGTTAGTTTCATATAAACCCTTCTCATCATCAAGCATTTCGTTTCTTTGAATATCTTTAGCAAATTTTGTAATTGGTCTAATAACTTTCTTAGACATTAAATAGAAGAATCCAATTAGAACAATTATAATAAGAGCTACTAATACCCATAATGTTCTTCTTAATGTCCAAACAATATTATCAGAATGATTTTCAATAGAAGCGCTTTGTTCTCTTAACTCTGCTAAAACAGTATTGATTCTATCGGCAATATAACTTTTATCTTTTGAATAAACTTCATCAAAAACTAATTTTAATGCATATTCCTTTATTGCATCATTTCTATTAGCACTAGTATCATTAATTAATGCTTGTTCTTTTTCAGTAAATTCATAACTTCCTAATGTATCTAGATATTCTTTAGGGAAAACATAACCATTATAGTCTAATTTAGATGTAACATATATTGCTTGTTTTTGAACACTTGCCATATATTTCATATATTGAACTACTTCATCTAACTGCTTTAATATCTCATCAGATTGAGCTTCATCTTTTACAAGAATAGGATTATTTCTTATAAGATCTGTAACTTCATTAAATACTTTTTCTGGGTCAGTTTCTGTATTGCTTATTGTAGCAAAGTATCCTGAAAGAGGCATATTGTTAATCTTGTATTCAACAGGAATTCTTTCATAATTGCCTGATCCTGGTGGAATTTCTTTATTCTCAAACTTTGTTGGAATAGCAGGACCATATATAAATGAAGATATAGGTTCTGATGATGCACTAGATCTTGTTTGAAGAGAAGAAACTAAACTAATACATTCGGTTTCCTTATGAGCATCATTAGCATCTTTTTCGCTTCTTTTATTAATTAAGACAGTGACAACAACTAAAAACATTAGTAATATTAAGATTACAATAATAGTTGGAATGAAGGTTATCCAAGCCCTTACACCCCTAATTCTTTCTTTACTTTTCATAAATATCACATCATTTCTTGTTTTAATTTTATCATAGAAAATGGACTTTTTTTATAGAAAAGTATTGCTTTTTACTATTTTATTAATTTTTTATTAACCAAAATGCCCTTTTTTTGCTAAAAATGTATATATTTGATATAATAGAAAAAGGAGTTTATTATAAGAATGATTCAAATTTGAATTATATAATCATTAATATATTAAAAGATAAATATTATACTTTTTATGTAAAATGTTGGTTTTGAGGTGCTTTATTATGTTCGATTTAAAGTCTAATTTTAGTCCTACAGGTGACCAACCTGAGGCAATTAAAAAAATAGTAGATAATATTAATAATGGTGTAAAAGAACAAGTCCTAATGGGTGTAACTGGCTCAGGTAAGACTTTTACTATGGCCAATGTTATTAAGAGTGTTAATAAACCAACACTTGTTTTAGCACATAATAAAACACTTGCAGGTCAACTTTACTCTGAATTTAAAGAATTCTTCCCTAATGATAGGGTAGAATATTTTATTTCATATTATGATTATTTTCAACCAGAAGCATATGTTGTTAGTAGTGATACATATATTGAAAAGGATGCATCTATTAATGATGAGATAGATGAAATGAGACATGGAGCAACTGAATCATTACTTGAACATAGAAATACAATAGTAGTAGCATCTGTTTCATGTATTTATGGTATAGGAGATCCTGAGGATTATAAAGCTAGTATGCTAGTACTTAGAGTAGGTCAAAAAATAAATAAAAAAGACATTATAAATAAATTAGTTGAAATGCAATATAAGAGAAATGATATTGATTTTACTCGTTCAACTTTTAGAGTTAGAGGAGATATTATTGATATTATTCCACCAAATGAGCATGCTAATGGAATAAAAATAGAACTATTTGATGATGAAATAGAATCAATTAAAAACTTTGATGTATTAACTGGTAGATCTATTATGAAAAAAGATTTAGCGGTTCTTTTTCCAGCAACTCACTTTATGACTAATAAAGAAAAAATGGAAGAAACATTAAGAAGAATAGAAGCTGAATTAGAAGAAAGAATAAAATATTTTAAAGATAATAACAAATTACTTGAAGCTCAAAGAATAGAACAAAGAACTCGATATGACTTGGAAATGTTAAAAGAAATGGGCTCTTGTAGTGGGGTTGAAAACTACGCAAGACATTTGGCTTTGCGTGGACCTGGTGAGACACCATCAACATTAATAGATTTCTTTCCTAAAGATTTCTTGCTTATAGTTGATGAATCACATGTTACATTGCCTCAAGTTAGAGGTATGTTTAATGGTGATAGATCTAGAAAACAAACTCTAGTTGATTATGGCTTTAGACTTCCTAGTGCTTTAGATAATAGGCCTCTAAGATTAGAAGAATTCATGTCTAAAATTAATCAAGTATTATATGTTTCAGCAACTCCAGGTGATTATGAATTAAGCCATCATTTTCCTATAACTGAACAAATAATTAGACCTACAGGATTACTTGACCCAGTAATAGAGGTTAGAGGAGAAAAGGGTCAAATTGATGATTTGATTAATGAAATAGAAAAACGAAAAATGGCTAACGAACGCGTTTTAGTAACTACTTTAACTATAAAGATGAGTGAAGATTTAACAGCGTTCTTAAGAAAAAGAGGATATAAAGTAGCTTATCTTCATTCAGAAATCAAATCGCTAGAACGTATATCTATAATTAGAGATTTAAGAATAGGTACATATGATGTATTAGTTGGTATAAACTTACTTAGAGAAGGCCTAGATATACCTGAAGTATCTTTAGTAGCAATTTTAGATGCAGATAAGCAAGGATTCTTAAGAAGTTCAAGAAGCTTAGTGCAAACTATAGGTCGTGCCGCAAGAAATGCTAATGGTAAAGTTATAATGTATGCAGATACTTATAGCGAATCTATGGAATATGCTATAAATGAAACTAATAGACGTAGAAGCATTCAAGAAGCATATAATAAAGCTCATAATATTATACCTAAAACTATTATTAAATCTATTCCAGAAGTTATTTCTATTAAGAAGAAGTTAGAAGATAATCCAAAAATGCAAATTAAGGATTTGGAAAAAGAAATGTATGAAGCAGCTAAACAGCTTGACTTTGAACGTGCTGCGAAGTTAAGAGATATTATACTTGAAATGAAAGCAAGTAAAGGAAAATAGTCATATTAGTTTTATAAAAAAGAGGGGGATTTTATGAAGAAAATATGTAAGGTAACTTCAATATTATTAATGTCTTTTTTGCTTTTTTCATGTGGTAAAAAAAGCAAAACAAAAGAAAAGTTTTTTGATGCAACTTTTGTTGATTATGATGATTCTTTGCTATATAAAACAAGTGTAAAAGAAGGAGATGTTCCAGTTTATTCTTTAACTACTCCAACAAGAAGTAATGATGACAATTATTCATATACTTTTAGTGGATGGAGCCCAGAATTAAGCGAAATACATTCTGATACAACTTATGTTGCGCAGTATGATAAAACTGATTTGCCATATACAATTAGTTTCAATTTAGATGGTGGAACATCAACAAGTGATATTAAAACAATCAAAACTGATAAAATTGATAAATCTTTATTTAGTTTTGATGTAAAAAAGAAAGATTATATATTTGCTGGATGGAGTTATAGAGGTAAATTGATTTTTGATAGTAAAGGAAATACGGTTAAAAACGTTACTATAGAAAGCTCTATGGAATTTAAAGCAATGTATGAAGAAGTTTTAATATATAGTAACTATGGAACTACTATTAATGGAGTAAAAGATAAAAACATCACTGAAGTAACTATTCCAGATGGAGTAGAAAGTATTAATAGTAATGCTTTTAAAGATTGTAAATATTTAAAAGAAATTATTATTCCAAAGAGTACTACATATATTAAAAGTGGTGCATTTAATGGATGTAATAGTCTATCTAGTATTAAAGTGGATGAAAATAATACAGTATATGACTCAAGAAATAATTGTAATGCAATAATAGAGAAATCAACTAACAAATTAATTGTTGGATGTAAAGCAACAAATATATTAAACGGTATAAAAATTATTGGTTCTGATGCATTTGAAGGATGCACATCACTAGAAAGCATAACAATTCCAGAAAGTGTTACAAGTATCGATGGTGGAGCATTTAATGGTTGTAGTAGCCTATCTAGTATTAAAGTAGATGAAAATAATACAGCATATGACTCAAGAAATAATTGTAATGCAATTATAAAAACTGATTATGACCAATTAATTGTTGGCTGTAAGAATACCATTATACCAGAAGATATCAAAGAAGTTGGTTACGATGCATTTAATGGTTGTAAATCATTAAAAAGTATAACAATTCCAGAAGGAGTAAAAACAATTGGTGAAAGTGCATTTAAAGATTGCACATCACTAGAAAGTATTATAATTCCAGAAAGTGTTACAAATATCTATTATAAAGCATTTAGTGGTTGTAGTAGTTTATATAGCATTATAGTAGATGAGAACAATACAGCATATGATTCAAGAAATAATTGTAATGCAATAATAGATACAGAAAACAACATATTAATTATTGGATGTAAAAGCACAATCATTCCGAATAGTGTTACAAAAATTGGCGGGTATGCTTTTGAAAATAATAAATCATTAGAGAGTATAACAATTCCAGGTAGCGTTATAGAAATTTGTGGTAACGCGTTTATGGATTGTGCATCACTAAAGAGTGTAATAATACAAGATGGTCTTACAACAATATTCGAGTATGCTTTTAGAGGCTGCACATCACTAAATAGCATAGTAATTCCAAGTAGCACCACAGAAATTATGTCAAGAGTGTTTGAAAATTGCTCATCGCTAGAAAGTATAGTAATTCCAAATAGCGTCACAAGAATCGGTGATAGCGCATTTGATAACTGCACATCACTAAAGAATATTACCATTCCAAATAACATAACAACAATAGAAACTTATACATTTAAAGATTGCTCATCACTAGAAAGTATAACAATTCCAGAAAGTGTTACAAGTATCGATGGTAGAGTATTTACTGGTTGTAGTAGCCTATCTAGTATTAAAGTGGATGAAAATAATACAGTATATGATTCAAGAAACAACTGTAATGCAATAATTGAAATAGCAAATAATAAATTAATTTATGGATGTAAAAACACAATAATTCCAAATAGTGTTATAGAAATCAATAGCGAAGCTTTTAAAGATTGCACATCACTAAAAAGTATAACAATTCCAGAAAGTGTTACTGTTATTGGTAATAATGCATTTAATGGATGCACATCGCTAAAAACAATAAATTTGAATAATGGATTAGAAAAAATTGAATTCGCTGCATTTAATAATTGCACATCACTAGAAAGTATAACAATTCCAGAAAGTGTTACAAGTATCGATGGTAGAGTATTTACTGGTTGTAGTAGCCTATCTAGTATTATTGTAGATGAAAATAATACAGTATATGATTCAAGAAATAATTGTAATGCAATAATTGAAATAGCAAATAATAAATTAATTGTTGGATGTAAAAGCACAATAATTCCAAATAGTGTTATAGAAATCGATATCGAAGCTTTTAAAAATTACACATCACTAGATGACTTAATAATCCCAAAAACCGTAACAAGAATTGAACTTCTTGCATTTAAAGGTTGTGGAATATTTGATATATTCTATACCGGAACATCTATTGAATGGAATGAAGCTATTAGTAATGATACAATAGCAATAGTTTATTTTTATAGTGAAACTAAACCAACTATAGCTGGTAATTACTGGCATTATGTTGATGGTATTCCAACCATCTGGATAACTGAATAAAAAAATCGGCTCGTCCGATTTTTTTGTTTCCCTCTTTACTTAAATATTTATTATGTTATAATAAGTTTGTTAAATAAATAAGATAGTTCGAGAACCATCCTATCTATAAATAAAACTAGGGAACCATTAAAGAGTGTTTTTTAGTTGCACTCTTTTTTATTTCCTTAAGGAGGAATAATTATGGAAAAAACTAAAAACCCATTTAAACTACTTGGACTTTGGATATCTGATACATGTAAATGGCTATTTGATTTTAAGGACTGGAAGAAGTTACTTAGAAGTATTCCAGGGCTTGTTACAATGTTATTTATTATGGCAACAATAACAATGAATCTAGCTGCAAATAAGATTGTTTGGAGTGGACTAGTTGTTAATGGTACACCTTTTATATCTATAACAGGAGGAATATTCTTATCATGGTTAATATTCTTACTTATGGATATAATTACTAAAACATATGGTATAAAAGCAAGTATCAAATTAACGCTTCTTGGAGCCTTAATCAATGCTTTTGCAGTTATATTTTTAGCATTAATTGCCTTGTTTCCTGCCAAATATCCTTATGAAGGAGCATCTACATTTTTTGATACTGTATTTGGCTTTGAAGCACTATCAGCTCCACAACCATGGCAAATACTTTTATCATCAACTATAGCTTATATAGCTTCAGGTATTGTTAATGCAATAGTAAATGGATTGTTTGGAAAACTATTTAAAAATAATCCTGATGGGAAATCAGCCTTTTATTGTAGAAGTTATGTAAGTACAACAATAGGTCAATTTGTTGATAATTTTGTTTTTGGAACACTAGCTTTTAGTGTGTTTGCTAAATTTTATACATTACCTACATTAATAGGTATAGCTACTCTTGGAGCATTAATAGAACTAGCTTGTGAAATGATTTTCTCTCCATTTGGTTATAGAATATGTAAGAAGTGGCAAAGTGAAGGTGTAGGTAAAGATTACCTAGATTACTGTAGATTAATGGAAATTAAAAAAGATCCATCAAGAATAGATTTAGATAAGGTGGGTGAATAAAATGAATTTAAAATTAGAGTATTTATCTGCCTTAGAAATAGGTAAGTTAGTTAATGATAAAAAACTTACTCCAAAAGAAGTTCTAGATTATTTTATTGATAGAATTAATAATTATAACAATAGTGTTAATGCGTTTGTTTATACAAAATTTGATTATGCATATATTGAGGCTGAAAAACTTCAAAAAAGGCTTGATAAAGGCGAATACTGCGGATTATTCGCTGGCGTTCCTTTTGCTTTAAAAGACTTTTTACCATCTAAAAAAGGATGGAGTCATTCTTTTGGTGGAGTTAAATGCTTAGAGCGTATTGATGAAGTAGACTCCTTATTCTGTAAAGTAATGGAAGATAATGGAGCTATAGCTATTGGTAAAGTAAATGCCCCTGCA
Source organism: bacterium (assembly GCA_024694145.1). Classification (GTDB taxonomy): domain Bacteria; phylum Bacillota_I; class Bacilli_A; order Acholeplasmatales; family JAEDCM01; genus RGIG10196. The sequence continues at coordinate 1,244 of JAILKD010000065.1, read as the reverse complement.
TATGGTTTTAGAGGTGTTACTGATAATAAAATGTATGGTGCAACTAAAAACCCATTTAACACAATGTATAATGCGGGAGGATCAAGTGGAGGTAGTGCAGCAGCTGTGGCTAAAGGATTAGTTCCTATTGCTGAAGGAGGAGATGCTGGTGGATCTATTAGAGTTCCTGCATCATGTAATAACTTAATAGGCTTTGTTGCTGGCTTTGGTTCTATTCCTATGGTAAATAGACCTGATGCATTTAGCGCAACACACCCTTATTGTGTTGAAGGTGGTTTAGTTAAAACAGTAGATGAAGCAATCGCCTTATATAAACTTATGGCTAAATATAATAGTAGAGATCCATACAATAATATGTCTCTTAGAAATATGAGTGAATTTGATGGTAAAGTAAACTCTAAAAAATCTCTTAAAATAGCCTTTACTTATGATTTTGATATATTTGAAATTGAACCTATTATTAAAGAAAAATTAGATGAAGTAGTAAGTATTTTTAGAAGTGCTAATTGTACAGTTGATTTAGTCCATTTTAACTTTAAACATAGTGCAAATGAACTATCAGAAGCTTGGTGTAAAGGCATTACTATTGACTGTGCACTAGATTTAAATTTTGAAAAAGAAAAAGGAAGAGATTATCTAAAAACTAATAAAGACGACTTTCCGGAAGAGTTTATTTATTACAAAGAATTATGCGATAAAATGACTATTAAAGATTTATATGACTTTAATCTTGCTAGAACTGATGTATTGGATAATTTTGAAGATGTATTTAAAGATTATGATCTAATAATTAGTCCTACTATGTGCACTAAACCTATTAGAAATGAAGAAAATGGAATGACTAAAAGCCCAAAAGAAATAAATGGCAAGTCTGTAGAATCACTTGTTGGTTGGTGTGAAACTTTCTTAGTTAATTTTGTAAGTTATCCTGCAATAAGCCTACCTATAAGTCTAACAGAAGAAAAATTGCCAATAGGTTTTCAAATTATAGGAAAAAGATTTAGGGAAGATGAAGTATTTAATGCTGCAAAACTATATGAAAAAATAAATCCATGGGATAAATATTATGAAATATCTTTTAATAATAAATAGGACATAAGTTATGAAGTGATATATTAAAAGTAGACAACCCTAAAAAGGGATGCCTACTTTTTTTGTTGTATAATGTTTAATAAGGAGAAATAATTATGAGAGAAAAAAATGTAACTAAGAATATAATGCGAACACCAGAAGAAAAAGAAAAA
>JAILKD010000019.1 GCA_024694145.1 bacterium | reverse complement strand
ATATCTTAATCTTACGATTGTTCGTAAAAACAAAAATTTTCCAATCAAACAATTGGTGCTGTTAACTCTATATGATTTCCTTCACTATCCACAAATTCACAAACCCAATTATTTCCAATCTGAGTTAAAGGAAAACATATTTCTAAATGGGATATTTTTTCTTTTAATATTTTTATGTCATCTACCTCTATGCTTGGTAGACAATTACTACCAAAAGAATGTTCTTCATTCATTTCTTTATAAGCAAATAAACCATACCTAAACCCATTTATATCAAAAACACTATAAACATTATCTTCCTTAACTGGCTTCACTTCAAAAAAGTTAGTATAAAAATTAATTGCTCTTTTCATATCATTAACACACACATATAGTGATTTTATTTTCATAGATAATCACTCCCATATATAATTATATCATAATTTTCAATCTTCTAACTGTTCGTAAAATTACTATTTTCCGATTATAAAAAATACGTGGCACGTTTTGTTACGAAGTAATGAAAGTGGCGATAGTATTTTTCTTTTTTATAAAACTAAATGTTGAAATAAAAAAGGCACCTTTACTACTTACGTTAGTTTGTAGTACTGGTGCTTAAAAGGGGATTCCAAAGGGAGAATTTCCTTGGCACACTGATATTGGTTCTACCAATATCGTAGTGTGTTACTATCTTGTCAGAAAGATAGTCTAAAGAACAAGACTGTCGTCTTTGTCCTTATTCTTCTTTTTACCACTAATAAACTCTTCAAATTCATCATTAAATTCATCTTCTTTATGTCTAGGTATTAATCCATCAGCTACTAAATGATATACAAAATTAGCCATTTTATTGATAACATTTTTTAATGTATCAATTGTATTAGATAAAGTAAATGCTTTATATCTTAAATTAGTATTTTCATATTTTAAATTTCTATTTTCATCTTCTAGTTTCATATTTTGTTGATGTATTTTTGAATAATCATTTGTTACCTCTTTAAGGTTCTTATAAGCATTATTTAGTTTGGGTTTTAAATCTTTAACTTTCTTTGCTTCTTCTACTACTTTATTCATACTATCAAAAGTTTCTTTCTTAACTTTAACTGATTCTTTATCAAATATAATTGTTTTATTTGATTTCATTTTTTCTTCTAATTCATCAATTGATTTTGATAATTTATCATCTTTTAGATCTAGTTCATTAGTTAATGATTTAGTTAGTTTCTTAAACTCTTTAATATTAATATGCTCTCTATCACTATGTTTAGTTCCTCTTTCTAAAGCAAAACCACACATATTTAGATATTCACAATATTCATCTTGTAACTCACTCAAGTGTTCTTTATCATGTATAAATTGTTTTTTAGATATTGTGTATCTTTCTGTATTAGTTCTTTTATCTAGCTTCTTAACTAGTGGGACTACAACACAATGAATATGAGGTGTTTTTTCATCCATATGTAATGTTGCATGTAATATTTGATTATCTTCATATCCTAGTCCAAAATGTACAAATTCCATACATCTATCAGCCCAATTTTTAATTTCTTCTTTACTCATATCATTAAAGAATGTGTGTGTTGCAGTGAAAACTAATTCATCTGCAACAACACTTTTTGATTTATCTACCATTTGTCTAAATGTTCTTTTTCTATCATCTCTTTCAGTTTTCATTCTTTCTTCATGTTCTTTTTTATAGTCTTTAGTTATTTCATAAAAGCCTTTAACATATTTCATATTAAGTGAAACAAGTTCTACATTATCTTTTGTTTTAGATAAGTCTATATCAGGATTAGATTGATATGCTTTTTTCTCTCTTTTATTATGTGATCCTATTTGTGCTAAATCATTTAAAGTATAAATAGGTTCACTTCTAAATATTGCATAATTCATACTAATTTACCTTCTTGTATTTGAAATTTAATTACATTTTCAATAACATTAGACTTATTAGTTTCATCAAATAGTTCTACAGCACTCTTTCTATTATCCTCTAAACTTGTAATGTAATAATTTTCTGTTGTTTCTACATTTCTATGTCCTAACAAATTAGCTACATCATTAATCTTAGTTCCATTATTTAATACTTTAGTTGCATATGTTCCTCTTAAATCATAGAATCTACATTTTTCTATTCCTAATTCATTGTGAATTATTTTAAATGGATATTTAGGAACATCAGTTCCAGAGAATGAACCATCATCATTAGTAAATACTAGATTTAATTTTTCTTCATTATCTTCGTTAATAACTATTCTTTCATCAACAACTTTTCCATTATCATTTGTTATTGTTTCTAAATGGTAGTATTTATAATCTTTACCAAATACTTCTTTAAGATATTCTTGTCTTTCTTTATAGTTTTTTAAAGCTGTTATTAATGTATTTCCAATATATATTTGTCTTGTTCCAGATATAGTTTTAGTCGTTCCTAAATACCATCTTCCAAAACTATCTTTAGGTTTATCATATAAGTTATGTCTTATATTTATTATTCCATTTTCTAAATCTATATCTTCCCAAGTAAGAGCAAACACTTCTCCAGTTCTCATTCCTGTATAACATGATGTTAAGAACGAAGCTACAAAAGTAGCATTGTCCTTAAATCTATCTATTATTTGATCTATTTCTTCGTTTGTATAATAATGTCTTTTATTATTAAGTTCTTCTTCTATTTTAGGTAATCTTAGTGTAAGAGCTGGATTATATTTTATAAATCCATATAAATTACATGCATCTCTAAATGAACCTTTAATAACTTTTAATATATTCTTATAATATGTTTTAGAATGATTATATTTATTAACTAAATCAGTTATATAAGAATTTAAAGCAACACTTGTTATTGTTGATAGTTTATATTTTCCTATATTCTTTTTTAGATACTTATTAATAATTATTTTATATGTTTGAATAGTATTATATTTTAGGTTATTCATACAATAATTTTCTAACCAATAATCAAGATAATCTGAATAAGATAAATCACATTGTTTAAATGGAATACCTGCATTTAAATATTCAGTATATGCTTGTGATCCAGATTCTAAAGCTTCTGCTTTAGTTCTAAATCCTGATTTACTTAACCATTGTCTTTTATTATCTACCTTAGCTATTTCAATTCTATATTCATAAAAGTTTCCTCTTTTTCTAATATTAATTTTACTCATTTACTTCTACCTCAATTACTATCTTTTTAATATCAGATAAATTGGATAAATCTTTTCCCTCATTTTGAATTAAAAATCTTTCTAGTGAAGATTTTAATACTTTTAAACTTCCTAATTTAATAGCTGGTAAATATCCTTTTTTAATTAATTCATAAATATAATTTGGACTTGAGTGTAATATAGAGGATACTTCATGAACTGTATATACTAACTTATCATTCATCTGAATCACTATCCTCTCCAGTTATTTCTCTTATCATTCTTTCCATTTCTGCTTGTTCTTCTGGAGTAGCAGGTTCAGATTTAATATCTTCATTAAGCCACCAAGGAACTGGTGTTTTATCATATTTATCACTATTATATTTATAATTATTTCTTTTATTATATTTATTATTATGTTTAACTGAATAATCAATATCTTCTTGATTATTTGATTTATCTCTAGTTGACCATTTATCCCATATATCATCAACTAGTTGAATAACCCTCCTAGTATTTTTATCATTATGATCATAAATACATTTTATTAATCCAATTTTCTCTAACTTCTTAATATGTCTTGAAGCTGTTTCTATTGTTATACTATACATTTCTGATAATCTTTTATTTGTTATCCAACAATATCCTTCCTTTTTGCATAAGTATATAATACGTTCAGCAATCAATTTTTCTTCTGGTGTTAATAATTTTGTTTCATAAATGTGTTTCGGTACTATTGCATAAATTACAATATAGTTTTCCATGTTTCTAATCTCCTTTCAAATTACTGAACATCGGCCTTTGTTCAATACCATTATCTCGAATATTGATTATTTGAAACATGTCAAAAAAATCTCTATTTTAATCCTTAAAAAATATTTTTATTTTTCCTAAATTATTCCTACAAAAAAAGTAGGTATTTCTACCTACATAGTTCGTAATATCTTAATCTTACGATTACTTATTGTCACTTACCATTTTCTTTTTTATTAAACATATGGCGTACTTTATCTATTCGATTATTTGGTCTACGTGATTGAATAACTGGTTCACAAGTAGCAATTTGATAATCTTTTAATTCTGTCAAAAAAACTGCTTGCCCATTTGTATATAGAG
>JAILKD010000020.1 GCA_024694145.1 bacterium | reverse complement strand
ATTTTTATATATTAAACCTAATTGATAGAAGAAACTATAAGCATTATCTATATTATCAAGTATTAGATTAATGCTTTTTTTATAATATGTTGAATTATAATATTTTTCAAAAGCATCTTCAGTTATGTGAATATTAGTTATATCAGTAACTGATAAAAAGTCATTACAAATTATCTCATATGGAGCATGATCCATATATTTATAGTGATATAAGTCCCTATCTTGATGCATTTGTGTTCCAAAAAGAAGTTTTAAGAATCCTAATTGTAATTCTTTTGGCCTAAGACTAATAACATCATTAAATGTTTTAATAAAAGAATTATAATCCTCATAAGGAAGACCCGCAATTAGATCTAGATGTAAATCTATTACGTTTTTATCTTGAATTGATTTAATATTATTAAATAGTTTAACATTATCTTGAATTCTACCAACTGCCATATTTGCTTTTATATTTGTTGATTGAATTCCTATTTCAAATCTAAATAGATTTTTTGGGGCTTTATTATTAATATATTCAATAACATCACTATCTAATAAATCTCCTGTTATTTCAAATTGGAAAGAATTGTTTTCTTTATGATTTTCTATAATAAAATCAATTAAAAAAATAAAATTCTTTTTATTTGCATTAAAAGTTCTATCTAAAAACTTTATGATTCTAGCGCCTCTATCTATTAATTTTTTAATTTCTATTTTTACTTTATCAATATTAAATGTCCTAACCCTTTTTTCTAAACTTGCCATACAATAACCACATTGATATGGACAACCACGAGAAGTTTCTACATATGTTATTTGATTTTCTAAATCATTTAATAGATCATAGGCAAAATTAAGCTTATCTAGATCAACAAACTTATCATAAGTGTATTTATTATCATAATATAAATTAGGTATTTCATCTAAATTATATTTATTATCTATTATATGTGAAAGTAACATATTAAAGCATTCTTCACCTTCATTTTTAATAATATAATTACATAAATTATTATCAAAATAATAACTTGCATTATAGCTTACTTCAGGCCCACCTAATATTATTATTTTATTTTTATTTTTAAAATATTCTAATATTTTTTTAATTATTTCTATATTCCAAATGTATGTTGAAAAGCATAAAACATCATAATTTTTTATTGATTCAATAATAGAAGTATAACTATCTTTGATATTAAATTCTAATATATCTGTATTATAAATTGTATTAGCTTTTAGTAAGCGTATTGCTAGATTAGGGTGAATATATTTAGCGTTAATTCCAATTAAACAAATCTTCATAAAAACTCTCTATTAAGCGATTATTTCTTTCTTAAGTGAATATAAAAATGTATTTCGTTATTATCCATTTTTGTTTTATCATATTGATGAACTTCTTTAATATTAACTATTTCAAACTTTTTTAATATATCAATTAGTTCATTATAATTAAAACAAATATGAGGTACATCCATTTCATTTTCTGCCTGTGAAAGAATTGTATTACTATCTATTTTTGGATAACCTGATTCACTATATAAGAAACATTTTTTAGATAAAACATCAAAATATATTTCACCATCTATATCTAATATGTCATATATTTTATCAAATAACTTTTTAAATCCTTCTAAATTGGTATGGCTTAATACATGATAAGCATATATGGAATCAAAACTATTATTTTTAAATGGCATATTTAACATATCACATTCAATTACAGGAAAACTTATATTTCTTTCTTTTTGCCAGTTCTTCAAATAATTAATGGCATAAGGAGTTATATCACAAGCAGTTACATTAAAACCATAATCATAAAATAGCATAGAGTGTCTACCAACACCGCATCCTAAATCAAGAACTCTAGTTTTTCCTTCTTTTTTCCAAAGATTCGCAAAATAATAGCTTTCCATTGATGGTTCTAGCCACTCTTTATTAATATTTTTTTCCCAATCCCAAGTTTTAGAAATACCCATATTAATCACATCCTAAAGCAATTATAACAAAATAACTATTTTGTATCTATATTTTTAATTAAAAATATGTTAAAATCTTAAAAGGTGATAAATTATGAAAATTGCATTACTTGGAAATGGTAATATTGGTCGTCCTGTATTTGATATTATTTATAACAAAGAAGGAAAATTCTTTAAGGACAACAACATTGAAATTAAATATGTTTTAATTAAGAGTATGGATGAAGCTCCATTTGAAGCTCCATTTTTTACAACTGATTTTACGAAAATAGAAAATGACCCTGAAATTGAATTAGTATTTGAAATAATGGGTGCTAGAGTTTCTTATGATTTCATCAAAAGATGTATTCTAAAGAAAAAAAGCATTATCACAGCTAATAAAGCAGTAATAGCAGATCATTTTACTGAACTAGAAAATCTAGCAAAAGAAAATGGTGTTAAATTATTCTTAGAAGCAGCTGTTGGTGGTGGAATTCCTATTATCTCTACACTTCATTACAATAATACTGTAAATAACATTTACCGTATTGAAGGTATAGTTAATGGAACAACAAACTATATCATCACATCTATGGAAAAAGATAATTTAAGCTATGAAGAAGCTTTAAAGAAAGCTCAAAAGCTAGGATTCGCTGAAGCTGATCCAAGCGCTGATGTTTTAGGTTATGATATGGTTAGAAAGATTTCTATATTATCACAAATAGCTTATGGATGTGAAGTTGATTATAATAAAGCATTCATTTATGGTATTACAAATATTACTAAAGAATTTATGAATGCCGCAAATAAGATTGGTAAAACTTTAAAATATTTAGCATCATCTGAAATTAAAGATGATAAGGTAGAAGTAATTGTTGAACCATGCTTAATTGATAGTGATGATATTGTCGCATCAGTTAATTATGAATTTAACTTTATTAGATATTTTGGTGATCATTCACAAAAACAATTAGTTTATGGTAAGGGTGCAGGTCCTGCTACAGCTAATTCATGTGTTAATGATTTAAAACTTTATGTTGCAGGTTATGATCCATATATAGTTCCATATAGAGAAATGGAAGTAGTTGGTAATAAACTTGCTAGTGGAAGTTATTTAATTGATTATAATGGAATCTTTGATATGGATTTAGTTGATAAAGTAGTTGATGGATTCTATTTAACTAAAGAAATAGATTATAATACATTTGAATCTTTACTTCCAAATATCAAATTCTACGCAAAAATTATTTAATAAACGGCTTATATTAGCCGTTTTATAAACTTAAGGAGGAATAAATTATGGTTAGAACTCGTTTTGCACCAAGCCCTACAGGATTTATGCATATAGGAAATTTAAGAACAGGTTTATATGCTTATTTATACGCTAAACAAAATAATGGTAAATTCATTTTAAGAATTGAAGATACAGATGTTGAACGTTATGTTGAAGGTGCTGTTGATTTAATTTATAAAACTTTAAAAGATTGTAAAATAACTATTGATGAAGGACCAAATGAAGGTGGAAATTATGGTCCATATATTCAAAGTGAAAGAAAAGGCTTATACATGAAATATGCACTAGAACTTGTAAAAAAGGGTGCTGCATATTATTGTTTCTGTGATAAAGAAAGACTAGAATCTATTAAAGGTGAAAATGGTATTAAGCGTTATGATAAACATTGTCTATCTTTATCAAAAGAAGAAATTGAAGCTAATCTAAAAGCTGGTAAGCCATTTGTTATTAGACAAAATATGCCAACTGAAGGTGTATCTAGTTTTGTTGATTTATCATTTGGTGAAGTAAGTGTACCTAATTCAGAACTTGAAGATCAAATATTAATTAAATCAGATGGTATGCCTACATATAACTTCGCAAATGTTATTGATGACCATTTAATGGGTATAACTCATGTAATTAGAGGTAATGAATATTTATCAAGTACACCTAAGTATAACTTATTATATGATGCATTTGGTTGGGAACGTCCTCAATATATTCACTTAACTCCAGTAATGAAAGATGAAACAAGAAAATTATCAAAGAGATATGGTGATGCAAACTTTGAAGATTTTATTTCTAAAGGTTACTTACCAGAAGCTATTATTAACTATATAGCACTAGTTGGATGGAGCCCTAAAGGAACACAAGAAAAGTTTACTATGGATGAATTAATTGAAAACTTTAGTGTTTCAGGATTATCTAAATCACCTGGTATTTTTGATGAAAATAAGATGAAATGGTTAAATGGAGAATACATTAAAGAACTACCATTTGATAAATTTATGGATTTAGCAAAACCATATTTTGATGCTTCAAGCATTAAAGGCTTATATGATTATAATAAGTTTGGTCGCTTACTTCAAAGTAGAATTGAAATATTCTCTGAAATTCCTGAAAAGGTCGAATTTATCACACATTTTGATAAATTTGATAATGAATTATATTTCAATAAGAAGTTAAAAATTGATTATTTAAAAGCTAAAGATGTATTAGTAAAAATTATTCCTGAATTAGAAAAAATTGATTTTACTGAAGATAATTTACATGAAGTAATTTGTAAGACTGC
>JAILKD010000083.1 GCA_024694145.1 bacterium | reverse complement strand
CTTTTTCATATATCTAATTCCTTCAGCAGCAGTAATATCTTCAGCTTTATCACCAGCCATCTTACCAACACCAGCAGTACCAGTATGGATACCACTAGCACCAGCTAATCTAGCAAACTTAGAAAGCACTAATACAGAGTATCCAATAGGATTTTCTGGTCTAGTATAAGCTCCATGTCCAGCTCTATGGAAATGGATAAATACATCAGGATACTTTCTTCTTAGTGTTTGTACAGCCATCCAACCAGCAGTAGTACCATCAATTAAGAAAGCATAACTACCTGGTTCAAATCCTGCATTTCTAATCATTTCACATCTTTCAATCATAGTATCATAATCAGAAGCAGAAACGTTGAAAGAGTGGACTTTCTTTTGTCCTGTTTCTCTAACAGCTTTATCCATAGCTTCTTTAACATGCTTAACCATCTTATCGTAAGGACAGAAATCTTGGTTAGCTTGTGGTTCATCGTTCTTTACGAAATCTCCTCAACCTACCCAGAAATCGTAACATACTTCAGCATATTCAGCAGAAGTAAGTCCCATCTTAGGTTTAATAATAGTACCAAGAATAGGTCTTCCGTGAACACCTAAATAGTTTCTCATATCATCTAGTGTATAACTAGGTCCATCATATTGTTCAAGCATAGCAGCTGGGAACCATACATCTAGAAGTTTTAGAGCAGATACTTCTTTCATTCCAAAGATGTTACCCGCGATATACGTCATAATATTTTGAACATTACCACCTCTATCAAAGAGTCTCCAAGGGAATGCAATCCATACAAGTTCTTTTTCTTCATCAAGTTTGTATACAAGAGCATTCATTTCTCTAGAGAAAGCTGTTTCAGTTTGAACAAGGAAGTTAGTTCCGGTAGAAGATTCTGCAGCAACTTCACATGCAGCTTGAAGAATGTTTAGGTTCTTTCATGGTTTTAAATGATAGACTGCTAACATATATTCACCATTTTTAGGGTTAGCAAGATCTAAGTTTACATATGCTAGTTGGTGATCGTTTAAGCTAGCAAGTAGGCTGTTTGTTTTTGTCATGTATTTATTTTTATAAGAATAAAGTATTAATACTTAATAATATTATTCATAAAAATTTATTTTGCAAAAAAGTAAAACTTTTATTTCAAAAAAACAAAAAAATAAAACGATAATTTATAGTTGAGAATTGATATTATTAATAATACTATTATTTTTTATTGTAATCATTATAATACAACAAAGGGCGGGGATGAAGCATCTTTATGCAATGTTTCAATTATTTATATTATTCAGAACCGCCTATGGCTAAAATAGAAATTCAAGAGGGAAAAGAGAATCCAATAGTAGAAAACCAGCAAGAAGAACCAGAATTTGTTTCACGATATGATGAACAAGAAGCAAAAAGGAGAAAAAGAGAACAAGAGAAAAAGAATAAGGTAGAGGAACCTCATAAAGCCCCAATTATAGTAAAAGAACGCTCATCAAGCCCTTATGATAGAATAAAAACTATTGATCCAGTTTCATTATGCCCTTCATGGGAGAATAATCTGAATTATGTAGAATATGGTAAGAATCCATTATTTTTCCTAAAAAATGTATTTGAGTGAATATCTCAAAGAATCTATCCTTTGTATGAAGATAAATTAATAAGAGCAAGGAAAACTCGTGATTATCATAAATTAAAGTTAGATATGTTCCGTACTATGGAACAAAATAAGAGTGTATTGCAAATAAGTCGACAGCAAGTAGAGATGCTTTATCATTATAAAAATGCAATCCAAAAGTATTGACCTAAAACATTAGCTTTTTGTTCATGAAATTGAGTTGGTAAAACATGGATAGCAGCATTCATTATGCTTCATTTCGCTATTTGTTTTTATGGAGCTAAAGTAATCTATATTGCTCCCAAAAATGATATGGTATTAGAAACAAAAAGATTTGTAAAAACATTGTTTAATATAGCATGTAGATATACTCCTCATGTAGTAGAAAAATATAATACACTTTATTATTGATGAGATAGTTATAACTCTTCAATTAAGTTTGTAACATCAAAAACATGATTTCAATGAATACATTCTCAGAATTTTTTAATTGTTGCTGACGAAGCTTCTGATATAAGTGATGATATCCTAAGATCTGTTAATCGATTATTATGAAGATGAAATAATATCTTCATAATGCTATGAAATCCTAAAACAGATGA
>JAILKD010000014.1 GCA_024694145.1 bacterium | reverse complement strand
ACAGTTACCTTTGTTCCACTTAGGTAAGAATCACCATAAATTGTTGCACCTGATACTACACCATCTGAATTAGCTGTCAAGGTTACTGTATATAAGTCTCCTTCAGTTGAAGCTGATGCACCAATTACACCATCAACACGTGTATCAGATTCATAATAACTAGTTACTTGATCACTTTCACTAACAAAACCAATAAGTGCTGTTGATGTATCACCATATCCAATTCCAACACTACCATAATCTTTAAAATAACTATAATTAAAATAGGTTTTTATTCCACCAGTTCTAACTGGTTCATAATTTCCATTTGTTGGAACATAAAGTTCTGGCTTACCAGATGTTTTAGTTATAGCAGCTGGGTGATAAAATGGATCTGTATAGCCACCAATACTATTTAAGACACCAGAATATCTATAGCTAGTTGCAGTTTTGTATTCTGTATCAACATAGCAATTTGTCTTAACTAAATTTATACTTTCTTCATCAGTAATTGCGCCATATATACAATTAATTAGTTTAATATTGTATTCATAAACATAATAAACAGCAATATCTTCTCTAAATAATGTTCCATTTTTTCTATAATTATCCGTAATAATACTATTTACTGCATAAAACTCTCCTTGTCTAACTGAGATTCCGGCACCTGGACAATCTGTTTCTGAAGCATTACCAGTAACAGTACAATTAATAAGATACATATCTCCAAGGCCATTAATCGCTCCGCCGCATTCAGTTGAATAATTATTTACAATAACTGTGTTATTTGCAATGAACAAACCGTGATTTTCAATAGCTCCACCACCGCCACCATCTGATAAAGAACGATTTTCTGATAATGAGCACCCATCCATAAGTAAAGTTCCATTATCATTAGAATAAATTCCGCCTCCATATTCTGCAGCGTTTCTTACAACATTACAATTATGCATTTCAACTTTAGCACCAGAATTTAAACCAAGGCCACGATAAGAGCGTGTCAATGTAACATTCGTTAGTTTAAGATAAGCATTATCGACTGAAACTGCAGCTCTTTCATATTCTGAATAGAATAAATCATTTTCATAATCATCTTCAGGATAACCACCCATAATAGTCATATTGCTAATAGTAACTTCAGCGTTACTAATATTGAAAACGACATATTTTGAACATGAAACATTATCAATGTAGCCATAATCAATATCTGCATTCAATGTTCCATCCTCATTTATGAATGGTGATGGAACGGTTACTGTTGCACCCTTACCATTCAATTCTATGTTAGAATTAATATTAATTCTATTCTTGACTATAATCGTTGTATTTTCATTGGCTGTAGAAAGTGCATTTTGTAAACCATCTAAATCAGAAACTTCTGTTTCTGCTGCCTTTGCTTCTATCTTATTAGAAGATATGACAAAAATGGAAAGTACCATTCCTGTCATTAAAAAAATAAAGCTAAAAAACTTGAATAACTTCCCCTTGTTAATCATAAATTTTCACCTCTTTTATAAAATTTTATAAAACGAATCATTATAACTTACTTGTAACACTTTTTTGTAAATAAGTCAATATGGTTAATTCTTCATTCAAATTTTTAGTTATTTTATATAAAACCTATTACTACATTGCTTAAAATAAACATCTCCTTTTTCTATATTGTTGGCTCTAGTCGACTTAATTTCAACATACCACGTTTCATTATTTTTATCAGTATATTCTACATCACAGCCAGCCAAATCATTAGCATCCGGACTATCACTCTTACAATAATATTTTATACTAATAATTCCTAATTTATTTTTATTTGATTCGAAATAAGAAATGACTCTATCTTCGCCCCTGGTTCCAGCAAGCTTATTTGATCTTTCTTTATCCGGATCACTTTTATAAATTGATTTTCTATCTTTAAAATTTCTTTCTACAAAAAGATCTGAAAGATCATTAATCTCCTCAACTATGATAGGCTTATTATTTGAATTAATGAACTCATCTAATTCTTCATTTCTTAATATACTTCTATATTCATTATCCTTATTATAAATGAAGTCCATGAATCTCCATGGTGAACAGTTGGTTAAATTCAATGATTTATAGAAATTGTATAGTCTATCTTTTTTACTTTCTATAGATTCATTTTTCACTTTATGAGGCATATCGAAAATTATCAATAGTTTTTCTATATCATCATCACTATAAATTGGTAGATAATCATTTCGATTATATAAAAATGATATCTTATTCTTAAACATATTAGAAAGCTTAGAACTAGTAATTTTTGCTAAATCATGATTTGCTGCAGCATCAATCACATCAACAATTAGCTTCTTTATTTCTTTGAAAGCCGAATCCTTATCTTTAGGATATTTCGGAGTTTGAATATTGTAGTCATTATGCTTTTTACTATAATAAATCCCAAATTTAAAAGCAGTTGCTCCATGTATATCTCCGGCTGATTTTAAATTATTCTCCACCCAATAGCAAAACGAATTCTTGCTTTCTTTTCCTTCAACATAATCATCTAATTTCATATTTAGAATTTTTTCTTTAGTGAATTTTGCAAGAAATTTATCGATAAGCTTATTTACTTCTTTTTCTCTTTTTTCAATATCGGTTTTGTTATTATCAGACCAATTTTTGTATTGATAATATATTTTTTCTTTAATAGTTAAAGAATTGGATTTTTCATCAATTATATCAACTTGTTCTTGTGAAAGAGTAATTGGACTTCTAAGGAAAGAAATACTTATATCATCAAGAGTAACCATGCCTTTAATTTCTTCTAATAATTCAAGTCTAACAAATTTATCACTTGATGGTTTAGATTCAAATGAAGCTTTGTCAATAATATACTTAGAATCATCAATTAGTTCTTCTTTAGGAACATCAATTCTTACAACACGGCATTTATGAGTTATCTTTTGTAATGGTAACCCAGAATAAAAAAACACAATATCTCCAACTGAATAATTATTATGGCTTTTCTTATTATAAGGTGGATTTAACAAGAATTTTTATAAAAAATAAAAGGGGCTGTTAAGAAACTAACATTTTCTTAATAACCCTTTTTTCTATATGTTTTGTGAAATAACAACTACGTTGTTAAGAAACTTAGTAAAAAATGGCTCTAAATTTATATATTTTTATTATTAAAAAAGCTTAACAATTATATTGTTAAGAAACTCCGCTTGGTTTTATTGAGCGGAAGACTTTAAAATAGTTAGTAAAAGTCAAGATTAAACACATTTTTCTATTGTAACAATGATTTTATGCAAAAGAAAAGCTGTTAGAAACTATTTTAGTTTCTTAACAGCCCCTAAACACTACAACTAATAACATATTACATTGACCACTCTTTTTTCTGATAAAGATAAAGAAAATTTTTGTGTTTGTTCAAAAGAAAAGGGTGATTCTAACCTTAATTTGGTCAAAATCACCTATTTTTACCCTATTTTTTAGTATTTTTAGTCGTTTCTACGATTTAGTAAGCAGACTGTTTCTACATGTAAGATAGCACATTTCATTATCATTTTATTTATTATGTTACCTATTAGAAATTATGCATCGTAATAGTATGATATCACATGTTCAGTAGAACCAGTATGTGGTTATATTCATAATAGATCACTCACTAAATAAAAAAGTACACTATCCATCAACTAGTGTACTTAACTTTAGTATATAGTGACATCTTTTTCTGTAATAGATTCAAGCATTTCTAAAACAGTAACGCCATCTCTTACTACATTGCACAATTCATCAACTGAAGATACATC
>JAILKD010000006.1 GCA_024694145.1 bacterium | reverse complement strand
CTTTTTCTTCAGGTGTTCGCATTTTATTCTTTGTTCCCTTTAATCTTGCCATGATTATTCCTCCTTATTGAATTATTATACAACAAAAAAAGTAGACCGCCCTTTTTTTTAGGGTTGTCTACTTTTAATATATCACTTCATATAGCCTTTTTATATTATCTGTGATATAATTAATCTAGGTAATTATATGGATAACAAATTAACAAAGAAAAATTATTTATTTATATTTTTATTTTATGGTTTTGTAGTTTCTACATTGCTGATTATTGCATCATAATTAGCATGGGATGGAATATGCAAAGCAATAGGTTTTGAAAAGGAATAACAAGAGAATTAATTGAATGTTTCTTAAGAGCAGCACTACTAGAAGAATCATTTAAATTCTTAGGATTTATGCTAGCTAGAAAAAAGTTTAAGAAGTGATTCAATGTTTGCTGCTGGATGTATTGGTTTAATGTATGGAATAGTTGAAAAGGTTGTTTTATTTAATCCAATGGCTATTGTAATTAATTTATTTATTCCAATGCATTTATTATGGCAGTGGAATCAAGGTAGACACTATCAATTATCTAAAGATTATAAAAAAGATAATAAAAAAGGAAAAGCATTTATTCATTTAATGCTTGCAACTCTTGTAATATTTATTTTACATGGATCTTGGGATGCATTATTAAGTATAGGAGCTTATTATATTGATAGTGAAAATAATATTGCTAATGGTGAATTAATTGGGGGTATTATTTTAGGATCAACTATATTATTAGGATTTATCTATACAATAGTTACATTTATTATTACTATTAAAACTGCTAGAAAACCTAAAAGAGAATACGGTAGTATAGATAAAGAAGTAGAAACTGAAACAATTACACAATAAAAGGCTCATTTAAAGCCTTTTTCACATATTAAATAGATATAATTAAAGGGGAATGCTATGGAACTAAAAGTGATTGAAAAGTTTATTGATAAGCAAAAGGTGAGCTTTATTTGCTCAATTGATGAAGAGAATATTCCAAATGTTAAAGCTATGCTTAAACCAAGGAAAAGAAATGGAATAAAAGAATTTTATTTTTCTACTAATACTTCATCTATTAGAGTAAAACAATTTTTAAATAATCCAAATGCATCGATTTATTTTTATCATAAGGGTTTGTTTAAATATGTTGGTGTAATGCTGAAGGGTAAGATGGAAGTGTTAACTGATCAAAAGTCTAAAAACATGATTTGGAAAAAGTTTGATAAAATGTTTTATAAAGGGGGCGTAACTGATCCTGATTATTGTGTTTTAAAATTTAGTGCAGTTAGTGGTAGATATTATTGTGATTTAAGGACAGAAAGCTTTGATATAAAATAATAGGCCTTTATAAAATATATAAATAAGTAATCAGTATGTATTATTAAAAATGATATTCTTATTGATTACTTTTTTTTCATAATATAATTCTATTTTATTTTTTAGTCTTTAAAAAAACAAAACCTTACTGTTTTACTCAGTAAGGCTTATTTTTTTTATTTAGTTGTAAATTATCTTTCCAAAAATATTATAACATAATTAGTCTTGGAATAATGGAGTTGATAAGTATCTATCACCTGTATCAGGTAAGATTACTACAATATTCTTTCCTTTATTTTCAGGACGCTTAGCAAGAAGTGTTGCTGCATATACAGCAGCTCCAGCACTTATACCTACAAGAAGTCCATCGTTTCTAGCAATGTCTTTTCCTGTTTTAAATGCATCTTCATTTTCAACATCTATAATTTCATCATAAATCTTAGTATCTAATGTATCAGGAACAAATCCAGCACCAATTCCTTGAATTTTATGTGGACCTGGATGACCTTCAGTTAATACTGGAGATCCTTTAGGTTCAACACCAACAACTTTTACATTAGGATTCTTTTCTTTTAAGAATTTACCTACACCACTTACAGTTCCACCTGTACCAATACCTGCTACAAAGATATCTACTTTACCATCAAGATCGTTATAAATTTCTGGACCTGTAGTTTCATAATGTGCTTTAGGGTTTGCTGGGTTTACGAATTGTCCTGCAATAATAGAATCTTTAATTTGTTCATGAAGTTCATTAGCTTTAGCAATAGCACCCTTCATACCAAGAGCACCTTCAGTTAAAACTAGTTCAGCACCATATGCTTTAATTAAGTTACGTCTTTCAACACTCATTGTTTCAGGAAGTGTGATAATTAATCTATAGCCTTTAGCTGCAGCAATTGCAGCAAGTCCTATACCAGTATTACCACTAGTTGGTTCAATAATAGTAGAACCTTTTTTTAGTAATCCTTTAGCTTCATAATCTTCAATAATAGCTTTAGCAATTCTATCTTTAACTGATCCTGCTGGGTTGAAATATTCAACCTTAGCAATAATCTTAGCTTCTAAGTTATTATTCTTTTCATAATTAGTTAATTCAAGTAGAGGTGTTTTCCCTACTAATTCTGTAATATTACTATATACTTTACTCATAGATTTACCCTCCTAGTTAAATGTTTTTCTAAATGCTAATTCTAAATCTTCAATAATATCATCAATATGTTCAGTACCAATTGATACTCTAACAGTATTTCTATAAATTCCAACGCTTGCTAACTCTTCATCAGTTAATTGTGAGTGAGTAGTAGAAGCTGGATGAATTACTAAAGACTTAACATCGGCAACATTTGCTAATAAGCTAAATAATTCTAGATTATCAATAAATTCTTTAGTCTTTTCTTCAGAACCATCAATTTCAAATGTGAAAATTGTTCCTCCACCATTTGGATAATATTTTTTGTATAATTCTTTTTGCTTAGAATCTTTAGTTACAGCTGGATGGTTAACTTTTAATACATGCTTATTCTTGCTTAAGTATTCAACTACCTTTAAAGCATTTGAAGTGTGTCGTTCAACTCTTAAAGATAATGTTTCTAAACCTTGAAGTGCAATAAATGCATTAACTGGTGAAATAGCAGCACCTGTATCACGAAGTAGAATAGCTCTAATATAAATTACTAGTGCTAATGGACCAACAGCTTTAGTGAATGAAATACCATGATAGCTTGGGTTTGGTTCTACTAAATGAGGGAATTTACCACTAGCCTCAAAGTCAAATTTACCACTATCTACTATAACTCCACCAAGTCCTGTTCCATGACCGATAATGAATTTTGTAGCTGAGTGAACTACTACATCAGCACCATATTCAATTGGTCTAACTAAGTATGGAGAAGCAAATGTATTATCCACTACTAGAGGGATTTTTGCTTCATGTGCAACCTTAGCAATAGCTTCAATATCGATTACATCGCTATTAGGGTTACCTAATGTTTCAATAAATACTAATTTAGTATTATCTTTAATTGCTTTTCTAAAGTTTTCTATATCAGATGGATCAACAAAAGTAGTGCTGATATTGAAATCTTTTAATGTATGTTCAAATAAATTATATGTACCACCATAAATATTATTAGCGGCAACAATATTGTCTCCAGCCTTAGCTAAAGCAATAATTGCATAATATATTGCACTTGCTCCACTTGCAGTTGCTAGTGCGCCAACGCCACCTTCAAGTGCAGCAACTCTTTGCTCAAATACATCTTGTGTTGGGTTTGTTAGTCTACCATAGATGTTACCTGCATCTCTTAGACCAAATCTATCTTCAGCATGCTTTGAATTGTTAAAAACATAAGAAGATGTTAAATAAATTGGTACAGCTCTTGCTCCAGTAGCTGAATCTGGTTTTTCTTGTCCTACATGTAATTGTAATGTTTCAAATTTATAATTTCTACTCATTTTAAATTCCTCCTAATTTTCTTTCTAAATTTGATTGTTTTCCTTTTTTAAAATATTTTTCTTATACATATGCATGTCGCAACAACAATCGCTACTCATAAGCATCGCCTCTTTTCTTACATTTCCTACTTGTTTAGTAGGATTACAACTATATGATACTACTTAATTCCTAGTAAGTCAATAGGAAAAGAGTAAAAAATAAATAATTTTTCTTCCTTTATCTTTTATACTTTTATAAGTATAATAATAAGTGTAAGTGGTGATATTATGGAAGAGAAGAAAATTGTAAAGACAAAAATTAAGAAAATTAAAAAGAAAAAAAGCAAAAAGAAAAGACTGTTTAGTCTATTTATCTTTTTACTGATAGTTGGTGGAATTATTTGTTTTTTATTATTCTTCCCATCATGTGGAATATATGATACTATGACTAAAGGTTTTTCTACAAGATATGAATTTTCTAGTCAATATAAAGCAAGTAGTTCATATAATGAAAAAACACATATTGATACTTTGAGTATAAACTGGAGAGATGGTAGTGTTAGGGTTTATACTTATGATGGTGATTACGTTTCAATTAAAGAAGTAGCTAATGAGACTGTTACTGATAAGTTTATGATGCATTATAATTATAAAGAATCAGATAAATATGGGCACTCTATGATGATTCAATACTCTAAAAGTGGAAATTATGATTATGGATCATTATATAAGGATTTAGTAGTATATATACCTAATAGAAGTAATATGAGTATATCAATCCATACATATAATGCAAGTATTGATTTTGATTTAGGAGATAACGAATTAAAGGAATTACACGTTAATAGCAATCATGGTAGTGTATTAGGATTCTTTAATAGTGCTAATGAAGTTGATTTGTTAGGCGGAACTAAAAATGATGGTCCATCATATTATTATGCAATATCTTCAAGTGGAACAATAAATTCATTAAGATATTCTACAGGTAGTTCTATGAGTATGAATTTAAATAAAGTTGGAGAAATTGATGGTATTGGAGTATGTGGAGATATTTACTTAAATGTAGTAGAAGCAGATGAAGTAAATATTAAATTATCATCTTATACTTTACATTTTAATATAGGATTAATTAATAATATTAATATCACTGATAAATATAGTAATGGTGGAAAAGTATACCTATATTTTAATTATGATGCTTCCTATAAAATAAATATTACTAGAAAAGATTATAGCGTTGATGGTAATAAAGTAAGCGGTGAAACATATTATAATATAGGTAACAAATTAGGCGATGAAATGTATTTAATTGGTAGTGGTAAAAATAGCATTAAGATTGCTGTTTCAGGGGATTTATATTTATATCAAAAATAGCATCACAAAAGCAATAAAAAAAGGCACAAACGTGCCTTTTTTAAATGCTATAATCATTTGTTAATTTACCTTTAGCTTTATCTACTAAATCCTCTAAAGTAATATTATCAACATAATCATTAATTACTTTATTAAAACCATCCCAAAAATCAATAGTTGTACATTTATCTTTTCTATTACAATAATTATTAGAACATTCTAAGCAAGCAACTGGAGCTAGCGATCCTTCAGCTGCCCTTAAGATTTCACCTATTTTATAATCTTTAGGATTTCTAGATAATTTATATCCCCCATTGTTTCCTCTAAAACTTAAAATTAAACCAGCTCTAGTAAGAATAGATGCAACTTGCTCTAAATATTTAATTGATAAATCTTCTCTACTAGAAGAATCTTTTAAACTAACATAACCTTTTTCTTCATATATAGCTATATCTATCATTAGTCGTAAGGCATATCTTCCTTTAGTTGAAATCATATATATCCCTCTTTTCCTATTACAATACTAGTATAACATTATTTTGCTGTTTTTTCAATGCTTATTTTTTAAAATTATGTTCTATAAAAAATTGCTTTATAAAGCCTTTATTTGAAAGTATATAGCGCTTAATATTTATGGTTTTTATACTATGATTAACGAAAAATCTTAAGTATGAACTAAATACTATTTACTATCTTTATCCTGATTATTTCTTACAATTTATTAGTTGATACACATATAGATTAAAAAATGTTTAATAATAAATAAAATAGTCACTTTTGTCGTGCGTTTTCATAGTTTTTGCGTATTAATATTTATTATTATATAGTGATATAATATAATAAATAGTGTGCGTAATTATTTTGGAGGTGAAATTATGAGTAAACTAGATGAAGCTAGACTTAAAATAAATGAAATAGATAAAGAAATGGCTAAACTATTTGAAGAAAGAATGCAAGCTAGTCATGCTGTTGCAGATTATAAAAAAGAAAACGGATTATCTATTGAAGACTCTAAAAGGGAAGATGAAATAATCATTAGAAATAGTGAATTTATTAAGAGCGAAGAAATAAAAGAATATTATATTTCGTTTATCAAAGAAATCTTAACTGAATCAAAAAAATATCAAGCAAGGTTGATCAATGGTCTTAAAGTGGCTTATACAGGTGTACCAGGTGCATTTGCTTATATTGCTGCTAAAAAGATGTATCCAACTGCTTCATTCCATGCTTACCCTGATTTTGCAAAAGCATATAATTCTGTAATTAATGGAGTTTGTGATGTAGTAGTTTTACCTATTGAAAATTCTACTGCTGGGGATGTTGGTAATGTTATTGATTTAATATTTGAAGGAAATCTTTATATTAATCAAGTATTGAGTGTAGAAATACAACAAAACTTACTTGCTGTTAAAGGTGCTTCAAAATCAACTATTAAAACAGTTTATTCACATCCACAAGCATTAGCTCAATCATCAGAATTCATTAAAGAACATAATTATGATGAGATTGAATGTGTAAATACAGCTATTGCAGCTAAAATGGTTAGTGAAAAAAATGATCCAACAATTGCTGCTATTGCAAGTTTAGAAACAGCTAATTTATATAACTTAGATATTATTGAGAAAAATATTAATCAAAATAAAAATAACTCAACACGTTTTGCATGTTTCTCAAGAAGCTTAAATAAAAATATTGGTAGTAGTAAAAATGATGAAAACTTCATTTTAGTATTTACTGTTAGAAATGAAGCCGGTAGTCTTGCTAAAACACTTAATATAATAAGCTCTAATGGATTTAATATGAGAAATCTTCGTAGTAGACCAATGAAAAATTCTATGTGGAAATATTATTTTTATGTTGAAATAGAAGGAAATGTATTTAGTGAAGCTGGAACAGATTTATTAGTTCAGCTAAAAACTGTATGTGACGATTTAAAACTAGTAGGTACATATAGAATAAATTAGGAGGGATTAAAATGACTATTGATGTTATATCAAAAGTTAATGATATTAACTATCCAATTATTATAGAAAGAGATTCTATAAATAATGTTAGTAATTATTTTAACCTTAAAAGAAAAGTATTAATTATTACAGATAGTGGAGTTCCATCTATTTATTCAAATATAGTTAAAGAACAATGTATGGAACCATTTGTTTATGTAATACTTAAAGGTGAAGCTAGTAAAAACTTTGATAATTATAAAAAAATATTAGAGTTTATGGTTAATAACAAATTCACTAGAACTGATGCTATTGTTGCTATAGGCGGTGGAGTTGTTGGTGATTTAAGTGGTTTTGTCGCATCTAGCTATATGAGAGGAATAGATTTTTATAATATTCCAACAACACTTTTATCACAAGTTGATTCATCAATTGGTGGTAAATGTGCAATAGATTTTTTGGGTGTAAAAAATAATATAGGAGCATTTAAAAATCCAAATGGTGTATTAATTGATTCAAATACACTTGAAACACTAGAAAAAAGAGAATTTAATGCTGGTATGGCAGAAGTTATAAAGATGAGTGCTACATCAAATAAAGAATTGTTTGATTATTTAAAGAACAATTCAAATATTGACATAGATTATGTAATTAAAGAAGCTTTAACAATAAAAAAGAATGTAGTAGAAGCTGATCCTTTTGAACAAAACTTAAGAAAAGTATTAAATTTTGGTCATACAATAGGTCATGCAATTGAATCACTTAGCTCTGGTAGTTTATTACATGGTGAATGTGTTGCACTAGGTATGATGTATATGGTAGATGAGAATGTTAAAAAAGATTTAGAAACAGTCTTAAAGAAATTTGATTTACCAACAAGTATAAATGTTAATAAAAATGAAATAATTGATTTAGTTAAACTTGATAAAAAATCAAGTGGAAGTAAAGTATCAATAGTTTATGTAAAAGAAATAGGAAGTTTTGAATTTAGAAAAATAGAAATTAATGAATTAAAAGATTACCTTAAATAGGAGGTGTAGTTATGAAAAATGTTTTAGGAGACAATCTAACTTTAACATTATTTGGAGAATCACATAGCGACTACATAGGAGCAACATTAGATGGACTTACTCCTGGAATAAAAATTGATGATAGTGTTATTAAACATTACTTATCACTTAGACGCCCATGCTCATGTATGGATACAGCAAGAGTTGAAGAAGATGAATATAAAATTATTAGCGGTGAATTTAATGGATACACTACAGGAGCACCACTAACAATAATTATTCCTAATAAAAATGTTAATAGTAATGCTTATACTGATTTAGAAAATAAAGCTAGACCAAGTCACGCTGATTATGCAGCATATATGAAATATCATGGATTTGCTGATTATAGAGGTGGAGGACATTTTTCAGGACGTATTACAGCACCTATTGTTGCACTAGGAGCAATCTGTATTGATGCATTAAATAAAAAAGGAATAAAAATAGCTACACACATTTATAAGTGTGGTAATGTAATTGATAAGGAATTTGAAAAAGAAGAAGAACTTGATTTAGTTAATAATAAAAAAATTCCTCTAATTAATAATTTAGAAGAGAATCTAGAAAAAGAAATATTAAAAGCAAAAGAGAATAAAGATTCTATTGGTGGAATAATAGAAACTGCTATTTATAATATGCCTGCTGGAGTTGGAGATCCTTGGTTTTCAAGTATTGAAGGTAAATTAAGTAATAGTGTATTTTCTATTGGAGGAGTTAAAGGGATTGAATTTGGACTTGGCTTTGGCTTTGGTGAAAAAATGGGAAGTGAAGCTAATGATGAATTTATTATAAATAACGGTTCTATTAAGACAAAAACTAATAATAATGGTGGTATAAATGGTGGTATTACTAATGGAATGCCTATAACATTTAAATGTGCAATTAAGCCAACACCTTCTATTGGTTTAAAACAAAATACAGTTGATTTTAAGAATAATAAAGAAGTTGAACTAGAAATAAAAGGAAGACATGATCCTGCAATCATAAGAAGAATATGCGTAGTTATTACAGCTATTAGCGCAATAACAATTTGTGATTTATTAATTACAAGATATGGAGAAGATTATTTAAAATAATGGAATATGGACTTATTGGTGAAAAGCTAGGTCATAGCTTTTCTAAAATAATTCATGAAATGATTGCAGACTATAAGTATGAACTTAAAGAAATAGCTAAAGAGAATCTTGATAGCTTTATGAAGGCTAAAGAATTTAAATGTATAAATGTAACTATTCCCTATAAAAAAAGTGTACTTCCATACCTAGATTTTATTAGCGATGAAGCTAAAAAAATAGGTTGTGTAAATACAATAGTGAATAAGGATGGGAAACTTTATGGCTATAATACAGATTATTATGGCTTAAAGTTATTAATAAAAAAACAAAATGTTAATCTAGAAAATAAGAATGTATTAGTTTTAGGCACAGGTGGGACTAGCCTTACAGCTAAGGCAGTATTAAAAGATTTAAATGTATCAAATATATATCAAGCAAGCCGTAAAAGTATAGAAGGCTTAATTAGTTATGATGATATTTATAATTATGATATAAATTACATTGTTAATACTACACCTGTAGGAATGTATCCTAATAATAATGATAAACTAATAGATATAACTAAATTTAATAATTTAGTTGGCTTAGTAGATGTTATATATAACCCGCTAAATACTAATTTAGTATTAGATGGTAAAGCTAAAAACATAAAAGCTGATGGTGGCTTATATATGTTAATTGCTCAAGCTGTATATGCAATTAAGTTATTTAAGAATATAGAAATAGATGATTCTATCATTGATGATGTTTATAAAAAATTAATTAAAGAAAAACAAAATATTGTTTTAATAGGAATGCCATCATGTGGTAAAACAACTATTGGTAAAATATTATCTAAAAGGCTTAATAAAGCCATTTATGATAGTGATACTGAAATAGAAAATATAATAAACACTGATATTTCTAATTTCATTAAAAGTAATGGTGAAGAATCTTTTAGAAATATAGAAAGTAGTGTAATAGAAAACTTATCTAAACAAAATGGTATTATTATTTCTACTGGTGGAGGAGTAATTTTAAATAAAGAAAATATAATTAGACTTAAACAAAATGGAATAATTATATTTGTTGATAGATCCCTAGATAAATTAACTCCAACATCTACTCGTCCACTTACTAGTAATATAGATGATTTAAAGAAAAAATATGATGAAAGAATAGATTTATATAATCTTTATAGTGATATTAAAGTAGAAAATAATTCTAGCATAGATTTAGTTATTGATGAAATATTAAGGAGGTTAGATTAATGAAAATATTAGTTATTAATGGTCCTAACTTAAATATGTTAGGAATAAGAGAACCAGATATTTATGGTGCTAAAACTTATAAAGATTTAGTTGATATGATTAATGATCATGCCTCAAAACTTAATATTACAGTAGAAACTTATCAATCAAATCACGAAGGAGATTTAGTTGATAAAATACAAGAAGCATATTTTAAAGGAATTGATGGTATAGTAATTAACCCAGGAGCTTATACTCATACATCAGTAGCTATATTAGATGCCTTAAAGGCAGTAAAAATAAAGTATGTAGAAGTACATATTTCAGATGTTTCTAAACGTGACGATTTTAGACAAATATCTTATATTAGAGAAAATGCTTGTAAAACTATTATGGGTAAAGGTTTTGATGGCTATATTTTAGCAATAGATTTTTTAAAGGATTTGATTAATAATGAAAATTAAAGTATTTAAGGGTAATGCAAGTGGAACTTGCTATGCACCACCTTCGAAAAGTTATGCACATCGTTTATTAATAGCTTCATTCTTATCAAATAGAAAATGTAGTGTATCTAATGTTGAGTTTTCAAATGATATTAATGCAACACTATCTTGCATTAAAGAATTAGGTGCATCATTTACTATAAAAGATAATGAAGTAATATTTGATGGAAATAACGATAAAGAAATAAAAGATGAATATATTCTAGATTGTGGTGAAAGTGGCTCAACAATAAGATTTTTAATTCCTATTGCATTAGTATTAAAAAAGAATAGTAAGATAACTATGAAAGGAACTAAGAAACTTATTTCTAGAGGCCTATCAGTATATGAAGAAATATTTAAAAAGTCAAAAGTAGAGTATTCTTATACAGAGGATTCATTTAGCTTTAAGGGTAGACTTTTAGGAAGTTCTTTTAGTGTGCCAGGAAATATTAGTAGTCAGTATATTTCAGGTTTAATTTTTGCATTATCACTTTTAAAACGTAATACAAAAATAGAAATAACTGGTGATATAGAATCTCTTCCATATATCAATTTAACTATTGATACATTAAGCCATTTTAATGTAGATGTAACACTAGAAAATAATATAGTAAGTATTATGGGACACCAAAAGTATGCAAGAATTAATTCAACTGTTGAAGGTGATTTTTCAAATGCAGCATTCTTAGAAGCACTTAATTATATTGATTTAAATAACAATGTAAATGTTAAGGGCTTAAATTATTTTTCAAGACAAGGAGATTCCATTTATATGAAATTATTTCCTAAACTTGAAGGTACTAATCCTACAATTGATGTAAGTAACTGCATTGATTTAGGACCAGTATTATTTATGCTTGCAACATACTTAAATGGTGCAAAAATTACTGGTATTAAGCGCCTTAGAATAAAAGAGTCTGATAGAGTTTCATCAATGGTAGAAGAATTAAATAAGTTTGGTGCAAATATAGAAGTATTTGATGATTGTGTAATTATTCATAAAAATGAGCTTCATTCTCCAAACGTTACTCTTGATGGACATAATGACCATAGAATAGTAATGTCATTAATAATACTACTTACAAAATATAGTGGAATTATTGATGGAGTTGAAGCAATAAATAAGAGCTTCCCAACATTTTTAGAAAGATTAGAGGAGGTTGGAATTAAATATGAAATTATCAAATGATAAAAAAATATTAATTGTAGGTTTAGGCTTAATTGGTGGATCTTATGCAGAAGGATTTACTAAGAAAGGTTATTTTGTTGGAGCTATTACTCGTAGTCAAAAATCTATTGATTATGCCTTAAATAAAGGAATTATTAGTGAAGGGACAACAGAAGTAACTAAAGAATTTGTATCTAAATATGATTTAGTAATATTTGCATTATATCCCGAACAATTTACTAATTGGATTGAAAAATATCAAGATTGTTTTAAATCAGGAATAGTAATAAGCGATGTTACAGGTGTTAAATGTGAAATAGTTTATAAAATACAATCTATTTTAAGAAAAGATGTAGAATTTGTACCAGCCCATCCTATGGCAGGACGTGAAGTAAGTGGTGTTGAAAATGCAACTAGCACTATATTTAATGGCTCAAACTACATTGTTACACCTACAAGTGATAATACAAAAGGAAATATTGAATTTGTTGCTTCAATTGGTGAAGTATTAGGATTTAGAAAAGTTAGTTATTTAACTCCACAAGAACATGATGAAATGATTGGATTCTTGTCACAATTAACTCACTGCATCGCAGTAAGCTTAATGGTGTGTAAAGAATCAAAACATTTAGTTGACTTTACTGGGGATTCATTTAGAGATTTAACTAGAATAGCTAAGATTAATGAAAAAATGTGGACTGAATTATTCATTATGAATAAACATGAATTATTAAGTCAAATGGATTTATTCTTAGGACAATTTAGAAGACTAAGAGATGCACTAGCACAAGATGATAAAGAAACAATGCAACAAATGATGCGTACGTCTACAGAACGTCGTAAGTATTTCGATTAATTAGGAGGATGAAATTATGAATTTAGTATTTAAAAGAAAACTACCAATTCCACAAGAAATAAAGGAAATGTATCCTATTAGTGAAGAAGGTAGACTTGCAAAAGAAAAAAACGATAAAGAAATTAGAGAAATCTTTGAAGGTAAAAGTGATAAGTTTATTTTAATCATTGGACCATGTTCAGCTGATAGAGAAGATGCTGTAATGGATTATCTTCATAAATTAAAAGGTGTTTATGAAAAAGTAAAAGATGTTTTATGTATAATTCCTAGAATCTATACAAATAAGCCTAGAACAAATGGTTCAGGTTATAAAGGAATGTTACATCAACCATCACTAAATGATGAAGAAAATATGTTAAAAGGTTTAATAGCAATTAGAAAACTTCATATGAGAGCTTTAAATGAAACAGGTTTCTCATGTGCTGATGAAATGTTATATCCTGAAAACCATAGATATTTATCAGATCTACTTAGTTATGTAGCAGTAGGTGCAAGAAGCTCAGAAGACCAACAACATAGAATGACAGCAAGTGGCTTAAATATACCTGCAGGCATGAAGAACCCTACAAGTGGTGACTTAAATGTTATGATGAATTCTATTAAAGCTGGTCAAATGAGTCATGAATTTATATATAGAGGTTGGGAAGTAGAAAGCAAAGGAAATCCTCTTTGTCACGCCATTTTAAGAGGTAGTGTTAATAAGAAAGGTGTAAGTATTCCTAACTATCACTATGAAGATTTAATTTATTGTTATGAGAAATATATGGAAGCTAAATTACAAAACCCAGCTGTTATTGTTGACTGTAACCATGCAAACTCTAATAAGCAATATTTAGAACAAATTCGTATTGCTAAAGAAGTAATGCATTCTATTAAACACAATGAACAAATTAGAAGTATTGTTAAAGGTTTAATGATTGAATCATATCTAGTTGACGGAAAACAAAAAGAAGACGGAAATGTATATGGTCAATCTGTTACTGATCCATGTTTAGGCTGGGAAAAGACTGAAAAATTAATTCTAGAACTTGCTGATATTAGAAGAGATTTATTAAAGAAGTAATATGACACATTATATAATAGTAAAATTAAAAGATATTAATACTTTACATGAATATGTTAATATAGTTAAACCAATTTATAATGAGATGGTTGAATCTATTAATGGCCTAAATAGTTATGATTTAATTATTAATAAGGTTAATGGTAAAAATAATTATGATGTTATGGCTAAATTATATTTTGATTCTTTAGAGACTCTAGAAACAAATTATAAACCAAACAACTTACATCATAAATTAAAAGAATGTTCTGAACATTTAGTAGAAAAGAAAACAATATTTGATGAATAGTCCTTCGTGGACTATTTATTATATTGGTTTTTAGGAAATACATTGTTATAATTATTATATAAATGTTCCCTAAAAGGAGTGATTATATGGATTTTTATGATGTAATTAATAAAAGAAGAACAGTTCGTGAATTTGAAAATTATGATATTCCTATGGAAACTATTGAGCGTATTGTAGATGCTGCTATGAAGGCACCATCTAATGATCATTTAAGAGACTGGGAATATATAGTTATAAAAGATAAAAATATTATGTCTAAAGTTTTAGATGTTGATACTATACCAAGAGAATTCTCCGATGAAGAAATGAATGAACTAGCTAAAGCATGGAATTTAAATGATATAGATCAGTTTAATGCATATAAGCTTGCTGTACCTAAGCAATATAGAATGCTTTATGAAGCAAATGCACTTATTATTCCAATATTTAAAGAAAAAGTAGATATATTACATCCTGCTGATATTAGTCACTTAAATGTATTCGCATCTATTTGGTGTAGTATAGAAAATTTCTTACTTGCTTCAACTTATGAAAACTTAGGATGCAGTTTAAGAATTGCTTTGGCTAAAGAAATGGATAATGCAAAAAAAGTATTAAATATACCAGAAGAATATTTTGTTCCTTGCTTCTTAGGACTTGGGAAGCCTAAAAAAGGCGAAAAGTTATGCAAACAAAAAGAAATTAATACAAAAGAAAAGATACATTTTAATAAATTTTAGTCTCAAAAATAAGGTAGTTAAGCCAAAACTTAACTACTTTTAATTTTTTTAAAATATTTTATACTATTCCTATTGACATAGTAGGAAAAGAGGAGTACAATACAGTTGAATACTAAAGTGGGAGGTATGAACTTATGAATAAAATAATAATTAGTAAAAGTCATAAAATGAATAGTTCAATGTGCATGTGTAGCCACATGTGTTTAATTATGCACTTAAATCTCCCTAATGCAAAATAGTTAATAATTAAACTATTAAACAGGGAGATACCCTGTTTTTATTTTGCAAGTATTTAAGGAGATGGTTTTATGAGTTCTGACTGTTATATGTGTAGGAGAAAACATATTTAATATAAAAAGGAGTTGAAATTATGGATGCTTTCTTAGATTTTAATTGGATAAGCTTATTTGCTTTATCAATCGTATTCTTACTATTTGTTTTACTACATTTCTTAAGTAAGAAAATAAATTTCACATTTGTAATACTTATTGCTTTAGCACTTGGAGTTGGAGTAGGATTCCTATTTAAGTCTGAAGGTAATAGTTATTTAAAATGGGTTGGATTAATTGGAGATATTTATATAAGAATAATTACAGCACTTGTAGCACCTGTAATACTTGTTTCAATCATTTCAAGCTTCATTACTTTAAAAAATAAAGGAAGTATGAAAAAAATTGGAGTTAAATCAGTTGTATGGTTATTAACTTCAGCAAGTATTGCGATAGTTTTATCAATTGTAGCTGGAACAGTATTCCATCTAGGAAGAGGTGCATCTAGCGTATTTAGTGATATAAATAGTGTATCTGACGGTACAGTTAGTGCTTATTCAGGCTTAACTAAATCATTTGAAGATGTAATAGTTAATTTATTCCCATCAAATATTGTAGGAGATATTCTAAATAATAATGTAGTAGCAATAATTATTATAGCTATAGCACTTGCTATAGGTTATATAAGTGTTTCAAAGTCAAGTGGAGAAGATAAAGTTGAATCATTTAAAGACTTTATAAATGCTTCTAAAAGAATAATTTATAGAGTGTTAGCTTTTGTTATTAAACTTACACCTTATGCTGTTTTAGCAATTATAAGTGTATCTACAAGTAAGATATTTAGTAGTGGGGATTCAATAATTCAATTATTAATTCTAGTTGGATTAATCTACATCGTAGCTTTAGTTCATACATTTATTGCTAATGGCTTATTAGTAAAACTATTTGCTAAGATTAGCCTATTTAAGTTCTTTAAGGCAATATTCCCTGCGCAAGCTACAGCATTCACAACACAATCAAGTATTGGGACACTTCCTGTAACAATTAAAAACTTGGAGGATCTTGGAGTAGATGAAGAAGTATCAAACTTCACTGCACCACTTGGAACAACTATAGGAATGCCAGGTTGTACATGTATATGGCCAATATTACTTGCAATATTTTATGTAAATGCAGTTGGATTAAACTGGGGTGTTGGTGACTATATTATTTTAGCAATATTAACTTTAGTATTATCATTTGGTAGTGCAGGAGTTCCTGGAATTGCAATTGTATCATCAATATCACTATTTAGTGTATTAGGTTTACCTGTTGCTGCAGTAATATTATTAATGCCGATAAATACAATATCAGATATGATTAGAACAGTTGATAATGTATCAACAGCCGCAACAGCTGGAATAATTGTAGGTAATAGTGTAGTACTAGATGAAAAAGAAACTGTGGTAGAAGCTAATAAACCATTTGATATTGATTTAAGCAAATTAGATAAGTTAAATAAAAAAGATGACGATTTAATTAATGA
Organism: bacterium; assembly: GCA_024694145.1. GTDB lineage: Bacteria > Bacillota_I > Bacilli_A > Acholeplasmatales > JAEDCM01 > RGIG10196. Next base: position 28,909 of record JAILKD010000006.1, on the reverse strand, counting down.
AGACCAAGTATGTGCTATATCTAAGAAAAAAGAATCTATAAGTGATTCCTTGATTAATGAAGATCAGGTTTGCTCAGTAAGTATAAAGAAAAAGAAAAATGAAGAATCATTAATAAATGAAGATCAAGTATGCTCATTTAGCCCTAGAAAGAAGGCTGTTAGTAAATGAAAACAAATAAATTAAGTAATAGAACAATTTTAATAATAGCTTTAACTAGTTTTGCAATTCTATTCTTAAGCTTATCAATTATAACTAGTGTAATAAAAGTTAATAGAACAAAAAAGTCTATAGATAATATAGGAGAAGTTAGTTTATCTATAGAAACAGAAGAGAAAATTGATCAAGCAATTGTTTATTATAACAAACTAGATAGAAATATAGGATTAGAAAAAAAGGTTAAAAATGCTAGTAAACTTGATGAAGCTAAAACAGATTATGTAAGACTAGCAATTAAAAAAGCAATAGTTTTAGATAATAGAAAAGTTGCTGATGGAATAACTAATGAAGAAATTACTTTAGCAGTTAATGAAGCAACAGAAAAATTAGAAAAATATTTTAGTGAAAGTAGTTATGAAACTATTACAGGATATTCTGATTTTAAATATCTACAAGATAAATATGGAACAAAAAATGAAGATAATAGTTCAAACATTAACACAAATAATAATAGTAGTAGTGAAGAAATAGAAATATGCTAGGAGGAATAAAAAATGAATAAATTTAAAAGGATATTAGGATTAGGAATTACATTAGGACTTGGAGCTTTAGCATTAGCTGGTTGCCAAGGAAAAGATAAAAAGAATAATGATGAAAATAAAGATAATGGAACAGTTGTTGTAACACCAACAGATGAAACACCAACAGTAGAAGCAAAAGTATATGAAAAAGGATTATCACAAAAAGCTTATAATTTTGAAAAAGAATTCTTCTTTGATGATTATAATAAAAGATCTCTTGCAGATACAAATAGACAAGGGGTAGCAACATTTAGTGATAAAGATATTATATTTGATGCAATTACTTATGAAGAATTAGTAAACATTTTAGAATCAGATGGTAAATACTTATTCTTCTTTGGTGGATCATGGTGCCATAATACTAGAGCAGCTGCTCCATATGTAAATAGTATTGCTAAAGAATATGGTGTAGATAAAATTTTTAACTTTGATTTCTTTTTAGATGGAACAACAAACTCTACACATGTTAGAAATACTAATCCAACTGATCCAGCAAGAGTAACTGCAGGAACTGAATATAACTTTTTATATGGTGAATTAGTAACTAAATATCTAACAAATTTAAATGATTTTGTTGAATATAAAACAGATACAGCTTCAGCTCTTAAATTTAATGATAAAGAAGGAACTGAAACAACAGTTGCTAAATTACAAGTACCATTCTTATTCTACTATGATAAGAGTAATGCAAGTGGACCAATTGTAAGTGCATTTGAAGAAATGGTTGACTTAGATAGTAAAGGTATTTATAAAGGTAAGAATGCTGAAGGCGGTAGAAACTATATTACAAATGATTATGTAGATGGATTACATGGTTTCTTTGATTCAATTAAGAAAACTTATGGTACTGTAGAAGTAACGGATTATTCAGATAAAGATTATATTATTAATACTTATAACACTAGATCAGGTAAAGAAATATTTGCATCTGATAGTCAAATCAATATTGAAACTATTACTTATAGACAACTTGAATGGTTATTAAATCAAGAAGGTAATTCAATTATTTTACTTGGTGGTACTTGGTGTGGTAATACTCAAGCTTCAATCAAGACATTTAATGATTTTGCTGTTAAAAACAATTTAACTATTTATAATTTTGATACTAAATTAGATAGTGGTATTGCTAAATCTAAATATGGATATTCAAAAGATGCTCATATTAGAGAATCTAACACTAAATTAACTACTTTATATGCAAATTTAATTGATAAATACTTCACAAATATTACTACTTTATATAATGTAAATGATGAAGCTAGCTATAAGCATATTGAATATGCGGATAAAGATGGAAATGTAGTAAAAGTAAAGAAATTACAAGTACCTTATTTATTAAACTACAATAAGGATGCTAAAGATAGTGATAACTTAGCAGCACCTATTACTGCATATTATGAAGAAATGTTAACATTAGTTGATACAAGAGCTGATTATGTATATAGCGAAACAAATTATAAATCAATTAAAGATAATACTTTAAATGTATTTAAAGCTTATGCAACAAGAACTGGAGTAGAAGCTAAAGCAATAGATTAAGGAGGATTATTATGGATGTAGTTCTATACGGAGACTCTAACACATATGGATTAATGCCAGAAGGTGGTAGATATGAAAATAGATATTCAGAAATATTGAAAAAGTATTTTGATCTAAAAGTTAATATCTATGAAGAGGGCTTAGTCGGTAGAACTACAATCTATAATGATTATAGACCAAATAGAAAAGCCATTGATGATATAGATATTACATTATCAAAATATAAGAATATAGATTTATTTGTGATAATGCTTGGGACAAATGATTATAAAAAAAGTAATGCCAGAAGTGCTAAAGATTTAAAAAAAGGCATGAATAAGCTATTAAATAAAATAAATGGTTTTGGAAATGTAAAGAAAATATTAGTTATTTCACCTATTCTTTTATCAAAAAACATAAGCAGTTTAGATAGCGATTTTGATTATAATTCGTATTTGTTATCAAAAAAAAGCTACACAGTTTATAAAGAATTAGCTGATAATTATAATGCCTTATTCTTTGATGCTAAAGAAGTTGCAAAAGCAGGGATGGATGGAGAACATTTTGACGAATACAGTCACATGGAATTAGCGAATAATCTAATAAAAATAATTGAAAGTATTTAATGATAATGGAAGTGATTTTTATGGAGATAGATACACTCTGTTTACACGCAAATAATATGGAAGATAAATTTGGAAGTATTTCTACACCAATTTATCAAAGTGCAACATTTTATCATAATGGTAATGATGAATATAGTTATTCTAGACTATCTAACCCTACTAGAAGTAGTGTCGAAAATGTAGTTAGAAAACTAGAAAATGGAAAATCCTGTAATGCCTTCTCATCAGGCATGGCAGCTATAACAACAGTATTAAAATTATTCAAAAAGTGTGATCACATAATCGCATCTAATGATTTATATGGTGGTGCGATTCGCCTATTTAATAATTTTTCTAAACTAGAAGGAATTGATTTTGATTATGTTGATACATCAAATACTAGTGATGTAGTTAAACTAATTAATCCAAATACAAAAGCTATTTATATTGAAACTCCATCAAATCCTTTGATGCAAGTAACAGATATAGCTAAAATCAGTGAAATAGCTAAAAAATATAATATTATAGTAATAGTAGATAATACCTTCTTATCGCCATATTTTCAACGTCCACTTGAGCTCGGCGCAGATATTGTCATCCATAGTGGGACAAAGTATTTAGGCGGACATAATGATACATTAAGTGGATTTGTAATAACTAATTCAATTGAATTAGGTGATAAAATAACTTTTATATCTAAAACAATAGGAGCAACACTTTCGCCTTTTGATTCATTTTTGATAGAGCGTGGTATTAAAACACTTGCTCTTAGAATGGATAGAATAAATAGTAACGCCATAAAGGTTGCAAACTTTTTAACTACAATAAGCAAAATAAAGAAAGTCTATTATGTAGGACTAAAATCTCATAAGGGATATGAGATAAATAAAAAACAATCATCTGGTTTTGGGGGAATGATTTCTATCGAAGTAGAAAGTGAAGAATTAGCTATTAAAATACTTAATAATGTAAAAATTTTTAAATATGCTGAATCTCTTGGGGGAGTAGATTCACTAATTACTTATCCAATAAAACAAACTCATGCGGACGTTCCTGAAAATGAAAGAAATGCTAGAGGTATAAATGATAGATTTTTGAGATTATCTATTGGTATTGAAAATTCAATTGATTTAATTAATGATTTGAGGGATGCAATATATGGGTAAATACAATTTTGATGAACAAATAAATAGATATAATACATCTAGCTTAAAATGGGACTTTAATCTAGAAAGGGGAAAACAAAAGGATATTTTACCTTTCTGGGTAGCTGATATGGATTTTAAATTGCCAAATGAAATATTAAACCCATTATCAAAAAAACTAAATGAAGGTATATTTGGCTATAGTGAATGTAGTAGTAATTATTATAATGCAGTATCTAATTGGTTTAATACGCATTATGGAATAAATGTATCAAAAGAGAATATCATAGTAACACCTAGTGTAATTTTTTCTATATGTACTTTAATTAGAATACTTACTAAGGAAAATGATAGTATCTTGATAAGTGAACCAGTTTATTATCCTTTTAAAGAATCTATAACTATTAATAATAGAAAAACTATTATAAGTAATTTAGTAATAGAAAACGATAAATATGTTATTGACTATAAAGAATTTGAAAAAAAGATTATAGATAATAATGTTAAATTATATATATTATGTAACCCTCATAATCCTGTGGGTAGAGTTTGGGATAAATTGGAATTAGGAAAAATAATAGATATATGCAAAAGAAATGATGTATTTATTATTTCAGATGAAATTCATGCCGATTTCATCTATAATAAAGAGTTTTTTTCAATAGGGTTATTTGATTATGACAAAAAAGTTATTGTTAGTGCACCAACAAAAACTTTTAATATTCCGGGGCTTAAGATTTCTAATACAATTATTTATGATAAAACTCTATATAAAAAATATAAAATAGAACTAGATAAAATAGGGTATTCGCAACAATCGTTTTTCGGATTATATGCAACTATTTATGCATATAGTTATGGAGAAGAATGGTTAAAAGAATTAAAAGAATACATTTATAATAATATTATTTATATTGAAAAATATTTAAAGGATAAACTCCCAAAGATCAAACTAATTAAACCAGAAGGAACATATTTAATATGGTTAGATTTTAAAAAATATAATCTAACAGATAAAAAAATAGATGATTTGATTATTAATAAAGCAAAACTATGGTTTGATAGTGGATTAATATTTGGAGAATCTGGGTCAAATTATCAAAGAATTAATGTTGCTACATCAAGAATATTAATTGATAAAATGCTAGATTCTTTGTATAAAACATTTAAAGATTTATAATTAATAGCCTTTTAGGCTATTTTTTATTTGTAAAAAAATGTTGTTGACAAAATATATCGCATACGATATAATAAAAGTGTAAGGAGATGATTACATGAACTTATGTATAAGATATTTTACAAAAAGTAAAAAAGGAAACACAAAAAAATTATCTGATTTTATTTCTAATAGAATTGGTGTAGAAGCACTTGATGTATCTAATAATTTAAATGAAGAAGTAAATTACTTAATACTTGTAAATGCATTATATGCTAATAATATTGATAAAGAAGTTAAGGTATTCTTAGAAAATAATAAGGATAAAATTAAAAATGTTGTTAATGTATGTAGCTCAGCTAGTGGTAAATCAACATATAAAAAGGTAAAAAAAGAATGTGATAGATTAGGTATTAATATTTTAGAAGATGAATATCATACAAAAGCATCCTGGATATTCATTAATAAAGATAGACCTAATGAAGAAGATTTTAATAGATTAGCTAGATTTGTTGATAAAATTGTAGAGAAGAGTGGACTAAATGGATAATAAATACGATTGCCTATTACTAAAAAACCAAATTTGTTTTCCCGTATATGCTGTTAGTAACAAGATCATTAGAAGATATCAACCCCTACTTAAAAATCTTGATCTAACATATACACAGTACATTGTAATGATGGTTATGTGGGAAAAAGAAATTGTAAATGAAAAAGATTTGGTTAATGCACTTTATTTACAAGCTAATACTTTAAATCCACTTTTAAAAAAGTTAGAAGCTAAAGGACTTGTTGAAATTAAAAAAGATGAATTAGATAAAAGAAATTTAAAGATTAGTATAACAGATGAAGGACGTCTATTAAAGGAAAAGGCTGTTGATGTGCCAAAATCACTAGCCAAAGAAATAAATCTAAGTGAAGAAGAAGCAATATTCTTCTATAAGATTTTGTATAAAATTTTAAATGAAACAAAGGAGGATTAATTATGAACGTTTATGATTTTAAGGTGTTAAACCAAAAGAATGAAGAAGTTAGTTTAGACATTTATAAAGGTAAAGTATTATTAATTGTTAATACTGCAACTAAATGTGGTTTTACTCCACAATACGAAGCACTTGAAGCTATGTATGAAGAATTAAAAGATAAAGGATTTGAAATCTTAGATTTTCCTTGCAACCAATTTTTACATCAAGCACCAGGATCTGATGAAGAAATTAATCAATTTTGTTCATTAAGATTTAATACTAAATTCCCTAGATTTAAAAAAATTGATGTAAAAGGTGATAATGCAGATCCACTTTACAAATGGCTTATTTGTCAAAATGAAAAGAATAAGCCAAAAAATATCAAATGGAATTTTACTAAATTCTTAATTGATAGAAATGGTAATGTAGTTGAAAGATTTGGTTCAATGGCTAAACCAGAAAAATTTATTGATAAAGTAAGAGAAGAATTAGAAAAATAATTGTGTTATAATATTTGTATAATTGGAGTGATTATATGAAAGAAAAACAAAGAGAAAAAGAAATAATTAAAACAAGTATAATTGGTATAATAGGTAATGTTATACTTGTTTTGTTTAAAGCATTTGTTGGAATAATTGCTAATTCAGTTTCTATTATAATGGATGCAATTAATAACTTTACTGATGCCTTATCTAGTATTATTACTATAATAGGTACAAAGCTAAGTGGTAAAAAACCAAATAAAAAGCATCCATATGGTTATGGTAGAATTGAATATATGACATCTACATTAATAGCAATATTGATATTATTTGCTGGAGGCATGGCAATATATGAATCTATTAAATCAATAATAGATCATTATCAAAATGGAACAATGCCAAGCTTTGAAATATATTCAATAATAATTATTGCTGCTGCAATCGTAGTAAAGGTCTCTATTGGGCTATATTTTAGACATAAGGGTAAGAAAATAGAAAGTGATGCTCTTAAGGCATCAGGTATGGATGCACTATTTGATTCTATACTTTCAACTGCAACTTTAATTGGTGTAATCCTTGCTAAATTTGCTAATCTTTATGTTGAAGGCTTCTTAGGTATTATAATTGGCTTATTTATTTTAAGAAGCGGATTTGAAGTTTTAAAAGAGTCACTAGGATTAATGATTGGTAATAGATTTGATAAAGAATATGTAACAGAAATTAAAAAAGCTATTAATAGTATTGATGGTGTAAAAGGAACATATGATTTAATATTAAATAGTTATGGACATAATAAAAACATAGGTTCAGTACATATTGGTGTTAGTGATAACTTAACTGCAAAAGAGATTCAAAAAATAGAACGTGATATAACTATGTTAATGTATACTAAATATAATACAATAATGACTATAGGTATATATGCGGAAAATTTTAGTGATGATTTTAGTAAAGAGTATTATTCTAAAGTGTTAGATATCATTAAAAAATATGAAACAGTCTTACAAATACATGGATTTTATATTGATAAAGATTTAATGCTAATAAATTATGATTTAGTTATATCTTTTGATGATAATAATCCTGAAGAAACAATTAGTAAAATTAAAAAAGAAAAAGAAGAATTAGATAGTAATTATAAGATAATTATTAATTACGATCAAGACTTTAGTTTGTCATAGAAAAAAAGAATAACTCGTTTGAGTTATTCTTTTTCTTCTTTCTTATATTTTTCTATAATACCTATTTTATCTGCGTAAATACTATTAAGCGGACTGGTAATAGAATCTTTTTTCATCTCTAAATCTATTAAAGCTTTAGCTTTATTAGGTGTTGAAATTGTTCCTGCACCACTAACACAACCCATATGACAAGCCATACCTTCAAGTAAATATCCATCATATAAGCCATTTTTTGCATCTATAAGCATTTTTCTACATTCCTCTAATCCTTTAGCACAATGTGTTTTAAAATTAGAATTAGGTTCCTTATCTTTTAATACCTTTATAACACTATTTGCTACACCACCACTTACAGCAAATCCTTTACCATAAGAAGATGATTCGCTTACTTTATCAGTATTATTTAATCTTGATAAATCTATTTCTTTTGCTTGAATCATTCCCATTAATTCTTCAAATGTTAAAACAAAATCTACAGAACCACCATTTTTCTTTTTTAAAACCTCTAGCTTTTTAGCTGAACAAGGTCCAATAAATACAACCTTACTATCTGGATGCTCAGTTTTAACTGTTTTAGCAGTTAAAATCATAGGTGTTAGAGTCATGGATATATTACTCTTAAATTCAGGAAAATCATGTTTAGCCATTCTATACCATGCAGGGCAACAAGAAGTAGCCATAAAATTAATTTCATTAGGAACTTTTTCCATGAATTCATGTGCTTCACTTATAGAGCAAAGATCTGCACCTATAGCAACTTCAAAGAAGTCCTTAAATCCTAATTGCTTTAAGCAATCTCCTATATTATCTAAAGTAACTCTAGACCCAAATTGTGCACTAAAAGCAGGTGCAACAATTGCGTATACTGGAGTTTTTGTTTTAATAGCTTCAATTACTTGAACTATTTGCGACTTATCTGCGATAGCTCCAAATGGACAGTTAACAATACACATTCCACAAGCTACACATTTATCATAATTAATTTTAGCTTTTCCTTCTGAGTCTGATTCTATTGCATGCATTTCACATGATTTTTCACAAGGACGCTTTCTATGAATAATCGCTTCATAAGGACATACTTCCTTACATTTGCCACACTTAACGCATTTATCTTGATCTATTACTGATCTACCATTAACTATTTTGATTGCTCCAACCTTACAAATATTAGTACAAGGGTTAGCAAGGCAACCTACACATGAGTCACTTACGTAGTATGATTCAGTAGGACAAGCATTACAGGCAAAGTCGATTACATTAATAAGTGGATCATTAAAATAACGCTCTGGTTTAATTGCTTCATGTATTCCTTTAGAAAGTGGACCATGTTCATCAGCACTCCTAACAGGTAGCCCTATAGCAAGTCTAATACGTTCCGCAACAATAGCACGCTCTAAAAAAATTGATTCTCTGTATTTAGCTTTACCATTAAGCATAATATAAGGTATATCATTTAAATCTTCATAATTACCATTATAGGCAATTTTTGCAACCTCTTTAAATACTTGACGTCTTATATAATTTATTGATGCATATGAATCATACATAAGTACCACCTCAAAACTATTATAACATAAAAAAGGGTAGAACTTAATCTACCCTTTAATATTTATATAATTATTTACAAGGAAATTTTTCTCTATCTTTATTATATGTTGTATGAAGTAACTTATGAGATTTGTGTGAGCCTGGTTTCTCTAAGTAATCAGCATATAATTTAATGATATCTTTATTTAAGTGAGAACGTCTAACTTCTTTGCCTTCATCTTCCTTATACAATACAGAAGCACGTTTTTGCTTATATGTTTCCATAATATCTAAGTCTTCATTTGGTAAGAAGATAGGTTTAACGAATGGTTGGCCACCACCATTAATACATCCACCTGGACAAGCCATGATTTCGATGAAGTTATATTTAGAAGTACCTGCTTTAATTTGATCCATAATGATCTTAGCATTCTTAGTAGTAGAAGCAACACATAAATTAATCTTTAATCCATTAATTTCAACGCTAGCTTCTTTAATTCCTTCGAATCCTCTAACTGGCATGAATTCAACTGGTTCTAATTCTTTACCAGTTAACATGTTGTAAGCAGTTCTTACTGCAGCTTCCATAACACCACCAGTAACACCGAAGATTACACCAGCACCAGAATATTCACCGATTAGATCATCATCAAATGATTCATTTGGAAGTCTATTCCAGTTAATACCAGCACGTCTAATCATCTTAGCTAATTCTCTAGTTGTAAGTACGGCATCAACATCTCTATTTCCATCAACTTCCATTTGAGGACGTTTGTTTTCAGTTTTCTTAGCTGTACAAGGCATTACTGAAACTGTGAAAATATCTTTTGGATCAATATCATGCTTTTCAGCATAGTAAGATTTAATGATTGCACCCATCATTTGATGAGGTGATTTACAGCTTGATAAGTGATCAGTTAGTTCAGGATAGTTAAGCTCAATAAAGTTAATCCATCCTGGAGAACAAGAAGTAATCATTGGTAGAACTCCACCATTTTTTATTCTTTCAACTAATTCGTTAGCTTCTTCCATAATTGTTAAGTCAGCACCGAAGTTAGTATCGAATACTCTATAGAATCCTAGTCTGTGAAGTGCAGCACACATTTTACCTGTTCCACTTGTTCCAACTTTTTCACCGAATTCTTCAGCGATAGCAGCTCTAACAGCAGGAGCAGTTTGTACAATTACTTTCTTTCCAGCTCTTAATGCTTCATCAACAAGTTCGATTTCACTCTTTTCCATTAATGCACCAGTAGGACATACGTTAACGCATTGACCACATTGGATACATGGAGATTCAGCAAAGCTTCTATTTTCAGCAGGACCAACGATAGCTTTGAATCCTCTGTTTTCAAATCCTAATACACCAATACCTTGGTATTGTTTACATACTTCAATACATCTACCGCAAAGAATACATTTAGATGTATCTCTAACGATTCCTGGAGCTACATCATCATAAGTAGTAGGAGTTTTTACACCCTTATACATATCTTCTCTAGCACCAACAATTCTAGCAACTTCTAATAATTCACATTGACCATTCTTTGAACATGCTTGACAGTTCATTGAGTGGTTAGATAATAATAATTCAACACTTGTTCTTCTAGCAGCAGTAGCTTTAGGATCAGAAATAGATATTTCCATACCTTCATTTACTGGGTAAACACAAGAAGCAACTAACCCTCTTGCACCTTTAACAGCTACTAAACATACTCTACATGAAGCAAGAGAGCATTTACCATCTTGCCATGTACATAATGATGGAATGTTATAGCCACATTGTCTTGCAGCTTGTAGAACAGTTAGTGAACTATCAACTTGATAATCTTTACCTTCAATTTTAATATTTACCATTGACATATTTATTCACTCCTTACTTCTTTACAATTGCATGGAACTTACATGTAGCAATACATGATCCACACTTAATACATTTAGTTTGATCAATTTCAAGTGCAGGTTTTTTCTTACCTGGAGCTGTATAATCAGTTACATGAATTGCATCAACTGGACAAGCCTTAGAACACATTCCACAACCGAAGCAGCTGTCTTTTTCAATTACATAACTCATTAAGTTCTTACACACACCAGCATCACATTTCTTATCAACAACGTGTCTAATGTATTCATCTTTAAACTTTCTTAATGTAGATAAAATAGGGTTAGAAGCAGTTTGACCTAATGCACATAATGAACCAACTTTAATTGTTTCACCTAAGTTTTCAAGATCTCTTAAGTCATCCATAGTTGCTTTTCCATCTGTAACCTTAGTTAAGATTTCAAGTAATCTTCTAGTACCAATTCTACAAGGAGAACATTTACCACATGATTCATCGCAAATAAATTCCATATAGAACTTAGCAACGTCAACCATACAGTTATCTTCATCCATAACGATAGCTCCACCTGAACCCATCATAGATCCACTTGCAATTAAACTATCGAAATCGATTGGAGTATCAAGTTCATCTTTAGTTAAGCATCCTCCTGATGGACCACCAGTTTGAATAGCTTTAAATTCTTTATTATTAGGGATACCGCCACCGATATCATAAACTAATTCTCTAATAGTTGTTCCCATTGGGACTTCAACTAAACCAACGTTGTTTACTTTTCCACCTAATGCGAATACTTTTGTACCCTTAGATTTTTCAGTACCAACACTAGCTAACTTAGCAGCACCTTCACGTAAGATGTAAGGTACGTTAGCAAATGTTTCAACGTTGTTAACAATTGTAGGTTTACCCCATAGACCAGCTACAGCAGGGAATGGTGGACGAGGTCTTGGCATACCACGTTTACCTTCAATTGAGTTTAATAATGCTGTTTCTTCACCACAAACGAAAGCACCAGCACCTAATCTGATGTGTAATCTAAATGAGAAGTCAGTTCCTAGGATATTATCGCCTAGTAAGCCCATTTCTTCAACTTGCTTAATAGCTTTTCTTAAACGAGCTACAGCAACTGGATATTCAGCTCTTACATAGTAATAACCATTTTTAGCACCAATTGCATAACCAGCAATCATCATACCTTCGATAACAGCGATTGGGTTACCTTCAAGGATTGATCTATCCATGAATGCACCTGGATCTCCTTCATCACCATTACAAATTACATATTTTTCATCATTCTTTTGTGCATAAGCAAATTGCCATTTTCTACCAGTAGGGAATCCTCCACCACCACGGCCTCTTAAACCACTTGCTAATACTTCATCAATAACTTCTTGTTGAGTCATTGTAAGTAAAGCTTTTTTGAAACCTTGGAAAGCACCATAACCTAATGCTTCTTCAATGTTTTCTGGATTGATTACACCACAACCATGTAATGCAATACGCATTTGTTTTTGATAGAATGGAATGTCTTCTTGACGAGTACATTTCTTTCCTGTATTGAAATCTACATATAATAAATCTTCAATTACTTTTCCACCGATAATATCTTCTTCAACGATTCTATCTACATCAGCAAGTTTAACTGCATGATATAGTGTATCTTCTGGATAGATTTTAACGAATGGTCCTTGACTACAGAAACCGAAACATCCAACAACGTTAACATCAACTTTATCAGATAATCCTTTTTCATTTATTAATTGTTCAAATCTCTTTAGGATTTCTCCTGAGTTACTTGATAAGCATCCTGTACCACCACAAATAGTAATAGATCTTTTACCGTTTTTACCAGCAAATTTCTTATCAAGATTTTCTGTACAAGATTTTATTTCTTGATTTAAATCTTCAACTGTCTTAATTACCTTTGCCATAGTCATTACTCCTTATCTCTATATTCCTTAATAATTGATTCAACATCTGTTACTTTGACTTTTGGATATACTTTACCATTGATTGTTAGAGCTGGTGCAATACCACATGCTCCAATACAACGTAATCCATCAAGTGTAAATAGTCCATCACTAGATGTTTGACCAACTTTAATCTTTAATAATTCACTAAACTTGTCTAATACGTTTGCTCCACCTTTAACGTAACAAGCTGTACCGATGCATACACCAATAACATATTTTCCCTTTGGTTGTAAAGAGAAGAAGCTATAGAATGTTACAACACCATAGATATCAGCAACAGGAATGTTTAATTCTTCACTAATTACTTCCTGAACTTCAAGTGGTAGGTAGCCGTATTCTTTTTGTACGTCAGTTAAAACTAACATTAATGGAGATGGTTCATCTTTGTATCTAGCACAAATCTCTTTAATTTGTTTAACTGCTTCATTTTTTAACTTCATTTTAAAACCTCCTTGTAATTGTTTTATTTTTTTGGCCTTACACTCTTTTAACATTATACTATGTGGGTGGGCTTTTTTCAAGACTAAAAACACTAAATCTATAAATTAATATTTATAGTGTTAACATATCATTGACACAACTAATACATTTATTTTACAATTGCACATAATTTGTTAACATCGTGTAAAAAAATAAAAGACAAACTTTATTAGTTTGCCTTTATCAATTCCTTTATATATTCAACTACTCCATCGTGATTATTATCATATTTTGTGATGTGTGATGCATATTTTTTAACATCTTCATTACCATTAATCATGCATACTCCATTATGATTCATGGTAAGCATTTCAATATCATTAATAGAATCACCAAAACATACAAGTTGTTCTAACTTTGCATCATATAAGTTTAACAAGTCATACAAAGAAGTACTTTTGTTAAAACCCATTTGATAAAACTCATAATAATCACAACCATAGAAGTTACCCCAACATCTAACTCCTATTTTGTCACTAAACTCTTTAGCATTTTCCATGAACTTTTCATGGCATCCATTTTTTAAAATAAATAGTCCACCAGAAGGTCCATCTTTAATAGTTTTATTATAATCACCATCTATTACATTTGCGCCTTCTTGAATGTGCTTAAAGAACTCATTATTGTATAATTTGTTATAGATATAGCAGTCATCATTGTCAGTAAAAATTGCACTTTCAAGTAAATCTAAAGATTTATTGTAAAAGGCTAGAAATAGCGATTTTTCTATATTGTGATTAATTGGTTTAAAATCACTATTTGGCTTTAATACAGATGTACCACTATTGCATATTACAAATGTATCTAACTCGAGTTCTTTATAGAACTGTATCATACCTAAATATGGTCTACCTGTAGTAAGAACAAACTTGTATTCATCCTTATCTAAAGACCTAATAAAATCGATAGTTTTTTTATTTAATTTTGCCTCATCATTTAATAATGTACCGTCTAAATCAACAGCAAAAATATATTTCATTTTAACCACCAAACATATTATATCAAAAAATAATAAAAAGTGTAGATTTTTTTAAATTTTTCAAATTATTATGGTTTGATTAAAATATTATACTATGGTATAATATAGTGTAGTTTGTATAACATTATTTATAAAGGGTGATTCTAATGTTGTTTAAAAAGAAAAACAAGAAAATTCAAGAAGAAAGCACTGAATCAATTATTCCTTTTGTTATTCCGCAAATAAGTAAAGCACCTGTACATATTAAAAGGAAGGAACAAAAGTTTCAAATGACTCCAGCTTTTTCAGCTATTTGGGGTAGAGCAAATATAGATGAATTAGTTGCTCCACCATCTGATCCACTACAATATACAGATAGATCACTAGACCCATTTAGAGAAAAAGATAAGAGAAGACTAGATGAAAAAGATATTAGTGATTTTGAAAATATAATTATTAGAAATGAAGATAGACAAAAAATATTCCCAGGTTCAAAATCTATTACTAATTTGAATAAGAAACCTGAATTTGAAGAAATGAATTCACCTATTCAAAATGAATCTAGAAGATCAAAACTTGAAAGAGAAACTAGAAAAGTAGAAGAAAAGAAACTTACTCCAAAAGTCGAAGAAGTTAATGATATAGATTTAGATAATGATAATGATATTTTATATAATAAACCAGCTTATCTTAACTTTGATGAGCCTAAAAAGCCAGTTGAAGTTAAAGAAGCTCCTAAAACAGATGATATAGATGACTTTATTTCTAATTTAGAAATAGAAGATGAAGTTGATGAATTTAAACCAGCTGATATTTCTGTTCCTGAGTTTGATGAAGCTGAATTTGTTGAAGAACCAGTTAAAGAAACTATATCTAAAGTTGAACCAGTTATTGAACATCCTGTTGTTAAAGAAAAAGCGGTAGAGAAGCCAAAACCTAAGAAAAATGACTATTCTAGATATAAACTTCCACCACTATCAATATTTAAAACTGTTGAAACAGATGATTCTGTTAGATATGAATGGATTCAAGACCAATTAGATATTATTAATAGAACACTTGCTGAATTTAACATTGATGGTTCAGTAGTTAATTATACAAAAGGCCCATCAGTAACACGTTATGAAGTTGAATTAGCTCCTGGTGTCAGTGTAAAAAAGGTTACGCAAATAACTGATAACCTAAAACTTGCTTTAGCTGCAATGTCACTACATATTGAAGCCCCAATTCCTGGAAAAGCTTATGTAGGTATTGAAGTACCTAATAAAGTTGTTGAAATGGTTAACTTTGGTAATATTTGTCATTCTGATGAATTTAAGAACTCATCTAAATTAAGTTTTGGTTTAGGTGTTGACTTAAATGGTAAGACAATTGTTACACCTATTAATAAAATGCCTCATGGTTTAATTGCAGGTACAACAGGTTCTGGTAAGTCTGTATGTAGCCATTCATTAATTATAAGTTTATTACTTAAGAATAAACCAGATGAGTTAAAACTATTATTAGTTGACCCTAAGAGTGTTGAATATGTATTCTATCAAGAATTACCACATTTAGTTACACCTATTATTAGCGATCCTAAACTTGCAAGTCAAGCATTAAAATGGGCATGTGATGAAATGGATAATAGATATAAACTATTTGCCCAATTAAAGGTTAGAAATATTGAAGATTATAATCAAAAGCTAGAATCTGAAGGTTATTCAGAACCAAAGATGCCTTATATTTTAATATTAATTGATGAGTTAGCCGACTTAATGCAAACAGCTAGTGCTGATGTTGAGCAATCAATTCAACGTATTACACAAAAAGCAAGAGCTGCTGGTATGCATTTAATTGTTGCTACTCAAAGACCTACGACTGATGTTGTTAAAGGTACAATTAAAGCAAACATTCCAACACGTATTGCATTTAGAGTAAGTAGTCCAACTGACTCTATGACAATATTAGATTACGGCGGAGCTGAGCAATTATTAGGTCGAGGAGACATGTTCTTTAAAAATGACTTTGGTACTACAAGAATTCAAGGAGCATTTATTAAGGATGATGAAATTGAAGCTGTTTGTGACTATATTAGAAATCAAGCAGGTCCAGATTATATCTTTAACCATGATTCATTAAGTCAAAGTGTTGAAGAACAATATAGAAAAGAAAACACTGATGAACTATTTGAAGATGTTGCTCGTTATGTTGTTGAAATGCAAAATGCATCAATCAATAATCTTCAAAAGAGATTCAATATTGGATTTAATAGAGCTCAAAGCTTAATAGATTTACTTGAAAGTGCCGGTGTTGTATCTCCTGCAACCCCAGGTAAGGCTAGAAGAGTATTAGTTGATCAAGAAGAATTAGAAAATATTTTAAGATAATGATAGTGCCTGTTTATGCAGGCACTATTAGTTAGAAAAAAGGTGATGTTATGCTCTTTAATAGAGTAAAAAAAGAAATGTCCCTAAAAGAAATAGCAATTGAAGAAGATGTTGAGGTAAGACTTAATAAGCTTCATTGGTTTTTACAAAGAAAATTCATAATAGGAACAATCGTTTCTATTATTACTTTTTTACTTGCTATAGTAATTAGGGCAGGTGCCTATTCCGTTTTAAGTGTGCAAATGCCTATATTTCAAATACTGGTTATAATTTATGCAGTATTCTCTATATTATGCTTAATAATTATATTTTGTTATAAGAAAATAAGAGAAGATAAAGAAAAGCATTTTTATAGATGGGCATATTTTTATGATTTGTATAATTTCTTTATGGAATGTATTTGCGCTTTTATATTAATTATGACTTATTTATTTTCATTTGTTAGGGTAAGTGGTCCATCTATGAGACCAACTTATAAAAATGGTGATATTTTAGTTTGTAGAACTATTGGATATAATCCAAAGAAAAATGATGTATCAATTATTTATATGAAAGATGTCACAGGAGATAAAGAACTATTAATTAAAAGAGTTGTTGGAGTTCCAGGTGATGTTATTGAATATGTTGAAGAATTAAATACAACAACAGGAATACTTGAACATAAAATTAAATGTAATGGAACTGTAATAGAAGATAGTCTTGCTTACTGGCATCAAACAAAATGGAATAATTATTCTAATAGTGTTACTTTAGGTAAAAATGAATATTTCATTATGGGAGATAATAGAGGTAATTCAACAGATAGTAGAAGCTTTGGCCCTGTAAAAAAGAGTGATATAGTTTCAAAAGTATTATTTGATATAATTTTTTGGAGATAAATATGTTAATAGATAATATAGATAAAATTCACACTACAGAGCTAGGCGTAATTAGAATAAAGAAAAATTTAAAATTGGATTGTAATGATGTAGTATATTATATTAAAAATAAAGTATTAGATAAAAATGCATATATTTATAAAAATGGTAAGAATTATTATGTTGAAATTGATGATATAATTATTACCATTAATTCATTTAATTATTGTATAATTACAGCACACATTAAAAAGTAAGGAGGTGTTATTATGAGCGATCCAAAAAATATTAACTGGTTTCCAGGACACATGCAAAAAGCAAAGCGTGAAATGCAAGAAAAAATAAAACTAGTAAATATTATATATATGGTTTTAGATAGTAGAATACCTAAATCATCTTTTAATCCTTTAATTAAAGAAATCGCTTCAAATAGACCTATTTTATTACTTTTAAATAAAGCCGATTTAGCTGATAAAAATGAAACAGTTAAATGGATGAACTATTATAAGGAACAAGGCTATTATTGTCTAGACATAGATGCAGTTACAGGATATAACATGAAAAAAATAGTACCATATACATTTGAAATATTAAAAGATAAGATAGATAAGAATAAAGAAAGAGGAATAAAACTTTCTATGAAAGCAATGATTACAGGTATACCTAATGTAGGTAAATCTACAATCATTAATACACTTGTAAAAAAGAAAATGACTATTACAGGTGATAAGCCTGGTGTTACTAAAACACAACAATGGGTTAAACTTGATAGTAACCTAGATTTACTTGATACTCCAGGAGTATTATGGCCAAAATTAGAAGAAAATGGAATGAACTTAGCTTTAACTGGGGCTATTAAAGATGATATTATGCCGATGGATGAAGTTGTACATTTTGGCTTTGATTTTATGAATACATATTATAAAAAATCTTTCTATGAAAGATATAATATTGATTCAATTAATAATATAAATGATTATTATGATAAAATTGCTACAGCTAGAGGATGTAAGAATGATGATTATGAGAAAATAAATAATATCTTTTTACATGATTTAAGACATGAAAAGTTAGGACGTGTTACAATTGATAGACTTACTAGCATATGAAAAAGAATTATATAGTGAAGGCTATGAATTTATAGCAGGTACTGATGAAGCTGGGCGTGGACCTTTAGCTGGCCCTGTTGTAGCTGCAGCTGTAATATTACCTAAAAATACTATTATTACTGGTGTTAATGATAGTAAACAATTAACTGAAAAGAAAAGAAATGTATTATTTGATATTATTAATGAAAAGGCACTTGCTGTTGGAGTGGCTTTTATAGATAATAAAAAAATAGATGAAATAAACATTTTAGAAGCAAGTAGGCTTGCAATGATGGAGGCTATAAAGAAACTTAAAATTAAGGCACAATATGTCTTAAGTGATGCCATGCCAATGAATATAGATGTTCCTGTTAAACCTATAATTAAAGGTGATGCATTAAGTGAATCTATTGCTGCTGCATCGATTATCGCAAAAGTAACTAGAGATAGATATATGGATGAAATGGATAAAATATATCCTGAATATGGATTTAAAAAACATAAGGGTTATCCTACCAAAGCTCATATAGAAGCTATTAAAAAATATGGTATAACAGATATTCATAGAAAAACATTTAAGCCAATTAAAACTATGCTTATTGAGCAAATTAGCTTTGATTTTTAAAATAAAATTTTTCAAAAAATTTCCTTATTTTATTTAAAATAAGGTTTTTTTATTGCCTAAAATGGGTGTTGACAACCATAAGGGCATCTATTATATAATAAATAAGGAAAAAGGAGTGACCCATATGAAAAAGATTTTAATCGTAGAGTCGCCTTCAAAAGCAAAGACTATTGAGGGGTATCTAAAAAATGAATATCAAGTCTTATCATCTGTAGGTCATATTAGAGATTTATCAACTAAAGGCAAGAAAGGTCTTGGGGTTGATATTGAAAATAAATTTAAACCTATTTATGAAATAATTCCAGAAAAGATTAAAACTGTTAATGAGCTTAAGAGTAAGTGTGCTGGAAATAAAGTATATCTTGCAACCGACCCTGACCGTGAAGGAGAAGCTATTAGTTGGCATTTAGCACAAGTTTTAGGGTTAAGTTTAGAAGATGACAATAGAGTTGTATTTAACGAAATTACAAAAAACGCAATTATAGAGGCTTTAGAACATCCAAGAAAGATTGATATGGAATTAACTGAAAGTCAAGAAACTAGACGTATTTTAGATAGAATAATCGGTTTTGAGCTATCAGGCTTGATGAAATCTAAAATAAAAAGTGAATCTGCAGGACGTGTACAAAGTGTTGCCTTAAAATTAATTGTTGATAGAGAAAAAGAAATAAGTGCTTTTAATCCTGAAGAATATTATACTATCGATGCTGATTTTGGTAAAACAAAAATACAAGCAAGTGAATATAATGGAAAGAAACTTGAAATTAAAAGCGAAGAAGAATGTAATAAATACTTGAATTTATTAACTGATGATTTTGTTGTTAAAAGCGTAGATGTTAAAGAATCTAAGAGGGAATCAAAACCACCATATATTACTTCAACACTTCAACAAGATGCTTCAAGCAAACTTAATTTTGATTCTACAAAGACTATGAGAATTGCTCAAACTCTTTACGAAGGAAAAGAAGTAAATGGCCAGTTAAAGGGATTAATTACTTATATGCGTACTGACTCAGATAGATTATCAGATGCATTTTTAAGTCATGCATATAAGTTTATTGAAGAAAACTATGGTAAAGAATATTTAGGTAAAACAAAGCATAAAAATGTTGCTTTAAGCCAAGATGCACATGAAGCTATTAGACCTACATATATTGAAAATACACCTGAATCTATTAAAGATTATTTAACAGTAGATGAATTTAAATTATATCAATTAATCTATAATAGAGCATTAGCTAGCTTAATGGCTCCACTTGCTGTAGAAGTAACAAATGTAGTTTTAGATAATAATGGTTTAATCTTTAAAACTAAGGGTGAAAAAGAATTATTTGATGGCTATACAAAAGTTATGGGTTCACCAAAACTAGAAATGCTTCCAACTTTAAAAGCAGGAGATATTCTACATGCTAAAGAAGTTAGTGGTAATAAGCACTTTACACAACCACCAACTAGATATACAGAAGCAACTTTAATTAAAGAAATGGAAGAAAAAGGTATTGGTAGACCATCTACTTATGCTGAAACAATTAGAAAGAATAAATCAAAGAAGTATATTAAAACTGAAAAGAGATTAATTGAACCTACTGAAAAAGGAATGCTTACAATTAATAAGCTTGATGAATATTTCTCCGATATTATAAATGTTGAATTTACAGCTAATATGGAACACGATCTAGATAGAGTAGCTAGTGATGAAGTAAGCGGTGAAAAAATCATTAGTGATTTCTATCCTACATTTGAACGTGAAATAGATTACGCTAAAGAAAATATGGATACAGTTGTTCCAACTACTGGTAATTTCTGTCCTGTTTGTGGAAGCCCACTAGTTATGCGAAAGAGTAAATATGGTGAGTTTGAAGCATGTAGTGCATATCCAAAATGTAAGTTCGTTGTAACAAATGAAATGACTACTTCAAAAGAAGTTGAAGATATGACTTGCCCTTTATGTAAGACAGGAAGTATTGTTGTTAGAATTAGTAAAAAAGGTAGAACTAAGGGTAAGGAATTCTATGCTTGTAATAACTTCCCTAAGTGTACTTTTACATCTCAATATAAACCAAATGGAGAGTTATGCCCAACTTGTGGTAGGCCACTTGTAATTGATGATGATGGTAATGTAATATGCTCAAATCCTAACTGTGGCAAGGAAGAAGAAGTAATTAAATGCCCTGAATGTAAGAGTGGACACTTAATTTTAAGAACAGCAAAAAAAGGCTCTAAATCGGGAAATTCTTTCTATGGATGCAGTAATTATCCTAAGTGTAAATTTGTTACACAATATAAGCCATCATATAAAACTTGTCCTAAATGTGGTAAGGTTTTATATGAAGTAGATGGCGAACTTAAATGTTTAAATAAAGATTGTAAATAGCTTGATTGATTTCAAGCTATTTTTCTTTTTTTAATTTTTCTTTTACTTATAGTAAAAAGTATGTTATTATATATTAGGAAAGGTTTTGATACTATGGGACTATTTTCAAGATTATTTGGAAGTAAGAAAAAAGATAATAAATACAAACTTGGTATGAATAAAACTAGAACAGGTGTTCTAGGCAATTTAAAGAAATTACTAAGTAGTAAAAAATTAATAGATGATGAATTGTTTGATGAACTAGAAGAAATGTTTATCATGGCTGATATTGGTGTAGATACAGTTATTAAATTCATGGATGATATAAAACTTGAAGTTGAAAAACAAAATATAAAAGACCCATCTTTATTACAAGAAATTATTGTTGATAAGATGTTTGAAATATACTTAAATGGAGAAGTTGTTAATGCCAATTTAAAAACTAATCCAGATGGTTTAACAGTATATTTATTTGTTGGAGTTAATGGTGTTGGTAAAACTACTACAATTGCTAAATTAGCTTATAAGCTTAAAAAAGAAAAGAAGAAAGTTTTACTTGCAGCAGGAGATACATTTAGAGCAGGTGCAATTGAACAACTTGAAGTATGGGCTAAAAGAGTTGGTGTAGATATTGTCACAAAAGAAGCGGGAAGTGATCCATCAAGTGTTATGTTTGATGCTATTACTAAAGCTAAAAAGGAAAAATATGATGTATTAATTTGCGATACTGCAGGTAGATTACAAAACAAAGTTAACTTAATGAAAGAATTAGAAAAAATAAAGAAAGTTATCTCTAGAGAAATGCCTGGTGCACCTCATGAGACACTACTTGTAATAGATGCTACAACAGGACAAAATGGTATGAGTCAAGCTAAGATATTTAGTGAGACTACAGATGTAAGTGGTATTGTTTTAACTAAGCTTGATGGTACAGCTAAGGGTGGAATTGTTTTAGCTATTCGTCAAGAAATGGGTACACCTATAAAACTTGTTGGTATGGGTGAACAATTAGAAGATTTAGATACATTTGATATTGAGCAATATATTTATGGATTGTTCGCAGATTTCTTTGATCAGGAGTAGCTTATGATTGATTTAATCGAAAAGGAGAAAATGAGTCAGTTATACGATTTCTATAAGGAATTATTAACTGAAAAACAAAGAAATTATTTTGAAATGTATTATTTCTTTGATAACTCTCTAGGAGAGATTGCTAGTGATAATAATTTAAGTAGAAATGCTATTTATGATAACATAAAAAAAACATGCAAGATTTTATTAGATTATGAAGAAAAACTTCATTTATTAGAAAAGTCTAACAAGAGAAATGAGATAATTGAAGAATTAGAAAAAAAGTATAATGATAGTTTAATAGAAGAATTAAAAAATATAGATTAAGGGTGATAGAATGGCTTTTGAAAACTTATCAGATAGATTACAAATGGCCCTACGTAGAGTAACAGGCCGTGGTAAGCTTAATGAAAAAGATATTGATGAAATGATGCGTGATGTAAGATTATCACTTCTAGAAGCAGATGTTAACTACAAAGTAGTAAAAGAATTTACACAAAATGTTAAAGAACAAGCTTTAGGAGAAAAGATCTTACATGGTTTAAATCCAGGACAACAAGTAGTAAAAATTGTATTTGATGAATTAAAGCGTATTATGGGTGATGATGCATCAGGTATTAATTTAAAAATGCAAGGTATGTCAGTAATTATGACAATGGGTTTACAAGGTGCTGGTAAAACAACAGCAATTGGTAAACTTGCTAACTACTTAAGAAAATATGAAAAGAAAAACCCAATGCTTATTGCTGCTGATATTTATAGACCAGCTGCCGTTGATCAATTAGTACAAATTGGTAAGCAATTAAATGTATACGTTCATGATGAAGGTGTAAATAAAAAGGCTTGGGATATTGTTCAAAATGGATTAGTATATGCTAAAGAACATGGCTATGATACAGTAATCATAGATACTGCAGGTAGACTTCATATTGATGAAGATATGATGGAAGAACTAGTTAAAGTTAAACAAGTAGCTAAACCAGATGAAGTATTATTAGTAGTAGATGCAATGACTGGTCAAGATGCAGTAAATGTAGCTAAAACATTCCATGAAAAATTAAATGCAACAGGCTGTATTTTAACTAAACTAGATGGTGATACACGTGGTGGTGCAGCACTATCAATTAGACACATTACAGGAGTACCTATTAAGTTTATTGGTACAGGTGAAAAATTGGATGCCTTAGATGTTTTCCATCCTGATAGAATGGCTCAAAGAATCTTGGGTATGGGTGATACTTTAACATTAATTGAGAAGGTTACTGAAAATATAGATGAAGATGAAGCAATGTCTATGGTAGAAAAATTAATGAGTAATAAGTATAACTATTATGATTTGTTAAAGCAATTTAAAATGATAAAGCGTATTGGTTCATCAAAAATATTAGGCTTACTTCCTGGTATGAAACAAGTTAGAGAAGCTGCTCGTAATATGGATGATAAGCAATTTGAATATATGGAAGCTATCATTGGCTCTATGACTGATGAAGAAAGAAAGAATCCTGATTTAATTGATAAATCATCTAAACGTAGAGAACGTATTGCTAAGGGTAGCGGTAGAAGTGTTACAGAAGTAAATAACCTACGTAAAACACTAGAACGTCAAAAACAAGTAGCTAAACAAATGAGTGGAATGAGTGAAGCTGATATGCAAGAAATGCAAAGAAAAATGCAAAATGGACAAGTTCCAAGACAAAATAGCGTTGCTCCACAATCTGTATATAAAAGAAAGTAATAAACGGCTAAATTAAGCCGTTTTTTATTTTTAACTAAAAATTAAACATTTTGTCAATTATTAGTTAATTATTATTAATAATAATAAATTTTCTTGAAAATGCTTTCATTTGGGAGTAAAATAGAGTTATCTATACTATATATATAAAAATTTAATATATAATTTTTATTTTAATGTATGAAAAATTGGACTGGTGGAGGTTTCGTTATGTTAAAGTTTGAATCCATTATTAGAAATTTATCATTAGATGAAAAAATAAGTTTTATTACATCTGGTGAAAAGTATAAAAGTATTAAGGTAGAAAACTATGATCTACCTACTTTTGAAATAAAAAAGGCATATGATTTAACAGGAGCAAAAAGTGATTTAAAAATAAGCTACAAATCGCTTCTTTCTTCATGGGGAATAAATTTTGCTCATAAATATTTTTCTAACATATACGAATCCATTAACTCTTTTAATACAGTTTTTGGCATTGAAATAAAAGATAGTTTGAAACGTTATATCGATGGTATTTATCCTGATAATTATTTATTAGGTTTTTTTTCTAAACTTGAAATTGAAGCTATAAATAATAAAGGATATTTTTCATGTATAACTGATTTTCCAAGAATATATTATGATAAATTTGATTTTAATGATGTGACTCCATACTTAATCGCATTAAGTAGTAATCCTACATCGATTATTCTTAAAACTAAGGACTCTTTGGATTTTGTTAATAAGAAAACAGGATTTAAGGGCTTTAAGTTTTTTGAAGCAAGTTGTGATGAAGATTCTATTTATGCATTAAATAATGGAGCAATTTTTATTTTCTATGATAATGCAAAAGAAGCAATTTTAAATGCACTAGATAGATATGAAGTTGAAATGTCTAATTTGGCTAATGGAATTATTAGTAATGCTGAATTTGAAGATTTAAAGGATCAAGGCTTAATTATATCAAGTGAAATGCTAGATAAAATAGTTAATGATAATTTCTCTATGTTATTAGCGCTTGATGATTCATTTAAGATTTCTAGTAGAGGAAAAGTTGAAATTAACGAAGTAGAAATTACTAGTGATATTTGTGAATCTATTATGTTACTTAAAAATAATGGAATACTTCCGATTGAAGGACAACCAAAAGTAGGTATCATAGGAGATTTTGCGACTAGATTTAATTATTTAGATGGAACTATTGATTTTAAGGAAGTAATAGAAAAATATGGATTAAATATAGTTGGCTATGCTCATGGCTTTATTGAAGAAGACATTGATTTAGAAAATGTTTATTTAGAAGCAGAAAGAATAGCTAGTGAATCAGAGTATGTTTTATTATTCCTTGGCAAATATAACAATAAATCAAAAACTCTACCTAAAAAGGAATTAGATTTGATCGAAAAAATAAGAAAAATAAACAACAAGATAATTGCAATTTGTAATACTGATGATTATGTTGAATATAACTTTACAGATAACGTTGATGCATTAATTCAGACAAATTTTTTAAATAAGTTTGGTCTAAATGCTATATTTGATTGTTTATTTGGAATAAATGTTCCATCAGCTAGAACAACAAGAATTTATGATGTATTAGATGAAGGAAAAGATGAAGTATTAAATAAGCAGTATGAATATTCTCTTGGCTATGGACAAGGTTATGGTATTTTTGATTATAGCACTTTAGATGTTGCTAAAAAAGGAGCAATGTTTACAGTTAAAAATAGCGGGCCAATAGGTTCATATGAAGTTGCTCAATTATATATTTCAACATTAGATTCGAAAGATATCGATTTTAAATTATGTGGATTTAAGAAAATGTTTATTGAACCAAACGAGTCAATAAAATTCATAATTCCATTTGATGAATTTAGTTTCAAAGTATTTGATGCTAGTAAAATGAAATATGTAATCAAAAAAGGAAGATATCAAGTTTCTATTTGTGATGAAGCAGGTAGAATAATGCTTAGTGAAATAGTTGAACTAGATGACTATGTTTATGATGACTTTAAAGCAACTAATGATGTTGAGCGTGTATTAAATATAAAGAAGGCTTATCAAAACTTTATAGAAGATGAACTAAAAAATACTTATATTAAAAATGATGAGTCACATGGAAAAGGTAAAAAGTTATTTATTGCTATACTAGTTGGCTTATATTACAATGCTTTCTTTGGATTTGTGTTTGTTGCTAACTTACTTCAAAACAATTACAAGGTTGTAACTATTTCAACACTTATTCTTATTGCCATATTTGATATTTTATTTGTTATCTACTTAGTTTTAACTCTAAGAAAGAAAAAAGTTAAAGATGAATATGATATTAATAGTGATATTACAAAAGTAATTAGTGATATGGATAAATTTGATTTGGTTTCTGAAGTTACTTATGAAAAGCCAAAAGTAGAAGAAATTAATGAAGAAGATGTAGAAGAAGTTGAAAATTTAGAAGAGGTTATTGAAGAGGCTAATAGTAAAGAAGAAGATGTTGAAAAAGTATATACATACGATAAGACAATTAATGAAGAAATCGATGATAATACTTATTCAAAGGAGATAGATTTCTTGGTTTATGCAGAAGATTTAACAAATTATGCTTTAAATAGTGGTTTAATTGTTGAACCAAGAAGTATTAGATCTATTTTAGGTGCAATCGCATCAAGTAAAATGATTTTCTTAAAATCACAAGATATTAATTTAACACTTAAATTTGCTGAAATATTAACTAAATATTTAAATGATGAATTTAGTCCAATTAATTTAGAAAACATAGATTTAAAAGAAAAATTATTCTGGCAAATAAGTAGTGATGATGTAGTTTATAGAAGCAAACTAGCAAATGATTTATTGCAAGCATCAAAGAATAATAGAAAAATATATGTTGAAACAATGTATAACGTAAATGTAGATGATACATCAATTTATGATGATTTCCTTGATTATTCACTTGATCCAAATAATTCAGTAAATATTAAATTGAGTGATGATGAAGACGATAATGTATTTGTTAATAAGAATATTTTCTTCTTAATGATTCCAAAAGATGAATTATATTTGGAAAATATTAGTAAAAAAATAGCTGATAGTGCAGTATCAGTTGAATTATTCATTAGAGAAAATGAAATTATTCAAGAAGAACCAACTATTAATTATGCTTTATCATTTACTCTTTTAGAGCAAAAGATTAAAGAAAATAGAGAAAAATATTATATTGATGAAGATAACTGGAAAAAGCTAGATGATATTGAAGAAGATTTAGCTAATATAGAAGAATTTGTTATTGATAATAGAATGACTTTAGCATTCGAAAAGATGTCATCAATTATGATAGAAGCTGGTAGTGATTTAACTGAAGTGATGGATTATGCAATAGCTATGAGAATAGTTCCATATATTAAACTTATGACATCATATAAAAACGCTATGGATGAATCAAATTTCAAGAATATAATAGTAAATCACGTTGGTGATGATACTATTTCTGTAACTGAAAGGGCGTTAAAAAAACCACTATAGATAGGAGTGATATTTATGCAACTTAATATTTTATATGCTTCATTAAATGGTTTTTTTAAAGCTTTAACTAGTAATGTTGCGTTAGTAATATATTTATCACTTTTCTTTGTTTTGATTATTGTGATTTTAATTGATTTAATGATAAACAAAATAAGGAGTTTAAAAGCACTAGAAGAAAGATATGAAAACGACATAGAAAAAGAAAGAAGAAATATTGTTGAAGACATCAATAAAACAATAGAAAAATCATTTAAGGGTGTTAGTAAAAAAATTGAATCAATAGATGAGCAACTTGAAGTTATTCAAGATAGACCAATAGGTACTTTAACTGCTACATCTGATGTTAAAGTTGAAAGTGAAACAAATATTGAACAACTTGAAGATGAAGTTAAAGTTGAAGCTAGTAATGGTGAATCAAGATTTTATATGTTAACTCAAATAGATTTAGAAATGGAAAACTATATTCCACCTAAATATGATGAAAAAATAAGTCTAAAAGATTTCTGTAATATGTTTAGAAATTATGCAGCACATGATTTAAAGCTATATTACGATATTAAAGATATTAGACGTTTCATCGCAGGACTAGCTGTAACAAAGCTATTAATTTTACAAGGTATGTCAGGTACAGGTAAAACAAGTTTAGCTTACGCATTTGGAGAATTCTTAAATAATAAAACAGTAGTAGTACCAATCCAACCAATGTGGAAGGAACGTACTGACTTAATTGGTTATTATAACGAA
>JAILKD010000005.1 GCA_024694145.1 bacterium | reverse complement strand
CTTTTTCTTCAGGTGTTCGCATTTTATTCTTTGTTCCCTTTAATCTTGCCATGATTATTCCTCCTTATTGAATTATTATACAACAAAAAAAGTAGACCGCCCTTTTTTTTAGGGTTGTCTACTTTTAATATATCACTTCATTAAGCCTTTTTATAATGTGGATTATTTGCAATATATTCTAAGTCTCTATCACTACTATCTAGTAATTCATTATACCTATTATCTCCAACAAACTCAGGTAATACTTCTTCAAATTTATATTCAACACGTTTTGCTAAAAACATTTTTTCTGAATAAGGAATAAGTTCAAAGTTTTGATCATCAAATATTACAAAACATTTTCCATTTGATTGTACACTATCATATGCAATACCATCTATTCCTATTTCTTTAATTAAATCTGAAATAAACCTAGTAAATTTATACTGATATCTATTTTCATCACAAACAGGAGTAATTAAGAACTCTTTTAATGTTTTATTATTATCCAAATTTAATAACTTTAAATCTTTCTTTTGTCTAAATTCAGCTATACTACAAACTGAACCGATTTTTAATCTTAGTTCAGCTATACATGTTTTTTCATCACTCGATAAATATAAATATGAAAAACCATCTCTATTAAATCTAGCTGCTTCACTTAAATGGCATGGTGGGTTTTTAATATCTTTACCAAAGAATGGATATTTAAATTTAAGATTTCCTTCTTCTGTTTCTTCACCATAGCTTTTGTATCCAAGACGTCCTCTATATAATATTTGACCTTTTTTAAACTCTGTAGTGTAACTTAATAATTCATCTTTTGTAGTTTTAATATATTCTTCTAGTAACATATCAGGATTTCTACTCTTAATATCAATTTTAAGTTTTATTAGCCATAAATCATCTATCATAATAACGCCTCCCTTTAATTTTATTATAGGCTAAAAAAATATTAAAAAAAAGACTATTAATAATTAATAGTCTATCTCTTTAATATTTCTTTTACTACAATTTCATCTATTACTGATCCAACTTCTAAGCCATAACTTGCAAGATCAATATCAGTATTATTACTTATAACTAAATATTTAGTATTATTAACTGTCCAGTTTATGATTTCTTCATAATCAAACTTAGCTTCCATTTCCTTACATTTATCAAGATTTGGCTTAATAACAGGATTTTTTGGAACATAAACAGTACAGCAATCCTCAAATGGTTTAATAGATATATCAAAGCAATCAATCATTCTTGATATTTTAATAATGTCGTTTTTATCATATGTAACTAGTGGTCTTAAAACTGGAATATTAGTAACATTATTAATAACAAACATACTATCAAGTGTTTGACTAGCTACTTGTCCAACTGATTCACCATTAATTAAACATAATATTTCTTTTTCACTAGCTATACGACTAGCTATTCTATACATCATTCTTCTCATAATAGTAATATTATAAGATTCATCTACATAATTAAGTAGAGCTTGATGCATTTTAACAAAAGGAACCATATATATTTTAATTTTATTATTTGGCGCATATATAGCAAGCTTTTTAGTTAAATCAATAACCTTTTGTGCTGATTCAATTGATGTAAGTGGAGTTGATTCAAAATGTATTACTTCAATTTCTATACCTTGCTTCATAGCTAAATATCCAGCAACTGGTGAATCTATACCACCACTCATCATTAATAAGCCACGTCCAGCAACCCCTACAGGGAATCCTCCCATAGCTTTTATTTCTTCTGTATAAATAAAAGTACCTTCACTTCTAATTTCAATAGTAAGTGTTACTTCTGGATTATGCACATCAACAGTTAGATTATTAGTATTTTTAAGCACATAAGCACTTGTTATTTTTGGCACATCAACAGATGTATAAGGGAATGTTTTATCAGCTCTTTTACATTCAACTTTAAAACTAACAGGTTTAGTTATAGTTTCTTTAACTAAATTTAGTGCTAGTTCATTAATAGAATCTATATTAGAATCACATCTACATACTAAACTATAACTAGATAATCCTGATACAGTATCAAGTCTTTTAATAACATCTTTATAATCAGTATTATTTAACATAACATAAATTCTACTATGTGTACATTCAATTTTTAC
The DNA here is from genome assembly GCA_024694145.1 of bacterium. Taxonomy (GTDB): domain Bacteria; phylum Bacillota_I; class Bacilli_A; order Acholeplasmatales; family JAEDCM01; genus RGIG10196. Next base: position 6,917 of record JAILKD010000005.1, on the reverse strand, counting down.
ATCTAAATCTCTTAACTTATTTCTAGTTAGATTTTGAACTTTTTTTAAGAACATATTTTGGTTACGTCCTTTTAATGTTAAATCTCCATATCTAACTAATATTCTATCATAAATCATTTTAACACCTCACATAATAAAAGGCTTAGTTAAGCCTTTATACTAATAAAATAATTGCAGTAAAAATACATATGAAAAGAATAAAGAATATAATACAACTTTTAATAATTATTCTTCTAGTATAAATATCAGAATTATCACTAGCTTCTTTTAATTTATTGAAGTTATTAATATTACTACCACATTCTGAACATATAATTTCATCAGCTGTTTCTTTTCCACAATAAGGACAAATCATATGTATTCCTCCAATCTACACATATATTATACACAATTTATATTATAAATATAAGTACAAATTAAAAACTCTCCATTTGGAGAGTATTTTATAGTGTTTCTAGTTCATCAACAATTTCTTTAGCAAATTTATAGATATATTCTTTTGAATCTTTACCATATTTTGCAATAATATTTTCTATGGCTGAACCAATGATTGCCCCATCACTAACACTTGCCATTTTCTTTGCTTGTTCTTTATCTTTAATACCAAAACCTACAAATACAGGAATATTAGTGAATTCTTTAATCTTTTTAGCATTACCAGCTACATCACTTGTAATACTTTCTCTAACTCCTGTAACACCTAAGCTTGATACTAAATAAACAAAGCCTTCTGCTTCTTTTGCTATACGCTCAATTCTATCTAGTGAAGTTGGAGCAATTAATGAAATAACTGCAACATCATATTTACTTGCCACATCACTAACTTCGTGTTTTTCTTCAAAACTTAAATCAGCTAGAATGATACCACAAATATTTACTTCTTTACATTTAGCAAAGAATTTATCATATCCATAAACAAATACAGGGTTAACATAAGTCATAAATACAAGTGGAAATGTAGGATATTCTTTTCTTAAATCTTTTACCATATCAAATATCCTGTCAGTCGTAGCACCACCCTTTAATGCTCTTTCATCAGCTTCCATAATTGTTTTACCTTCCGCAATTGGATCACTAAATGGTATACCTATTTCAATAATAGTTGACCCAGCTTCTATTAAAGCTTTAATAAATGTTTTAGTACATTCAATAGAAGGATCTCCAGCAGTGATGAAAGGAATGAATGCTTTTTTATGTGTCATATATTTATTAAAATTAATCATGTAAATCAACTCCTAAATATCTAGCAATAGCTGCAACATCTTTATCTCCTCTACCACTAATAGTAATAACCATTACTTTATCCTTTGGTAATGTTTTAGCATATTTTATTGCATAAGCTACTGCATGTGCACTTTCAATTGCAGGAATAATTCCTTCAATTCTTGATAAGTATTGGAATGCAGAAACGGCTTCATCATCAGTAATTCCTACATATTTTGCACGTTTAGTTTTAAATAAATAAGCATGTTCAGGACCAACACCTGGATAATCAAGCCCTGCACTAATTGAATATACTGGAGCAATTTGTCCAAATTCATTTTGGCAGAAATATGATTTCATTCCATGGAATATTCCAACACTTCCTGTATTACATGTTGCGGCTGTATAAGGTGTATCAATTCCTTTACCTGCAGCTTCACATCCGATTAATTCTACTTCTTTATCGTTAATAAATTCATAGAATGTACCCATGGCGTTACTTCCACCACCAACACATGCAATTACAACATCAGGATTTTTTCCTTCAAGCTTATTTACTTGTTCCTTTATTTCTTTTCCAATTATTTTTTGAAAATCACGAACGATTGTTGGATATGGATGTGGTCCCATAACTGAACCTAATACATATAATGTATCATCCATTCTTGTAGCCCATTCCTTCATAGCTTCATTAACAGCATCCTTTAAAGTTCTTGTTCCACTCATAACTTTATGAACTTTTGCACCTAGTAATTCCATTCTAAATACATTAAGTGCTTGACGCTTTGTATCTTCTTCACCCATAAATATTTCACATTCAAGTCCCATTAAAGCAGCACCAGTTGCTGTTGCTACACCATGTTGACCTGCACCTGTTTCAGCTATAACACGTTTTTTACCCATCTTTTTAGCAAGTAATATTTGACCAAGTACATTATTTATTTTATGACTACCAGTATGGTTTAAATCTTCTCTTTTTAAGTATATTTTGCATCCACCTAAATCCTTAGTCATTTTTTCTGCATAATATAATAATGATGGCCTATTTGCATATTCATTAAGTAATTTTGTTAATTCAGCTTGAAATTCTGGATCTTTACTATACTTATTGTATGCTTCTTCAAGTTCGTTAACAGCATTCATTAATGTTTCAGGAACGTATTGCCCACCAAAATCTCCAAATCTTCCTTTCATGATCTCACCTTCTTGATTATTTCTTTTATTTTTTCTTCGTCTTTAAAACCGTTAGTTTCTACACCACTAGAAATATCAACAGCATATGGATTTAGTTTAAGTGCTAAATCTATGTTGCATGTATTTATACCTCCAGCTAAGAAGAAATCTTTATCAGTTTTTATATTATTCCAATCAAATGTCTTTCCCCTACCAGGATCAACATTATCAAATAAAGCATAATCGGCATATTCATAATTATTATAAGCTTTTATAATAGGTAATTTAGTATGTTTTTTTAATTCTAAGATAAAATCTGTTGTTTCACTTCCGTGTAGCTGAATCATATCTATTGCTCCGCTACTCGCAATTTCTATTACTTCATTTATATCATTATCTCTAAATACACCAACGGCTATTATATCATTATTTAACTTTTTCTTAAATAGTAATGCATCATTTAATGTAATTGTTCTATTTTTATTATGTGCAAAAATAAATCCAATATAATCAGGTTTGTATTTATTAACAATTAAAACGTCCTCTAATCTTTTTATTCCACATATCTTAATCTTAGTCATTTCTTAACTTTATAACCTCATCAATTATATTATTACTTCTCATTAGAGTCTCACCAATTAATACTGCATTAACATCATTTTCTTCTAATTTTTTTATATCATTTCTACTTTTTATTCCAGATTCAGAAACAAATAAAATGTCTTTATTAACAGATTTTCTTAAATTAATTGAGTTAGACATATCAACAGTAAAATCTTTTAGATTCCTATTATTCACGCCTATTACTTTAGCACCTGCGCTAACTGCAATATCAACTTCAGCTTTATCATGAGCCTCTACTAAGCAACCAAGCCCAATAGAATGAGCTATATTAATATATTTAGCTAATGTATCTTTATCAAGTATAGCTACTATTAAAAGTATAGCATCCGCTCCTATTGCTTTTGCTTCATATATTTGATAATCATAAATAATAAAGTCTTTTCTTAAAACAGGTATATTTACATTCATTTTGATATTTGTTAAATATTCATCTGATCCTAAGAAAAAGAATGGTTCAGTTAAACATGAAATGCAATCAGCACACTCATTATACTTTTTAGCTATTTCTAAGTAAGGAAAATCTTTACTAATAATTCCTTTAGATGGACTGGCTTTTTTTACCTCACATATAAATGAAATTCCTTTTTTCTCAATAGCTTCATAGAAAAAGTTAGGATTTAGTATTGCTCTTTTTTCTGATAGAGCTTTTATTTCATCTATTTTATCAAGCTTATCATTATATCTTTCTTTTGTTTTTAAAACAATATCATCTAAAATCATAAAGAAACACTCGCACTTCTATATTCTTCGTATTTTTTAAATGCTCTACCACTATCAATAGTTTCTCTTGCAACAACAAATGCTTCTTCTAATGTTAAATCTTCATTCATTAAATAGATTGCTATACCTGCATTAATAATAACTACATCCTTTTTTGGACCATTAATAGAACCATTTAATATTCCTAAAGCAATTTCTTTGTTTTCTTCTTTAGTTCCACCAACTAAATCTCTTGCCTTGCATAGTGAGAATCCATAAGAGTGTGGATCAAAGGTAAACTTCGTAATAGTGCCATTTTTTAATATAGTCATCTTTGTTGTAGTAGTTAAAGTTACTTCATCTAATCCATCATCACCATATACAACAACACCCTTTTTAACACCCATTTCTTTAAGTACATTTGCCATAACATCAAGTAGTGATTCATCATATACACCTAGTACTATATTATCTACTTTAGCTGGGTTTGTTAGAGGTCCAAGAATATTAAATATAGTTCTAACTCCCATTCCTTTTCTAATTGGTGCAACGTTTTTCATAGACTTATGATAAACTTGAGCAAATAAGAAACAGATATTATCTTCAAATAATATACGCTCTGCTTGTTCTTTTGATGTATTAATATTTATTCCTAGTTCTTCAAAACAATCTGCAGCACCACAAAGAGATGATACACTTCTATTTCCGTGTTTAGCTACTTTAATACCTGCAGCTGCAATTACAAAGCTAGATATTGTTGAAATATTAAATGTGTGTGCATTATCTCCACCAGTACCAACTATATCTACAGCATCACTACTTTTATCAAGGGTAGTTGCATTATCACGCATTGCTGTAGCACATGCACTAATTTCTGTTACTGTTTCACCTTTCATTCTAAGTGCAGTTAATATAGCAGCTACGTAAGCTTGTTCTAATTCACCTTTCATAATTAAATCCATAGTTTCATATGCTTCATCATATGTTAAATTTTCTTTATTCATTAATTTTTCTAATATTTGTTTTTTATCCATTTTATTTTACCTCCAAAAAGTTTTTAATTATTTTCATTCCATCTTTTGTCATTACTGATTCAGGATGAAATTGTATTCCATATATTTTTCTAGTAGTATGTTCTACACCCATAATAGTTCCATCTTTTGTTTTTGCTGTAACTTTTAATTCGCTACTTACTTTATCAGCTACTAAGGAATGATACCTTGCTCCTTCTATAACATTACTTAACCCCTTAAATAAAACTGAATTGTTATCTACTTCGATATAATCTTTCTTTCCATGCATTATTTCTTTAGCATGAATTATATTTGAACCAAATACTTCACATATTGCTTGATGCCCTAAGCATACACCTAAAATAGGTTTATCAATAAATCTTACTACATCCTCAATAATCCCTGCATTACTAGGTTTTCCGGGTCCTGGTGATATAACTATATGACTAGGGTTTAAAGCTTTTATTTCATCTATTTTTAGTTCATCATTTCTTATAACTTTTATATCACTATTAATTGAACCGATATATTGATATAAGTTATATGAGAATGAATCATAATTATCTATTAATAAAATCATTCTAATTCCCCCTCTGATAGTTTAAGTGCAGTTAAAATTGCTTTTGCTTTGTTTTCTGTTTCTTGATACTCATTTTCAGGAATACTATCTAAAACAATTCCTCCACCTGCTTGAACATAAACTATATCGTTCTTTTTAATTGCACATCTAATACATATACACATATCTAAGTTATCATTAAAATCTATATAACCGATTGCTCCACCATATATTCCACGTCTAACTGGTTCAAGCTCATCAATGATTTCTGCTGCTCTTATTTTTGGTGCCCCAGATAGTGTTCCAGCTGGAAGTATTGCTTGAAGTGCATCTATAGCATCTTTATCAGGTCTAATAATTCCGTTTACAGTTGAAGTTATGTGCATTACATGACTAAACTTTAATACATATTTATAATTTACTACTTCAACGCTGTTAAATTTAGAAATTTTACCAATGTCATTTCTTCCTAAATCTACTAACATATTATGCTCTGCAAGTTCTTTTTCATCTTTTAGAAGTTCAGCTTCTATTTCTAAATCTTCTTTTTCTGTTTTTCCTCTAGGTCTTGTTCCTGCAATAGGGAATGTTTGAAGCATATTACCTTCCTTTTTTACTAAAGTCTCAGGAGATGCTCCTGCAATTTCTAAATCTCCTGTATCTAGATAAATCATATAAGGACTAGGATTTAATCCTCTTAAGACTCTATATGTATTAAATAATGATCCAATCATTTTTCCTTTAAATCTTCTAGAATATACACATTGGAAAATATCTCCTTCAGTAATGTAATATTTAATCTTTTCAATCTTTCTTTTATATTCATTAAAAGTATCATTACTTCTTATTTCTTCTATTATTTTATTATTTGAAATATTTGGATTTAAATCTGCTTTAATTAAATCTATATAAAAATTAATGTTTTTTTCTGCTTTTTTATATTGATTTTCCAAATCATTTAATTTAATATTTTCTATAACTATTATTTTTTGTCTAACATTATCAAATGCGATTATTTTATCAAATAACATAAAATGATAATCATTAAAATTTGCTTCATCATATGAACTAAAATGTAGACTTGGTTCCGCATATTGTAGTGTATCATATGAAGCATAACCAACAAGTCCACCTGTAAATGAAGGAAGATTTTCTAATTTAGGTGATTTATACTCTTTAATTACCTTTCTAATTTCATTCATTGGTTCATTTGAATAAAATGTATTAGATAATCCTTCATCTGTAGTTATAGTTATTTGTTTATCTTTGCATTTAATTTCACATCTAGGATCAAATCCTAAAAATGAATATCTACCCCAGATTTCTTGACTTACTGATTCAAGTAAGAATACTTTTTTAGATTTTGCTTTTAAGTTTTTAAGTACTTGAATAGGTGTTTTTATATCAGAATATATTTCTTTATATACTGGTATAATATTAAAGTTTTCTAAATTCATTCCTTTAATTTCTTCTAATGTAGGTCTCATTTTAATTCCTCCTTTATATATAAAAAAACTCGTCCTAACTATATAGGACGAGTATAATTCCCGCGGTGCCACCTAAATTCTACATAAAAATGTAGCTCTTTTTCAGTTTGCTAACACAAACCTATCTACTAACGTAAGAATAACGTAATTACTACTAGA
>JAILKD010000101.1 GCA_024694145.1 bacterium | reverse complement strand
AGTAGAGGTGATAAAAATGAATGATGTAATTAATAGTGATTACATAGATGATTTAAATAAAATAAAAGAAACTATTAGACAAAACCAAAATAAAGCAATGGTTATTGTTAATAGTGCTATGATTATGACTTATTATGAAATTGGCACAATAATTAATAGTAGAAAAACCTGGGGTAGTAAATACATACAAAAACTATCAGAAGATTTAAAAGAATATGGGAAAGGATATTCGACAAGAAATCTTAAACTTATGTCTCAAGTTGCTGCAAATTTGACCATAGAAGAAATTAGGCAGCAGCCTGCTGCCCAAATTCCATGGTTCACTTTAGTCACCATAATAAGCCAATCCTATTCCCATGAAGAAATGTTATGGTATATAAATAAAACTCATAAATACGGCTGGTCTAGATCAGAAGTCTTACAAAAATTTAAAGAACAAGCCTATGAACTAGGACTGGTTGAACCAAATACTACTTCTATTGTAAAAAAAGATAATTCATTAAAAGAAATATTCAAAGATACTTATGTATTTGATTTTGTAAATAAAAATATGATTAAAACAGAAAGGGATTTAACAAAAAGTCTTGTTGATAATGTTGTAAGTTTTATAAGCGAAATGGGTAGTGATTTTGCATTTGTCGGAAAAGAATATAAAATTACTACTCCTACTGGAAAAAAATATTATATTGATATACTATTATACCACTTGGCATTGCATGCTTATGTTGTTATTGAAGTTAAAAACAGGAAATTTAATCCATCAGATTTAGGTCAATTATTATTCTATGTAAATGCAATTAATGTTTTAAAAAAGACAAATAGAGATGATGATACTATAGGATTAGTATTATGCATAGATAGTGATAGTTTTGTTGTTGAAAATACATTAAAAGACATACATAATAAAATAGGAGTGTCTAAGTACAAATTTATAGAAGATTTAACACTTTATTTAACTGAAAGAATAAAAAATAATAATCGCTAAACTTAGCGATTATTCTTCTTTTTTATCTAAATTTTTGTTTTCTATTTTATACTTTTTATATCCATTAATCGTACCACGAATAAATAATATAATTAGCATAATATCAATCAATAAAGTAACTATTCCTCCAATAAAAGAATACTTTTCATTACTTGTTATACATAAAACTCCAATTATTCCTAAAAATACAAACCCACCTATAAAGAATAATAATAAAAGTATTGCTAAAGGAATTCTAATCCATTTACTTATTCTTTTTTCTTTAACAACTTCTACTGCAGAGCCAAATATCAGTTCAAATATTATTTCTATTAATATATCCATATCTATAAATTACATAACATTATATATTCTTCATTTTTATCCATGTATATTTTAAACCCGCATTTTATATACATGTTAAGTGCGTAGTTTTCTTTTTGAACTGATAAGGATATTCTTTTATATCCTTTATTTCTTAATTCGTTTAAAAATTCTGTTAAAAGCTTTGTTCCTATACCTTGATTTCTATATTCTTCTAAAACTGATATAGCCATTGATGGAGTATTATTATCTATATGACCATAATCATCCATTATCCTACACCAACAAGCACCAATAACCTTATCGTTATCAACAGCAACCATACAAAAATCATTTTCTTCTTTACCAAACCCACTTATATAGATATATAAGTCATCATCATAAATAATATCTCTACTAGGTTTAGCCTCCCCTTTTGGTATAAATATAGCTAGGTATAAGAAATCTTCTAATAAATGATATTCAGTTTCATCCATTTTTCTTATTATAGTCATACTTCTACCTCCCCTTTAGTCTATTATACCACAAAATAAAAAACCTGATGACAGGTTTTAATTTTCTTTATTCTTCCAGTATTTTAAACTTGGAAGCATATTTTTCATATATTCTCTAACTTGAACTTCAGAGAATTGTTCATTAGCCATATGGGAAACACATACATTAATTAAATCATCCATATTATGATATGTATATTTTCCTTTATCATAGCACCACATACAATAATCTTCATTAAAATCTCCATTTTCTTCCTTACTTATTAATGAATCTTCTAGTGGCATACCACAACACTGACAGATAAGTTTTCTAGGGCTACCAAGCAATGTGTTTATTGATACATTAAAGTATTTTGATAACAATTTTAATGTTTCCGTATTAGGAATAGTTTCTCCTGTTTCCCAGCGTGATACTGCTTGCCTAGTGACAAATAATTCCTTTGCTAAATCCTCTTGTGATAATCCTTTATTTTCTCTTAATTTTAATAATACTTCTTTTGTTTCCATTTTAATCACTCCTTACAACTTTATAATATAACGAATAATTATAATAATCAAGCAACCATCTGTTGCTAAAAAAAGACTGGACGAATCCAGTCTTTATATTTATAGTACGTTTAATTATTTCTTAAAGATATTTTTAATCTTATTTATAGGATTAGCTTGTTTTTCTTTAATTGCAGCTTGAGCAGCAGCAAGTCTAGCAATTGGTACTCTAAATGGAGAACATGAAACGTAATCTAAGCCAATAGCATTACAGAATTCAATTGATGAAGGATCTCCACCATGTTCACCACAAATACCAAAGTGTAGGTCTTTGTTTTCTGGTTTACCAAGCTTAATAGCTAATTTCATTAAGCTACCAACACCATTTTGGTCAAGTCTAGCAAATGGATCTTGTTCAAAGATCTTTTCTTTATAGTAAGCACTTAAGAACTTACCAGAGTCATCACGAGAGAAACCAAAAGTCATTTGTGTTAAGTCGTTAGTACCGAAGCAGAAGAAATCTGCTTGTTTAGCGATTTCATCAGCTGTTAAGGCAGCTCTTGGGATTTCAATCATAGTACCAACTTTGTATTCTAATTTAGCGTTAGCATTCTTGATTTCTTCATCAGCAACTTTAACTACGATATCTTTAACAAACTTTAATTCTTTAGCATCGCATGATAGTGGAATCATGATTTCAGGAACAATCTTGTATCCACATTCCTTATTTACATTAATTGCAGCTCTAATAACTGCTCTAGTTTGCATCTTAGCTATTTCTGGATAAGTTACAGCAAGTCTTAAACCTCTATGACCCATCATTGGGTTGAATTCATGTAATGAATCAATGATAGCCTTAATTTGTTCAACTGATTTACCTTGAGTCTTAGCTAAAGCAGCAATGTCAGCTTCTTCTGTTGGAACGAATTCATGTAGAGGTGGATCTAGATAACGGATTGTAACGGCATAGCCTTTACAAGCCTTATATAATTCTTCAAAGTCTTTTTGTTGCATTGGTAGAATCTTAGCAAGAGCATTTTCTCTTTCTTCTAGAGTATCTGAACAAATCATTTCTCTAAATGCACCGATTCTTGCAGGATCAAAGAACATATGTTCTGTACGGCATAGACCAATTCCTTGAGCACCAAGTTCCATAGCTTTAGCAGCATCTTTAGGTGTATCAGCATTTGTTCTAACAGCCATTCTCTTATATTTATCAGAAAGTTTCATGATACGTCCGAAATATCCTGAATTTGGATCAGCTGGAACAGTCTTAATGATTCTATCATAAATCTTACCAGTTGTACCATCTAGAGAAATTTCTGAACCTTCAACAAATTTCTTACCAGCTAAAATGAAGTATTTTTCTTCTTCATGCATTTCAATTTCACCACATCCTGAAACGCAGCAAGTACCCATACCACGAGCAACTACGGCAGCATGTGAAGTTTGTCCACCACGAACAGTTAAAATACCTTGAGCGAACTTCATACCTTCAATATCTTCTGGTGAAGTTTCAAGTCTTACTAATACTACTTTCTTTCCAGCTTTACCTTCTTTAACTGCATCTTCTGGAGTAAATACAACAGTACCAGCAGCAGCACCTGGACTTGCAGCAATAGCCTTACCAACTACATTGTCTTTATCAGCAGCCTTTAAGTCAGAACTGTCAAATGTAGGGTGTAGTAACATATCTAAAGTCTTAGCATCAATTTGAAGTAATGCTTCTTCTTCAGTAATCATCTTTTCATCAATTAAATCACAAGCAATACGGATTGCTGCAGCAGCAGTTCTCTTTCCGTTTCTTGTTTGTAACATGTATAGTTTACCTTTTTCAATAGTAAATTCCATATCTTGCATATCTCTATAATGATTTTCTAGAGTCTTACATACATCTTGGAATTGTTTATAAACATCAGGTAATACTTCTGCCATCTTGCTAATAGGCATTGGAGTTCTAACACCAGCAACAACGTCTTCACCTTGTGCATTCATTAAGAATTCACCCATTAAACCTTTTTCACCAGTAGCAGGGTTTCTTGTGAAGGCAACACCTGTACCACAATCATCACCCATATTACCGAATGCCATCATTTGTACGTTAACAGCTGTACCCCAGCTATATGG
>JAILKD010000100.1 GCA_024694145.1 bacterium | reverse complement strand
TGTTATATTATGTTTAATCTATTTAAAAATAGATATGTTGCATTAATTATATCACTTATCATTAGTTTTGCTTTATATTATCCAAAATGGCTTTATTATGACATAATCAGAATTAGTAGTGATAAGTTTTCAGGTATAGGTATAATACCTTTTATTAGCATAGGAATATATTTAGTAATATTTATAATATCAATTATCTGGAGGAATGAATATGTTAGAGATTAAAGATTTGTGCTTTAAAGACGTTTTAAAAAATATTAATATAACTTTCAATCCAGGAATGATAAATGTTATTGTTGGAGCTAATGGAAGTGGAAAGACTGTATTATTTAAAAATATACTTGGGCTATTAACAAAAACAAGTGGTGAAATTATTTTTGATGGTCAAATAAAAAGTAAGAAAAATCCTTATTTTAAAGGAGCAGGTGCTTTAATAGAAGAACCTGATTTCAATAATTGGAATAGTGGAATGGATAATCTAAAATATTTGGCAAGCATTAATGGAAAGATAAATATTGAATATGTTAATGAATTATTGAAAAGATTAAATTTATATGATGATAAAGATAAAATGGTCAGAAAATATTCATTAGGTATGAAAAAGAAATTAGGAATAATTCAAGCAATAATGGAAGATCAAAATCTAATAATACTAGATGAACCATCTAATGGATTAGATAAAGAATCTATTATTGAATTTCATAAAATTATATTAGAACTTAAAGAAAAGAATAAGACCATTCTAATTGCTAGTCATATTGATAGTGATATAAAAGATATTGCAGACAGAGTTATTAAGATGGATAACGGAGAAATTGTAAGTGATGAGGTGTTAACTCATGCTTAAAGAAAATCTTAGATTAATACTTAAAAATAGATTAACTTGGATTGTTTTTTTGATCCTTATTATTGTTATAGTATCATTTAGCTTATCAAAGGTTTTTAATGAGTATTATGAATTTGAAAAATATTTATATGATGGCAAATATGTCGTAAAAAGGCCGTTTGCTGTATCTGTATTTTCAAAAAGTGAAGAGTATTTTGGAGCTGTAATGATACTAGTATCTCCTATTTGTTTAGCTTTTTGTTTCTATAAAAATGATTCTACTATCAACATATCAAATATTAGAGGGAACATTTTAAGACAAAGAATTTATAGTGCTTTATCAATAGCTTTGATAACTGCAATATTCTTCTTTATAGCATATATGATAGGAATGTTGACCTTCTATTTTACGCTTAATCCTAAGATGAATCCATATGGATATAGTGATTATATTAATGGCACAAATGATAGTTTAGAGTTTTATGTATCTAAGGATTTATTTATGAAAGATTTATTTTGGATTAATAAAGGAAATACAACTTATATTTATTATACTATCCATGCATTATTGTTCTCGATAATAATGTTTAGTTTCATTTTGATAACATCAAGCTTTACATATTTTTTTAAATCTTATATGCAAGTAATAGTATTTATAGTATTTACATATATTTTCTTACTTGGCAATTCATATTTTTACGATAATATATTTACTAATCTAATTCAAATGCCATCACTAGTCTATGATCATAAGGCATATGATAAAACGTACATATTATCTTGGATAATGCATCCAATAATATTTATTGTTATTGCAAGCATCTTCTTTACAATACAAGGATTTTTAATAAAGAGAAAGAATTATAATTAAAAAAGAGAGGAGGGATTATAATGAAATTTAAAACATCAGTAAAGTTGTTTTTAAGCATATATATATTTGTTTATTTAATAGTTATACTCCCTCTTTTTATTGCTAATATATTAGGATATACGCTAATAGGTATGTTTAGAATACAAATGATAAGTGCTAAGATAAGCGACTTTTTGTTATTTTCAATAATTGCTTTTTTTGTAACGTTATTACCTGTCTTTATTGTTTGGATATTTACAAGGACAATAAAAAAAGATGGGAAACTATTTCGTACAATGAGCGGATATGATTTTGATAATAGTAGTATTAGATTAATAACAAAAAGAAAGTTTGGCTTATTACTGTTTACATCATTTGAAATGAATGATTATAAAAACATTAGATATTTTTTTTCAAACGAGGAAGAGCTAAATGAGTTTTTAAATGAAAACGAGATAACAGCAAATTTAATCGAAAAAAGAAAAGATTCACTTAAAACAGCATTGATTATAAAAACAATAATCATTACTTTATTGTCTTTATTTGTTTTAAGAGAAACAGTTTTTACAAGAAAATCATTTAGAAAAAAAATAATATCAAATCAAAATCCATATGTTACTTCTGATCATTTCCCAAAGACTTTTGCTAGTAATGATTATGTCATATCGAGATATGAAATATACAATTTAAGAGAAAAAAATAAATCTACTTTTTCCCTAAAAGGAGGATATTCTGAAAGTATTAATGCAATTATTGATGTTAGTTTTTATTCTTCTAATTTTGTTTGTAAATATAGATCTATTTTGTTAGAAAACCATAGTTACAATAATGATACACCAACCAGGATTATTGAAGAAAAAATTGATTATGTTGGTAATTTTATAGGTCAAACAATAATTGAAGAAGGTGTATGCGAAGATTTTGATAGCTATTTTGATAATTATGAAAAATATAAAGTTTTAAGTGATGGAAATTATATAGGATATAGCGATGAAGAGACTGAAATTATTAGAACAAAGGTAAAAGAACTATCATATTATAATAGAGGATTACGTTTAGTTAACGGAATAGTAAAACAAATAGATGGTGTTACTTATTTTTCTTTAGAATCAGGTAGAAAATACTTAGATGGTAGATATATTGGTAGAGGACATTTATATAAGATTAATAATGAAACTAAGACGGTAGAAGAAATAACTAGTTTTAATGGAAAAAAAGTGTTGTACTTTAACAAAGAGTATATAATATATCAAGATTATAGAACGATTTATAAGTATGATA
>JAILKD010000047.1 GCA_024694145.1 bacterium | reverse complement strand
AATTCATCATAAAAGATGCAATATAAACCATAAAAAAGAAAAAGACAATTATATCAACAATTATATTTTTCTTTAATATAAATTCTAAAAAATAATTCAAAAATGAATAAGATACAAATTCATTATCATTAATATCAATATTGATTATAGGTAATGTAAATATTAATATCATTATCAGCAATAATAATATTAAACACAACCCACTATTTCTTATTTTATTCATATTATTTTAATTTTTTAACGAATCTTTCGATTCTTTCCATTGCACGTTTTAATTGATCTAATGAATAAGCGTAACTTATTCTTATAAATCCTTCTCCGGATTTACCAAATGCTGTTCCAGGTACAACCATTACTTTTTCTTCCATTAATAGTTTTTCACAGAATTCTTCACTTTTTAATCCGAACTTTTTAATAGATGGGAATACATAGAAAGCACCTTTAGGTTCAAAGCAATCAAATCCCATTTCTCTTAATTTATTAACTAAATATCTTCTTCTTTGATTATATTCCATTCTCATTTCAGCAATATCATTATCACCATTTCTTAGTGCTTCAACAGCTGCAAATTGACTTGTTGTTGGAGCACACATAATAGCAAATTGATGAATCTTAAGCATTTGCTTAATAATTTCTGATGGACCATAAGCAAAACCTAAACGCCATCCTGTCATAGCATACGCTTTAGAAAAACCATTAACAACTATTGTTCTATTACGCATTCCATCAATTTGTGCTATAGAATAATGCTTAACTCCATAAGTAAGCTCTGCATATATTTCATCAGATAATACTAAAATATCCTTTTCTATAGCGATTTTTGCGATTTCTTCTAGTTCTTCTTTTCCCATAATACTTCCTGTAGGATTATTAGGAAAAGCTAAAACTAAAATCTTTGTTTTTGGAGTAATTGCATTAAGTAATTCTTCTTTAGTTAATTTAAATTCATTTTCTTCTTTTAAGTCAATTGTTACAACTTTAGCACCAGCTAATGTTGCACAAGGAGCATAACTTACATAACATGGTTCAGGTATAATTACCTCATCACCATTTTCAACACATGCTCTAAAACATGCATCAATTGCTTCACTTCCACCTACTGTAATAAATACTTCATTAAGTGGATCATAATCTAAATTAAACCTTCTTTTAATATAATTAGTTACTTCTATTCTTAAATCTTTTAACCCAGCATTAGATGTATAGAATGTATTACCACGTTCAAGTGAGTAAATACCTTCTTCTCTAATATGCCAAGGAGTATCGAAATCAGGTTCACCTACACCTAGTGAAATAACGCCTTCCATTTCACTAGCAATATCAAAGAAACGTCTTATACCAGAAGGTTTAATTGAACTAACCTTTTCTGTTATAAATTTTCTCATAAGTTCACCATTTCTCTTAAGTCTTTCTTTTCTTCTACTAATACTGTTTTAAAATCTTTATATTTTCTTAAAATAAAATGTGTTGCTGTTGATTGAACGTAATCAAGTGTAGCTAGTTTTTCAAACACAAACTTAGAAATTTCTTTCATTGTTTTAGCTTCAAGAATAACTGTAAAGTCAAATGCACCACTCATTAAGTATACAGCACTTACTTCAGGGAAATTATAAATACGTTCAGCAATCTTATCAAATCCTAATCCTCTTTGAGGTGTTACTTTAACTTCGATTAAAGCTGAAACTATTTCATCATCTGTATTATCAAAGTTTACTAATGCATGATATCCACAAATGATCTTATTTTTTTCCATTTCTTCTATTTCTATTTTTACTTCATCAACGCTTAAATTAACCATTACAGCTAAATCTTTTAAATCTATTCTTGCGTCTTGTTGTAATATTCTTAATATTTCTTTATTCATATTATCACCTATAAAATTTCAATTTTATTATCTGTTAAAACTTTCATATCTTCTTCAGTCCAAAGCGATGATTGAACTTCTCCAACATGCATCTTATTTAACATAAACATACATAATCTAGATTGACCAATACCTCCACCGATTGTTAAAGGTAATCTGTCATTTAATATATCTTGTGAATAAGGACTAGATAGTTTTCCATATTCTTTCTTAAATCCTGTTTGACTAGTTAGAGAATCTTTATCAACTCTTATACCCATACTTGATAATTCTAATGCACAATCAAGTACTTCAAAATAAACTAAAATGTCACCATTTAACTTCCAATCATCATAGTCCGCGGCTCTTCCATCATGTGGTGCTTTACCATCAATTGGCCAACCAATTTGACTAACAAAGATTGCACCAAACTCTTTACAAGCAAGATTTTCTCTTTCTTTTGGTGTTTTATCTGGATATTGTTTATATAAATCAGATGATTTAATAAATTTAATATCCTTTGGAAGTTTATTTGTTAAAGAAGGATATTTTTTCATTAATTTAGTTTGAGTAGCACAAATTGCTTTATAAATCTTTTTTACAATTTGCTTTAAGAAAGTCATATTTCTATTTTCTTTTAAGATAATTCTTTCCCAATCCCATTGATCAACATAAACTGAATGGAAATTATCTAATTCTTCATCACGACGAATAGCATTCATATCAGTATATAAACCTTCACCGACATTAAAACCATAACGTCTAAGTGCATTTCTTTTCCATTTAGCAAGTGATTGAACTATTTGAACATTTTTCTTTAAATCATGAATATCAAATCCAACAGGACGTTCATATCCATTTAAATCATCATTTAAACCTGTTTCAGGTAAAACAAAAAGTGGCGCTGATACTCTAGTTAAGTTTAGTGCCTTGGCAAGTTCACGTTCAAATGTGTCCTTCACAAATTTTATTGCAATTTCAGTTTCAATTAATCCCAATTTAGATTCATAATCTTTTTTTATAATTACGCTCATAATATACCTTCTTTCAATACAATATACACTAAAAATTATAGCATTAGAAAGCCAAAAACTCAACAAATTACTAATATATTATTATTAGTATTTATTATTTTATCTATAAAAAATAATAATGTTTTATTTTAAATATATAATTATAACTAATAAAAAAACGCACTATTATGCGTTTTTTAGTCTCAATACATCAAATGAATAATCGTTTGTTGAAATTATCTTTTCAAACTCACTGAATATAGTAGATATTTCAGCCTCTAAATCTATATTCTTATACACAAAATCAAAATTTGTAAACTTCTTATAATTTAATATTATACCAAGCATTGTTGCAAATATAGTTTCAATTGCTTTATTAATCTCTTTTGGCCAGTCTATATTAGTAAACAATAAATTCATATGAACATAATTTGTTGAATCCGAATATAGTTCATATATATTTTCCATTTCACAAAGCTTAGCCATTACTTTAATGCTATACCTATTTTTAGGCAAATCACTAAATCCATCTAAATACTCAATCCAACCATAATTTAAAAAACTTTTTACATCACGTGCAGGGATATGCTTTTCCTCTAATAACTTTAATACATCTTTATCAGTTGTATCTTTAGCATATTTAATTGTTAATTGTTGGAATTCATAATACTTATCAATTAAATGGAAGTTTTTAATTAAGGCTGTTGCAGTTATAACTTGCTCTAAATATAATCTATAAACAGTCATTGCTTGACTAAATGATTTATTTGAAATAAGTAATAATGTTCCTTCAAGGGATTCCATCGCTTCTTTTAATAATGTAAATATAGGTGCAAAATCTTTATGATATTTTTTTCTTAAAACATTATTATCATAACCAGATCTATATTTAATTATGTTAGAAAGAGATATTAAAGATAAAATAATAGGATGATTAATTATATTAGACATTTGGAATGATAATTCATCTAAATCCGAATAAATTATTTGTGCAACTATTCTACCCGAAAAGTTTTCAATATAGTTTTCATCTAGATTAATATCATTAAGCCTATCTTTATCAAATTCAAAGTTTAAGCAGATGGATAAAACGATTTTATATACCAAAACAGGATTATCATAAATATTATTAAGATTATAATTTGCGGTGATAAGATTATCATATTTTTCTAAAATATTAGAAAATATTGTATCTACAAACACCTTATTAATATCAAATCTTCTAAGTATCGATTCTTTAATTGTTTCTACTTGTTCTAATATAAGCTTATCAAGTTTTTTCTTCATTTTAACCACCAATTATATTATAACACAATAATTAAATTTTTCTATCTTCATAAAATGAATAATAGTAATCACCTACTATTATGTGATCTAAAAGGGTAATATTTGTAATTAAAGACATTTCTTTAAGCAACTCAGTAAACTCTATATCAGCACTTGATGGAGTAGGATCTCCTGTTGGGTGATTATGCATTACAACTAAAGCTGGTGCACCAATTTTAATTGCATATTTAAATATTTCATTTGGAGCTAAAACTGTATTTTTAACATCTCCTATAAACATTTCTTTTTTACATATTACATGACACTTACTATCAAAATAAATAGCTAAAAAATGTTCTGTAGAATATTCTAAATCATGCTTAAATTCATCAAATATATCTATTGCTGTTAATAGTTGCTTTCTATATGTTTTTTCCATAGCTATTCTTTTACCAAGTTCAATAGATGCAAGTATTTCCATAGCTTTTACTTTTCCAAGTCCCTTTATTTTAGTTAGTTCTAATAACTCTAAGTCATTTAAATCTTTTAAAGAATTAATACTATTAAGTATTTCATCAGATATCTCAATAGCTGATTTTCCCTTTGTTCCGCTTTTTATTATTATTGCAAGCAGTTCCATATTAGATAAAGTTTTTATACCATTTGTCAATAGTTTTTCTCTAGGCCTTTCATATCTTGGCATTTCTTTTATCATGTTTCTATTCAACTCCGTTTAGTTTTCTTTCTAAATAATTAGGTAATTCTTCAAGAACTTTGTATTTAGAAATACCAATCTTAGCATTAATTCTATTTAATGTCGTTTTTGCAGTATATGAATCAGCATTTTTACATAATAACAAACCAACTGTTTCGTTATCACCTACCGTCCTTTCAATATCATCCACTGCTCCTACATAAAAAGATAGTTGGCCCAAATCTTGTGGTCTAAAACTTCTATTTTTTATTTCAATCACTACATACAAATGAAGTTTAATATGATATAGTAAAAGATCTATGTAAAATGCTTTATTATCTGGAGTTATTATTTTGTGTTCTTTATTAACAACTATAAATCCATTACCTAGTTCTTTAACAAATTCTATCACATTATCTATTAATGCATCTTTTGTAGACTTTTCAGTTTTTGTATTCTCTTTGGTTAAAAAATTAAATACATAAGTATCTTTAAATAATTCTTTTATTGTGTCATCGTTCTTTATAGAAACAGAAGTGTCAGGTTCTATTAAATCACGTTCATAAGTTTGTTCCTTGAATTTTTGTAAAACTTTTGATCTAGACCAACTAAATTTACTAGTTTGATTAATATACAATATCATTTCCTCGTGAGATTTTCCTTTTTGCATTATTTCAATTATTGTGCCCCATGGAATTTGCGCCACAACCTGTGGCGTAATTTCTTCAATAATAAAATTACTTGCAAATTGCACCATTTTTTGAAGGTTCCTGACTGAATATCCTTTTCCGTATTCTTTTAAATCTCCTGATAGTTTTTGTATGTATTTGCTACCCCAGGTTTTTCTTTTATTGATTATAACTCCTATTTCATAATAAGTCATAATCATAGCGCTATTAACAACAATCATAGCTTTGTTTTGATTCTCTCTAATAGTTTCTTTAATTTTGTTTAAATCATTAATATAGTCATTTGATATAACATCATTCATTTTTATCACCTCTACTCTATATATACGTTTGAAAAGTAGATTTTACTGACAAAAATAAAAAAATATCGCATTTTTTTGCGATATTTTAATAAAATATAAAACTAAACCCAAAAACTATACAGATTGTTATTATAACAACATATATCAATTTTAGTTTAAAGAATGATGCAACAAGTGCAACACTTGTTCCTATTATTGCTGTATAAATATTATTTGTTGAATAAAATATTGCAGGAAATGTCATACAACTTAAAACAGCATAAGGCACATAATACAAGAATGATTTAATAAACTTTGACTTTATCTTCTTTTTAAAGCATGCAAGTGGAATTACTCTAACAAGATATGTTGTTAAAGCCATGATAGTAATACTAATCGCTAGATACATTACTATCACCCTCTTCTTCATCCTTAACCGGGAATACTAACGCACCAAATATAGATGCAACAATAGTTATAATTATAATTTGGAAACCTATAGATACTTCTTTTAAATATGGTGTGTAATAGAATAACACACCTAGCCCTGCAGAAAGTAATACAACTAAAAATACTGATAATTTCTTTCTAGATTCAGGAATAATTATAGCAATAAACATTGCATATAAGCTTATTCCAAGAGCATCTAATATTCTAGAAGGTAGCACCTCTGATAAGAAGCAACCAAGTGTTGTTCCTAAAGTCCATCCTACAATAGGTAGTAATATTAAACCATACATATATTTAGCATTAATTTTTTCCTTTTGCACTGCAACGGCAAACACTTCATCAGTTACGCCAAAACCAAATACTAATTTTTCATATGTTTTAACATTATCATCAAGCTTTTGTGTTAAAGCTATACTCATTAAAGAATATCTTAAATTAATAAGTAGTACTGTTAAGAATATTTCAATATAAGGAGCAGTTACAATCATTAATTTAACACCTGCAAATTGTCCTGCACTAGTTAAATTAGTAAGTGATGTAATTATAGCAGTTAAAGGTGGTAATCCCTTAGTTATGCAAAATATACCAAATGCAAAACTAACAGCTAAGTATCCTAAAAAAATAGGAATTCCATCTTTTAAGCCTTGCTTAAATGTCATAATTACACCTCCTTATAAAAATACCACACATTCTTAAATATATCATAAATATATTTATAAGTCAAAAAAAAGAACTATGAAATTAATCATAGTTCTATTAATTATTATCCTGAGATAAACTTACTATTTTTTATTGTATGTTTATTAGAGCCTTTAACTACAATATTATAATCTGATTCTAATTTATTTTTAACAAATTCAAATGCTTCATCGTTTAAAAGTCCATCAGGAGCAAGTGTTTCAAGTCCATCAAATAAATACTCATTAATAGTAGCATATACCATACCAGTTACATATACACTATTATCAGTATATTCTGTTATTGTTTTTGTAAAACTATAATCATCCATAAAATCAGATTCTTCTACATCAGCAAGTTTTTTCCCATATAAATCATAAATAGTAATATCTGAATTTTTTACAAAGTATTTATTAGATGTAACTTTAAGCTCTGCGCTTGGTTCACAATATCCATATGAATAATTGTTAGAATTCATTCCACCACTTGGAGTTCCACCTTCAAAGCATACATAATCTAGGCCATCAACTTTTTTTGTAGCCCCAACAAATTTTGGATAATAACTTCCATCATAAACATTTTCCATAACCAAATAACTAGTATTTCCTACAAATTCTTTAGGCATAGTTAAGCTTAGCGGATCAGTTTCATCATCTATTAATAATTTATTACAATCATATACAAGTAAATAATTATATTCATCACCATTGTTAAAGCTTAAGTCTATATATATATTAATTGATTCATCTTCATTATAAGTAATAATTGCATTACTTGGATCACTTAACGAAATCATTCCACCAGGTGTATCAGTAAAGTTACTTGAATCAAAACTATATACACTAGATTTAATGTCAGTACCTTCAATCATAAAATAGAATGTACCTGATAAATTTGATAAGTTAACGCTAGTTTTCCCGTCTTGAATACTCACTTCTGTTTCAATATCAGCTCCACCTGATCCATCATTTTCAATTAATTTTATTGGATTATCTCCATTTCCAAAATCTTTTGCATAATAATCAATAAGTGCATTTACTGTAGGCATTCCAGCTACACTATCAGTTGATGGTGTTAGGTATACATATTTTACATCTAAATAATTATCCAATTGATATGAATATGAAGTACTTCCTGTTAATTCATAAAAATCAGGTAATTTAGATTCAATAAATATATCTACACTCTTTGTTCCAGATAACATAGCTGATCCATATTTACTGATATTATCTTTATCAATTACTATTTCATAACCTGATTCAATATCATCATGATCAGAATAATTAATTAATAAATAGTATTCATAAATTGATCTATAATCATCTAGATTACTATTTGGTGTTTGTGCCAAATCAGATTTAAAGAAATCAATTAATTTATCGTTTGTAACTTCTGCTTTTACACATGTACTTCCATCATAATAAAGGTTTGTTGTAGTTGCTACTGACTCAAGTCCAATTTTAACAACTTCAAAACTAATTGGAGTAAATGTATAAGCTAAACCAGCATCAACTGTAAAATACCAAGTACCAAGTTCAAGTGGGTCGTTGCTACTATATTCGCTATATTCTCCATCAACTGTTTTTGAATATTTAATTGTATAGTTTTCTGGTGCGTTTTTAAATGTTATTGAATTCTTTGGATCTGACAAATATTCAATTTCTGCACTCATTGCATTTAGTTTTATTTCTATTTGTATAACACTAAATTCAAGTGGTTCAGATCTATAAGCATTACCTGCTTTAATCTTACAATACCATGTACCAATTTCTAGAGGATTATCACTATCAAATTCAGTATATTCACCATCAATAGTCTTACTATATAAGTATTGTAAGCCAACCAAATCTTTCCAGTCCTCTTCTATTTTAATAAAATCTTTTGGATCTAAAGTATACCCTGGATTAGAATTAAAGCTAAATTTAATAACCCCATTTATTTCTTCTCCATCACGTTCAAATTCATTAATTGTATCAACAATTGAATCAATTTCTTCACTTGTTAATTCTTCTTTAATAGCGTTAAATACTGTAGCTAAGTCATTATCACTTACTTCTTCAATTTCGCTTGGATTAGTTTTATCAACTAATTTTGCTATATCATCTGCACTCTTAACTTCAGATAAATCAGTTGTATAACTCATTCTAAAGTCTTTTGTTAAAGTAGTTGAACTTAACTTTTCATTCTTTAATAATAAGATTTCTGTATTACCTTCAAGAATTGCAAAACTTGTTGTAATCTTATTGTTTTTAACTTCTACATCAAAACTAATTTGAGTTCCACGTATAGCCATAACTGAGTTAGATGAAGCAATTTCAAAACTTTCACTATCTTTTAATTTTTCTTTTACTTCAACAATTACTCCACCTTTATCAACTAATATTCTAGTTTTTGTATTATTAGTTTTACCAGTAGCAACAAGTCTAAGTGTTGTATTTTCTTTAGCCATAACGAACTTATCATTATCAAGCTTTAAAACTGTAGATGACTTATCTTTAACTTCTACAACATCATTATTTTTAAGCTTCATATCTTTTGATGCAGTTTGGATTTTGTTACTTCTAATAACATTTACAGTACCATCTATTTTAAATACTTTTATTGATCTATAGCTTTTATCAACTTTATTTAAGCATAAACAAAGTATAAGAATTGTTAGTCCAATTAGAATGGCTCCTCCAATAGAAGAAAATATGATTATTTTTTTCTTCATATAATCACCCCACGCTTATAAATATAACACATTTATATTTATTAGTCAAAAAAATAAGGCACACGTAAGTGTGCCCTATATTAATTATCGTTTGCTTCTAAAACATCAGCTACTCTTTCAGCAAAATATGTACCACTAATAGTAATTCCATATTCATTTTGCATATAATCTGATACTTGCTCAAACATATTTTCTGAAGTAATCTTTACATCATTTTCATAAGTTTCACCAAAGATTAATTCTGCCAATTCTTTATTAATTACCATTGCTTCAACAAATGAATAATTCAATTCTATAGAATAATCAGTTTCATCAGATAATTTTAATAATATATGATTATCATAACCAAATGAAGAATTATCGAATGAATAATTATACACATTATCTGGATCTAAATCATAATATACATTTACGCTCATTTCATTTTTATCTGTTGGTAAAATATATGTATTATTTGCCCAAACTTCATAACCTTCATAGTTTGTATCATCAAAGCTTATACCAACAGGTACATTCTTCGTAGTTATAGCTTTTTTATCTATATCAGTGAAATCATAGTCAGAGTATGAATTAACCACATAATCAATGCCATCAACAACTCTTATAACATTAATATATCTAATAGCATAACTATCATTATCTAGATTTTCTAATATTAAGAATCGATTTGCTGATCTAATAACATCTTTTGTTGTAAAGCTTATACTTGTTTCACTGCTTGAAACGTATTTTCCATAACCAATTTCATAAACTAAGCCAAGTGAGCTATCATCAGTAAATTGTAGGTCTTTATAAATATTTACTGTTCCATCGCTATTTAGTGTCTTAACTGGTTCGTTATCTAAAGCCAAAGTATAGTCTAAATCATCTGGGTTTACTAAGTTGGAAACATCAAATGTAACTACATTAGTTTCTAAATCACCTTCTACTAATACGAAGTATACTCTAACTGTGTTATTTTGTATTTCTGAAGATGATACATCAAAATGCCAAATATTAGTGTTTTCATCATAATAAATCTCATTATTTTGCCAACTATATCCACTATCGCTTAAAATATATTTTGCAGTTATATTGTGCTCATCAAGCTTATAATAATTAAACTTTGCACTTATTCTATATTCTTCTATTGTATTTCCATAACCAATGTTAGTGCTAATAACTTCTATTCCTTCAGCCATTGTAAATGTTTCTGTGTTGCTATTATTAGTTACTTCAAATACATTAGGTAAATTATATGTATAAGTAAACTCTATTTCACTTAAACTACTTCCGCCTTTACCAAAATCATTAATTACTAATTCTCTATTATCGTAATCAAATCTATATGTATAATCATTTCCATATAAACTATATGCAACATCTACATAATAAACATATTTACCAAAGTCATCTTTTTCTTTAGCATATGTAGAATTGAAGAACTTATCACATGATGCTATAACTTTAACTCCAGCAGTGTTGTTTCCATAAATAGCATATTTACCATAATTAAATCCTGCTTGAATCTTTGAAATTGTAATTTCTTTTATTTCTGATTTGTAATTAGCTCCACTAGTTATATAAATATAATATGTGCCCATTTCAAGAACTGTTGTTGGATTATAAAAACTAAATTCACCATCAATACTATTAGAAATATAAACATCAAAACTTTCTACTGTTGGAGTAATTCTAGTTACTGCATCCTTTAGTAAAGAACCATAATCAAGTGGATTAACTATAGAGAATTCTAATTCAATTGAACTAATAACTAGCACTTTTGGATCTGTATAATAGTTTTTGCCTTGAAGTTTTATATAATATGTTCCAGCATTTAAACTTGAATTCATATTATATAGGGTATATGTACCATCTATAGCGTTTGAAATATATGGACTATAAGAAAAATCTACACCACTAATATAATCAAATACATTAGAACCATATTCTAATTCTGATTCAGTTAAAGTAAAATCTACTTTTAACTTATTAATCAAAATTTCTTTTGATTGTGATGAATAATCACTTCCTTCAAGTTTAATATAATATGTTCCAGCATCTAAAATAGTTGATGGATCATATGTATTAAATGTAGTTTCTCCACTCTTTCTATATTTGATATCAGTATTTTCATTAAAATCTATACTACTATCATTAAATGTTAATTGACTTAATAAAGTATTACCATAATCAAATTCATTATTTATATCAAACTTAACTATCTTTTTGGCAGTTACAACATTGAATTCTTTAACAATAGAATCATATGCATTATCTGCTATAATCTTACAGTACCATTTACCTAACTCTAAATCTGTAATTTCCTTAAATTCACCATCAAGTGATTGACTGAATAAATATTTAACATTAACAAATTCATTTATGTCATCACTGATTGTAATACTATCAATTGGATTTGCACCATAAGCAACATTAGCGCTTATTGTAAAATCAATTGTTTTATTAATCTTATTATCTATACGTTCAAATTCATTAGTAGCATTAACAATTTCATCAATCATTTCATTTGTAATATCAAGCTTTTCTGTATTATATTTTTCTTTTAAATCAACATCAGTTATTTCTACTGGTTTAAATGAATCATATAATTTAAAGATTTCATCTGTTGTTTTACTAAGATTTGTTGTATAACTCATCATTTTATCATGAATTAAAGTTGTCGAATTCATTGTCTCATCTTTATATAAATATGTTTCAGTATTACCTGTTAGAATTGAGAAAGTTGTAGTTATTGAATCGCTTGTTTTAACTACATCAAAACTAATTTGAGTTCCACGAATAGCCATAACTGAGTTAGATGATGCAATTTCAAAGCTTTCTTTATCTTTTAATTTTTCTTTTACTTCAACTACTACCCCACCATTATTTACGTGTAATCTTGTTTTAGTATTATTTTCTTTACCTGTTGCAACAAATTTTACATCTGTATTTTCTTTAACACAAACAAATTTATCATTATCAAGTTTTAAAATAGCTTGAGAGTCTTCTTTTACTTGTAACTCATCATTGTTTTTAATTTTCATCACTTTAGCTAAATCAAGTTCTTTTTTATTTCTAATAATATTACATGTTCCTTTATAGCTAAAAATCTTAATTGATCTATAAGCTTTTTCTTTAGAACAGCCAAGTAATAAAAAAGAAAACAATACTAAAGTAATTACTGATAAGAATAAATTCTTTTTCATAATATCCCCCTTATGCTTTAGGAATCAGTCCAGTTGATAATACTAAAGCAAAAATAAATAATATATATGTAATCGCAAAAATCGCCATGTTAGGCTTTTTTCTTCTAGTTATTTTTACATCAAATGCGATTATAAACATATTTATTGAAATTAATAAAAACATCATAATTGTTAGTGGTAGTGAATAAATCATTGCATACAATGCAAAAATAATTATAGATATTCCACTAGTTATTTTTATTGGTAAAAAATAATATTTTTTTTCTTTTAACATAATTATAGAAGTTGCTATAACACTAGCTATAGATATAAGTAAAATAATACCTATTACAAAATAAGCACTGCTTAAATCTTTAATATTAATTATGTTATATTTTGTTGTTCCTAAATCAGTTTTATAATAGAAAAAAGGGACAAACAGAAAAACTGGCAAAATGATATAAGTTACTAAAATGATAATATTAAATACTTTTTCTCTCATTAGAATTTCTCTTTTTCTTTTAGTGCTTTTTCATTAGCTTTTATCATTAATATTGTTTTAGCAATCTTACCATCTAAGTTACCATATTCTTTTAATAATTCATCAATGAATCCTCTTAAATAACCAACTAATGTAGCATCAAGCTTACCTTCATTAACCATTGAAGTTAAAATAGAATAAGCACGTTCAACAGGAATAGTTGATTTATATGGTCTATCTGCTGCTGTTAAGCTATCAAATATATCCATAATAGTTAGAATTCTTGTTTGAGTGTTTATTTCATCACCCTTAAGTTTCTTTGGATAACCTGTTCCATCTAAAAGTTCATGGTGTTGCCCAGCGATAGTTAAGGAATCATGATATTTCTTACCAAATTTAACATCTTTTAATATATTAACTGTTTTTACAACATGCTCTTGAATATGAGCTCTTTCAGCGGCTGTAAGTGTTCCTTTAACAATATGTAAATCTTCTTTTTCTTCATCAGTAAGTAAATTTACTCCAAGAACCTTTTTATTACATAATTCATTGATTCTATCCATCTTCTCATTATCAATAAATGGCGCATTATTCACATTTTCAATGAATTCTAAGTCGCTTGCCAAACTATCAATATCTTTTTGAATTAATGGGTCATTATTTGCATATTTTTGTACTGTTAATTGTAATCTTAGATTTTCAAATCTACTTCTAATATAATCAATTCTAGTAGCAAGTCTTGTTGGTTTATTTAATATGTCATCATTAATACCAATTTTTCCAACATCATGTAGCTGTGCAGCCATATGAAGTACATCCTTTTCATCACTTGTAAAGTGATATTCAGTGCTATTTTTATTTAAATAATCAACAAATAAATCGCATAAACCTGTAACAGTATTTGTATGTAGTGCATTAAATGGTGTTTTTGCTTCTATTGCATTTACTAGTGAGTTAATAGACGAATCAAGTAATTCTTCCATATCTTGAGTAAGTAACATATTAGATAAAATCATTGCTACTTGACTTGATAATGAATAAATTATTTTTTCTATATCTTTACTAAATGGTATTACATTACCATCTTTATCTTGACAGTTGATTAGTTGTAAAACTCCAATAAGTTCATCTTTTTTATCAATTAAAGGAATTACTAATACACTTTGTGTATGGTACCCTGTAATAGAATCATATTTACGAGGGCCCATCCATATAGAATTACTATCTTTATATACATCAATTACATTAAGTATAACTCTATGAATACCTGCATAACTTGAGGCATTAGTTTCACTAAATATAACTGGAGGAAGATTTAATTTTTCACCATCTAAACCACCATATTGCTTTAATGTGTGATTAATAGTAGATACAAAGCATAGATACTTCTTTAAAACGCCTTCTTCTAGCCTTTCTTTGTATATATAAAGTGTTCCTGCATCACAATTAGCTATATCAGTTGTTCCCTTTAAAAAGATACCAAAAAGCTTATTATAATCTTGTTCCTTTGAAATTTTTATCCCCAAATCTAATATTTTTTCTAGCATACTTTAAGTCCCCTACTTACTAAATAATTATAAGATGAAATAAAATCTTCTGTTGTTTTTACTTCAATTAGAATTGTTATATCATCCATCTTATTTAATTCTTCAATTACAAACTCGTAATCAATGTTTCCCTTTCCAATAGCTAAATGAGAATCATAATCTCCAAAATTATCATTTATATGAATATGAGATACATATTTCTTACAATTTTTAATCCAATCTTTAATTGATTCATCTGACAAGTTTGCATGAGCAATATCTAAACACATTCTAAAGCGTTTATTATTAACTTCTTCTATTAATTCTCTAATCAAAATATCATTATTATCGAACATATTTTCTATTAATATTTCAATATCTGGATACTCTTTTAGAAACTTTTTATAAGCAAGTGCATTACCACTAACCCACATATCTTTATAATCTTGTGAATTAAAACCAATTATATAATTTGTATGGAATACTATTTTTTTACATCCTAATTCTTTAGCAATATCAAATGTTTGTCTAGCTCTTTTATAGCTAGCATTTTTAATTAAATCATCACTAGAATTAAAACAAATATCAAAAAATACTCCATGTATTGTGCTATATCCACCAATATTTTTATATTTTTCTATTCTATTTTTTAAAGCTTCTTTGTCATCCAATAAAGAAGGAATAAAGAAATCATTAAATTCAAATCCTAAATCAAGTTTATCCCTTAGTTTAAGGTTTTCTTCTAATTCGTTAATTCTCGGAATCATTAGTATTTTCTTCATTTTTATCCTCCTTTACATCATCTTTTAAGCCTATAACATTATATGTTAAAACTGGTTTTGCTTTACCTTTTAATGTTAAATAACCATTTTCTTCTACAATTAATCTATCCTTAAGTTTAAAGTTACCATTACTATCAACTCTATTAAGTGTTTCTTCACTTATGATTACTTGACCACCTTTAGCATTACTTTCAAGTCTTGATGCTGTATTAATTGTATCACCTATACCAGTATAGTCTTTTCTAAAGTCACAGCCTATATTACCAATTATAGCTTCACCACAATTTACACCAACACCAAAGCCAATAGTAATACCATATTCATCAAATACTTTCTTAGCAATTTCAGCCCCGTTTTTAACGATTCCAAGTCCTGCCTTAATTGCCTTATATTCATAATCACTTATATCAAATGGAGCATTGAATATTGCCATACAAGCATCTCCAATGAACTTATCTAGCATACCTTCATTATCAAATATTTGTTTTGTAGTCATACCCAAGTAATCATTTAAGATTTTAACAACTTTAACTGGATCTACTAATGTTTCACTCATACGAGTAAACCCTCTTATATCAACGAATAAGCAAGCTACATCTCTCCTTTCACCAACTAAGTTAGATGATTGCTTATTATCTTTCATAAATGCTTCTACTACTTGTGGAGCCATATATTGCTTAAATGTTTTAATTACTGCTCCTTTTTCCATTCTTTCTCTAACATAGTTATAAACAACTACTGCAATATAACCAATAAATAATACTAAGCATACTGCAACTGTTGGATAATATATTTTACAGTTATACAAAATTAATCCAAGTAAGAATTCTAGTATTATTGAAGATGCTGCAGTTATTGTAGCAAATAAGAATCTAAGTCTTGAAATTAAGAAAATAATACCACAAACAAAAATGATATTTATAATATATTGAACAACTATATTAGCATCAACTTTAAATGAATCATTAATCATGTTATTGATTATATTAGCATGAATTTCTACTCCATTCATCTTAACGTTGTGGCTAATTGGTGTGTAATAATCATCTTGAAGCCCTGTTGCATAAGCACCAATTAAAACAATACTATCTTCAAAATAACTTTCTAATATTTCATCACTATATTTATTATTGAATACATCAGCAAATGAAATATATTCAAAACCACATTCTGGTTTTGCATTATAATCAATATAATACTTTTTATTTGTTTTATATTCTTTATAATCTAAATCATTTTTTTCTGCATATTTTTTAAACATTTGTTTAGCTATAGATGAATAGATAACATCATCATATTTAGCATCTAGAGTTGCTTTTCTAACAAATCCGTCCTTATCAGCAAGTGTATTAGTAAATCCAAGTGAATCTTCACTTACAGCATTAGCTAGCGCATCATAAGGCTTTGAAATAACTATTTTTTTAGTCATTGAACCATCTTCATAAACTTCTTTTGATTGCATCAATGTGCCTAAAACAATATTATTCTTTTCCTTAACTGCATTAACAAGTGCAGTATCGCTTTCTTCATCAGAAGTACCTGTAAATAAAACATCCACACCTATTACTGAAGGATTATATTTATTAATCTTTTCAATTACATCAGCGTAATAGCTTCTTTTCCAACTTTCATATTTCCCCAAATTCTCATCATTTAATGATTGATCGTCTATAGCAACAATTACTATTTTGTCATTAATGCTATTTTCATGTTCTAAAATAAAGTCATAATTAAAATTATCAATCGCTTTAAGCATCTTTGTTGACATTGTTAAAATAAGTAATAATGTTATAATAACTGAGAACAAAATGCTTGTTAACAAACTCTTTTTAGTCTTTTCCATAAAATCACCCCATAATAACACATTTTAATTATATCATTAATTATAATCAAATTAAAGAAAAAAGGATTTCATAGTGAAATCCTTATTGTTTTTTACCCATTTTTTCTGAGATTGCTCTTTCTCCAGCTCTAATGAATTTTAGTGTTGTTTCATCATGAGTTAGATTATAGATAATTTTAAATACATCAACAGCAAATTGATCTTGTACTCCAATAAAGCGTCTAGCAATAGATACTAATAATTGTAGTAATTCTTGACTTGGAGCAGATGGAATACCTGTTTTCTTTAAAGCAGCTGTAATATCTTTTTCACCTGCTAATTCTTTTTTCCAAGTGTATTTTTCACATAATGTATTTAAATCTTTATATGCATAATCTGTTTCTTCAAACATAATTGACATACTAATTAAGCTAAATGCAATTTTATCATCATCTTTAGTATCTTTAGTAGTATAATATAAACCTAAATTGTGATAACAACTTGCAATTGCATAATTTGTATATGCATTCTTTAATGTTTCTAAGTTTAATTTATAGAATTCTTCATATTTCTTTAAATTAAATAAGCATTTTGCATATTCAAAGATTGCTTCATAATCCATTGGATTCCATTTTAGTGATTCAACGAATTCACCTTCAGCTTCTTCAAATCTCTTTAAGTTATTTAAAACAATACCTCTAAACTTATAATAAGTACCAAAATCTACAACAGCTGAAGTTATAAATTTCTTATCATCTTTATCTCTATGAATTGCATAGAAATATGCTTCAAATGGAGTATGGAAAGTCATATATTTATTTTTATCATCTTCATATACTTTTTCAATTTTTTCAATTGTTCTATCTAAGTATTTAAGAGCTCTTTCGTTTTGTCCATCAACAACTAATTCTTGGATTTCTTTTATACGTTCTTCAAACATTTTTTGGTTTACGTTACTTACAAAGTTATCTTGTAAATTTTGTGGAAGTAAACCAAATAGAATAATGTATAATTCATCCATTACTTCTTTATTATCTCTATATACATCCATTTGTTCTAAAACAAATTTAGTATCTTCTTCTGTATTTCCTGTTAATTTCTTTTTGATTGATTCAATAATTTCCTTCATGCTTAATACCTCTTTCAGTTGTATGTTTTACACATTACATTTATTATATCATAAGTATAATTGAAAAGTAAAACGTTTTTATTATATTTTTATCAACTTTTAATAACATAGTTATTATGCTATTTTATAGGTCATACTTAGCAACTATTTCAGCTGGTGTTTTTCTTTGAAGCATAAATATTGGAAGCATACCAGCAATAATACTTACACCATAAATAATAATTATTCCAAGTGTTGCGTATAATGGTGAATAGTTAAATATTCCAAGAAGTCCACCAATTTTTTTGTTTGCTAAATGGCATAATACAATACTTACAATATAACCAATTGCAGTAGTCATTGTAATTAAGACTAATAATTCAATCAAAAACACTCTATAAATTCTAAATCTAGATGCTCCAATTTCCCTTAATACGCCAATTTCATAAATTCTATGAATCATCTTACTTCTCATCATAAAGAATACATAAACAATTATAATTACTAAGAATACTGCACTAACTGCAATAGTTGAACCAAACATTTCACGTTTTTGTTTTACTCTAAAATCATGATTTGCTTGATAACTTGTCTTAAGCTGTATTCCATCTTCTTTGCACATATTTATTAGTTTAGCATCATCATTTGATACAAGTAAGTAAAAACCATCAACACTTCCCAAACTACTAGCTAACAAATAATCTTTTGTGCAACCAAATGCAGTTGCAGTGCTTGTTGCCCTTGATTCATAAACACCTACAACAGTTAAATTATTATCACTGATATATTTTTTCATATCTCTTACTAGCTCATTATCTAATTCTAAATCTATGCAATCACTTATTAATACTTCATTTTTATTTTTTGGCATTTCTCCAGAGACAAGCTTTAAATTACTAGCAAGTAAATTTGTTCCATTTGCAAACAATCTAGAATTAAAAATAAAATGCTTTTTTATAATATCTTGATTATTAAATAAAACATCAAGTCCTCCACCAAATATATTCATCTCATCTAGCTTATAATAACCAACAATTGTATATTCTTCACCATCGCTAAACTTAACTTTTTCACTATAATCAGCAGGATTATTTACAAACCTATTAATATTAACAATACATTCATTATCATTTTCAATATCTCTACCTTCAACTATAGTATAATTTACCTTAGTCTTTTCTTCGATAATAGCTCCATTACTAATAGTAGAGTTTCTTCCATAATATTCAAAAAGTGAATCCTCATAATTATAAAATGAAGTATATATATTAGATGCTTCTGAATCAGTAATACCTTTAATTATATATGAAGTAGATCTAGTTGAATTATTAAATGAAACATTTTTCCCAATCAAATTCTTATAAGAATAGTTTTCAATATTTTTATATTTTTTTATAATTTGATCAGCTATTTTCTTTGTGATTAATACTTCATCACCAGTAACATTTTTTTCACCAGCAAGAAGCGAATCATTATTATAATTCTCTTTTAAAAGGAATGTTTCAGTATTAACGATTGATGGTGTTAAATTATTCTTAAAATATAGCGGTTGTGAGTAAGAATAATCATCAACCAAGCCTTCATCAACTGCTTTTTTTAATCCATCTATAAACTTGTCATTTTCTATTTTTACTATTTCTAAGCCCTTATTAGAATAAGCTATTTGCTTACCATTTACATATGTTCCAACGCTAAGCATTAAAACGCAAAATGCCATAACAACGCCAATTATCACAAAGCAAGCATGTAAGCCTTTCATCTTTTTGCTTGATTGTTTATGTGCACTATATGCATTAGCAATTCCTTTAAGTAGTGGCATTAAACTAAACTTCTTTTTAGTTTTTTCTAATGGTTTAGGATTATAATTAAATGATTTTACATCTTCTTTTTTAATCGATTTATAATTATCATCAATTAGTTTTATTTTAGATCTATTATCTATTACTTTAACATCATCACTTTTTAGATAAATTACTCCATCTTTTTTTACAATAGTTAGATTTAAATTTTCTAGTGAATCATTTTCATCTAAATAAAGATTAATCTTAACATTATTAACATTTATTATTTCATTTTTCATATCCTTTAGATAAATTTTACTACTATCATAATTATCTAAATCATCACTATTACTATTTTCATAATCTTTTTCTACTACACCATCTTTTATTTCAATTATTCTATCAGCATAAAATTCAGCACACTTTCTATCATGAGTAACCATAATAACCAATTTATCCTTACTGATAGATTTTAAAATATTCATTACTTCAATAGTGTTTTCACTATCTAAGTTACCTGTTGGTTCATCTGCGATAATTATTTTAGAATCTTTTACTAGCGCTCTAGCAATAGATACTCTTTGCATCTGTCCACCACTTAAGTTAGACGCTAGTTTGTTTTTATATTTTTTCATATTAAGCATATCTAGCACATACTCAATACGTTCTTTTATAACTTCTTGATCAGTAATACCCATTAATTCTAAAGTTATTCTTAAGTTATCATAAATAGTCATGCTATTTAATAAGTTGTAATTTTGGAAAACATAACCTATATTTTCTCTTCTAAACTTATCAATTTTACCCATCTTATAATTCTTAAAAGTCGCTTCATCATAAGATATTTCACCTTTTGCCTTATCAAGACCAGCAATAACATTAATTAAAGTTGTTTTACCACTTCCACTAGCTCCTAAAAATACTACAAAGCCACTACTTGGAAGTACTAAATTAGTATTATTAATAACATGTATTTCATTGCTTTTACCCTTATGGTAATACTTATTTAAATTAGATACATTAATCATTTCCTAACATACCTCCTCTAAATGTTTTTGAAACACTAAATTTGTATAACTTCTTATTAAACTTTTGTGCAAAAAATAATGAATAAATAAACATAAATATTAGATAAACTATTACTCCAAGTACTCCTATTCTATTGAAGCCTTTAATTACTGGTTTACCTATTAAATATGTAATTAATGCAACAATTATTACAAATATAGCTGCTATCATACTTTGTATAACTGTTTGTATTCTAACAATACTTGCCATATCTTTTTTATCCATACCTAGTGTTCTAAATACTGTATAGTCTTTATTTTTAACTGAATAAATTCTAGCTAAAACAAAATAAGATATTAAGAATACTACAATAAATGCAAACAATACGCCAATAATATAGAATGCATAAAGTATTGTGTTAAAAATGGATGCAATAGATATATCTTCATTCAAGTATGCTTCTTTTGCATTACATACTCCATATCCTTTATTTCCTAAAGTTTGATAAATGCTATCTATTTTAGCTTGATCGGTTAAATAAATTGAAATATATGGATTAATTTCTTTTGATAAATCTTTTAATGTCTCATAGTTTAATTCAACTTTAGAGCCATAAGAATCATATGA
>JAILKD010000040.1 GCA_024694145.1 bacterium | reverse complement strand
AGCGATAATATTATTACATATACAAATAAAGAAGTAGATGTAATTATATGTAATCCACCATATTTTAAAACTAAAATTGATAATAAAAGTAATGATTTATATAAGAATCTAGCAAAACACGAAAGTGAATTAACACTTGATTTATTAGTTAAATCTATTAGTCGTAATCTTAAATATAATGGTACAGTTTATTTCTTATATTTAACATCTAGACTTGATGAAGTAGTACTTGAATTTAATAAAAATAATTTAACTATTAAAGAAATGAAGTTTGTATATGATACTAATAAAGAGTATTCAAATGTATTTATGATTAGGGCAGTAAAGAATAGTGATTTAGGTTTAGTTGTTGATAAACCAATAATCATAAAAAGGGATAAGTAAGCGATTTTGGAGGTGTGAGTATGTTTAGTAAATATTTAGATAGTAAAAAAGAAATATGTAAAAGATTACTTGATAAGTTATTACTTAAATATAAGTATGCTTCTATTTTAGGAAAAGAAATAAATGGTTCATCAATTAGAGTTGGAACATTCTTTACTAGAATAGGAGATTCTATGGAAAACCAATGTGGTTTTGTAGTTAGAGTATATAATAACACAAGTTATTCTGAATATGCTTTTAGTGATATTAATGATGAAAACTATGATGATATTTATAATGAAGTTATTAATAAAACTAAGCTAAGTGATAATTTATTAAATGATCAAGTAAAAGCTGAATTATTTAACGATGAAATAATTAAAAAAGACTTTTATAGAGAATTAGAAGATGGTTTTGTTAGTAATGATGAAATAATAGAAAGATTTAAGGATATAAAGAAAAAATCACATAATTATAGTGATAAAATAATAAATGTCATTTTAGGATATGAATATTATAATGTTAGTTCAATGTTTTTATCTAAGAATAAAGAATTAACCCAAAACTTTAGCTGGGTATTAACAATAGCTAATGTTGTAGCTAGAATGGATGATAATATTAAAAACTTCTATAATTGTTTTGCGAATAATTCAATAAAAAAGTCATTAGAACAGTTAGAAGATAATATTATTGATATAAGTGATACAGCAATTAAATTACTTGATTCTAAATTAATAGAACCAGGAACATATGATATTATTACTGCCCCATCTATTACAGGACTAATTGCTCATGAAGCATTTGGTCATGGTGTAGAACTTGATATGTTTGTTAAAAATAGAGCAAAAGCTAAGGAATATGTGGGAGAATATGTTGCTAGTCCACTAATTACAATGCATGATGGAGCATCTAGCTGCTTATCTCAAGCATCATACTTCTTTGATGATGATGGAGTGTTAGCACATGATACTATAATTATTAAAGACGGAGTACTTAAAACAGGTATTTCAGATTTAGTTAGCGCAATGGAATTAAAGATGGAACCATCTGGTAATGGTAGAAGACAAAATCCATTCCATAAATCTTATTCAAGAATGACTAACACATTCTTTGAAGCAGGTAATGATAATGTTAGTGATATGATTAAATCTATTAAGCATGGTTATATGTTATTTCAAATGGATAATGGTATGGAAGATCCTAAAAACTGGAATATACAATGTACTTGTGCATATGCAAAAGAGATAATAGATGGAGAGTTTACTGGTAAAATAGTTGCTCCAGTAGTTATGAGTGGTAATGTTATTGATTTATTAAAGTCTATAACTATGGTAAGTAAGGAATTTGAAATACATGGATCAGGTCATTGCGGTAAAGGACATAAAGAATGGGTACCAGTTAGTGATGGAGGTCCATATTTGAAAGCAAGGTGTAAATTAGGATAATGAAAAAGTATGTTGACCTACTAGATAGTAGTGATTTATTTGGTTGGAAAATAATAGAAATTAATAAAAAAACTACTGAATTATATTATATTTTAGATAAGCTTGAAACTAATAGAGCTACATGTGAAACTTTATATAATGTTACAGTTTATGTATTAGAAAATAACAAGGTTGGCGCATCTACATTTGATATATATCCATATATGGATAATGAGGAAATAAAGCGAAAAATTGAAGTTAATAAACAAAATGCAAAATTTGCATTAAATGATTATTATGAACTTCCTAAATATGAACATTTACATAAAAGAGAAATTAATACAAATTTAGCAAATGATCCTATTAAAGTATTAGAAGAAGTTAAAAGTGCTATATTTAGTGTTAAAAGTGATGCTTACTTATCTGCAACAGAATTTTTCTATAATGAAATAGATGAAAGATTAATTAATTCTAACGGTATAGATGTTAAACAAAAAAAGTATAGACTTGATATTGAATTAATTCCAACATATAAAGATGTTGAAATATATAAAATGTTAAGTCTAGAAAATTATGATATAAAATTAATTAAAGAAGAAGTTAAAACATTACTAGATTTAGCTATTAAAAGATATGAAGCTAAAAACCTAGAATTAAAGGAAGATGTTAATATCATTTTAGAGAATGATGAAGTAGCACAATTATTATCATTCTTCAGTGATGATTTAACTTATGGAGCAAAATACCAACAAATTAATATTAATGAACTAAATGAATCAGTTCAAGGTGAAATAATAGGAGATAAATTAAATATAAAGATGGTTCCATATTATTCTGGATGTATTAATTCAAGAGATTTTGACTCTGATGGTGTTATATTAAAAGAAATATCTTTAATTGAAGATGGAATAGCTAAAAATAGATATGGATCATATCGATTTGGTTATTACTTAAAAGAAAAACCTACAGGAATAATACCTGTAATGGTAGTAGGTGAAGGTTCTAAAGATTTTAATGACTTTAAAAATGATAAATATTTAAGATGTGTTAGATTTTCTAATATGCAACTAGATTCTAATACAGGATTTTTTGGTGGAGAAGTAAGACTTGGTTTCTTATATGATGGAAAAAAAGAAATTCCTGTAACTGGTTTTTCTATATCAGGTAATATTAATGAGCTTAAAAAAGAATTATATTTATCAAAAGAATTAGTTAATCTACCTGATTATCACGGACCAAAATATATTTTGATTAAGGGTATGAAAATCGCATAGATTAGAAATTAAAAAACGGCTTAATTTGCCGTTTTTTTATTATATCAAACATTAATTAAAATGATTGTTTACATTTAAAATTTTTTTCTCTATAATCATAATTAGAAGGTGATTTATATGAAGATTCTAAGGAATTATTCAAGTAAAAATGATATAAATATATGTCAAATCATCGCATATAAAGATGGTAAAAAAGTCATAGAAGCTTATAAGAATGGTTTTAGTAGAGATGATACTATGAACGTAATGAGTGTAACCAAATCAGTTACATCACTTTTAATAGGTATCGCAATAGATTTAGGACTTATTAATAGTGTAGATGATTTTGTAATGGATTACTTTAAAGATTACACTCCTAAAAGAGGAGAAAAAACAATCTATGAAGTAAAAATAAAACATCTACTTACAATGACTGCCCCATACAAGGGTAAAAGTGAACCATGGAAGAAGATTTGTACTTCAGATGATTGGATGCTTGCAGCATTAGATATATTGGGTGGTCCTAAAGGAATAACAAATGAATTTAGATATCACACCTTAGGTATTCAAATCTTAATGGGTATAATAGAAAAACAATCTAAAATGAATGGACTAGATTTTGCGAATAAGTATTTATTTACTCCTCTTGGAATAGAAAAAAGAGTATCTGCAGAATGTTATACAAAAGAAGATCAATTTAATTATGTCATGAATAAAGCTAATCATGGGAATGTTTGGTTCTTAGATCCTAAAAATAGTCCTACAGCTGGTTGGGGTTTAAGCTTATCTGCACTTGATTTAGCAAAAATAGGTTTAATGGTTTTAAACAAAGGAATGTATAATAATAAAAGAATTGTTAGTGAAAAATGGATAGATGAAATAAGTATTCCAAGAATTTCTTTAGGAGAAGAAATGGGTAATCAAGATTATGGATACTTATGGTGGTTTCCTCATAGAAAACCTAATGTTATTGCGGCACAAGGTGATGGAGGTAATATTATCTATATCAATAAAGATTTACATATTGTAGTAGCTATTACATCTTATCTAAAACCACTAGTATTTGATAGAGTAAAATTCATAGAAGAAAATATAGTTAAAGCAATAAATAGTAAAATATAAAAAACGGCTTAATTAGCCGTTTTTCTTTATATATTCTAAGAAACGTTTACTTGCATTAGATAGATTTCTATCATAGCATAATGTGATATATCTTGTATCAAGTTTTTCAGGAATATTTATTATTTTTAGTTCCTTATTTTTAAGTTCTTCTTGAATATATTCTTCAGCAATACAAGTAATTCCCATATTCTTTTTAGAAAATTCTACTAATAAATCTAGACTTGCTAGTTCAAAGTTTGGCTTTAATACTACACCATATTTTAATAAATTATTATCTAGCATTTTTCTTGAACTACTTGCTTCTTCAAGTAAGATTACTTGGTGATTAGTTAGATCAGATAAATGATTTATTTTACTAACATCATAATCATATGCACATACAAACAAATCATGTAAAGCTAAGCAATTTAGTGTTTGAACATCTTCATAAATAGGAGAGTGAACAAATACTAAATCTACATCACCGTTTTTAAGTAGCTTCATAGATTCATTTGTAGTACAATTAGTTACTTTAAATCTTATTTTAGGAAATAATACTTCAAATTCTTTTAATTTGTCAATTAAATAATATTTACAAATAGTATCACTAGCACCAATATAAAGTGTACCTGTATCTAAGCTAGATAGGTTTGTTATTGTTTGATTTAACATTTCTACTTGCTTAAAGATAGCTTTACAATAATCATATATTTCTAAACCTTCTTGAGTTAATTTAACTCCTTTTTTAGCTCTAGTAAAAAGTTGGAATCCAACACTATCTTCTAAAGATTTAATATTTTGAGATACTGCTGGTTGAGAAATATATAATTTCTCACTAGCCTTTGAGAAAGATTCTTCATTAGCAACTACATAAAAAACATGAAGCAAATTTAAATCACTAATCATATTATAAGCCTCCCTTATCGCACGTATAATAATTATATATTTTACTTATACCATATTATTTGCTAAAATAAAAGAGCGAGGTGAATTTAATATGAAATATAGTGGAACTATATCTAGAGGAGTTAGAACTCCAATAATTAAGAAAGGTGATGACTTAGCATCAATCGTTGTTGATTCAGTTTGTAAGGCTGTTGATGAAGCTAAAATTGAAATCAATGATAGAGATGTTGTTGCTATTACAGAAGCTGTTGTAGGTATTTCTCAAGGAAACTATGCTACAGCAGATCAAATTGCTAAAGATGTTAATAACAAATTTGGTGATGCTACAGTAGGTTTAATTTTCCCTATTATGAGTAGAAATAGATTTTCTATGTTACTTAAAGGTATTAGTAGAGGAGTTAAAAAATTAATTGTTATGTTAAGCTATCCAGGTGATGAAGTAGGAAATAAATTAATTAGTCCTGATCAATTACTTGATACTGACATTAATCCATATAAGGATGTATTTACTGAGGCAGAATTCAGAAAATATTTCCCTAATACAGTACATGAATTTACTGGAGTAGATTACATTAAGTATTATAAAGAAGCTTGTGAATGCGAATGCGAAATCATTTTAGCAAATGATCCTAGAGCTATTTTAAAATATACTGACAATGTAATTATTGCTTCAATCCATGAAAGAAAAAGAAATAAGAAAATATTAGAAAAAGCTGGAGTTAAAAAATGCTACTGCTTAGATGAATTATTAACTGCTAGTGTTGATGGTTCTGGATTTAATGAAAAATATGGTCTTTTAGGATCTAACTTAGCAACTGATAACTCAGTTAAATTATTCCCTAGAAACTGTCAAGCTTTAGTAGAAGAAGTACAAGCTAGACTTAAGAAAATCTATAATAAAAATGTTGAAGTAATGGTTTATGGTGATGGAGCATTTAAAGATCCTCAAGGTGGAATTTGGGAATTAGCTGACCCAGTAGTATCTCCTGGATTTACTAAGGGACTTGTTGGTACACCAAATGAATTAAAACTTAAATACTTATCAGATAATGAATTTAAAGGATTATCTGGAGAAGAATTAAAACAAGCTATGATTAAGAGAATCAAAGAAAAAGATTCTAATCTAGTTGGTAGAATGGAAACACAAGGTACTACACCTAGACAATTAACTGATTTACTTGGTAGTTTATCAGATTTAACAAGTGGTTCAGGTGATAAAGGTACACCAGTAATTCTAATTCAAAACTACTTCTCAAATTATTCAAATCAATAATAATTAAAAGGCTAGAAATGTATAATTCTAGCCTTTTTTATTTCGACTATATAAATATATATATATATTATGCTATAATTTTAATATAGGGGTGGAGCTTGTATGAAAAAAATAGCATTATTTAGAACAATAGCAATCTTAATAATTTTATTTAACATATTAAACTATTTTTTTCTTGCTGCATCGTATAGCGGTGGTGATATAATAACAAGTTCGACATTCTTCGATCATACAATGTTAAATTTTACTACTTCAGAGGACTTTATTGCATACAAATTTCATATTAGTCTAAAAGGAGGAGGAATGAGTGATAATCAATTAATAATTGGTTTTATTATTCCTTTAATAGATATATTTTTAGGAGCAATAATATTATTTTTTACTCCTAAATGTGGTGATTATATGCAAATTCCTTATAAGAAAATATTTGTTACATGCGGTGTAGGAATTGTATTTCATTCATTTTTATTCATTTTTTGCGGTGCAACTACAGATGTAGCATATTTTATTTTGATGTTTAAAGGAATGATTTTAAATTTATTATATATAATTGGATATATTGTAATTATTGAAATGTTTAGAAAAATAAAAGTACATAAAATTACATATAATGAAGAATATAAAACAAAATTAAATATATTTGATGTTGCTGTAATTGGAATACTTATTGAATTATTCTTAGCATTTATTTATGTTACATTAGTAAGAAGATTAATTATAACCGGAATAAATAGGGATGGACAGCCTTATAAAAGGTACTATGGTAATTTTTATTTTTCACAGTTACTAATGATGTTTAAACAAAAGGATTACGGCTTACCAGGTAAAGATGAAGGATATCCATACATGGTAATATGCTTAATAATAATTGTTATACAAATGGTTTTAGCTATTTTAAAAACTAAATATAGACAATTTATAATAATTGCTTTATCTATTGTAAGTA
The DNA here is from genome assembly GCA_024694145.1 of bacterium. Lineage (GTDB taxonomy): Bacteria > Bacillota_I > Bacilli_A > Acholeplasmatales > JAEDCM01 > RGIG10196. The sequence goes on along the minus strand of JAILKD010000040.1, from coordinate 842 downwards.
TTGTAGTTATGACTATTGGTTTAAATGATATTAGAGATTCATTTTATGTTTGTTATATAAGTGATAAAGGTAATGGTTTCTTTGATATAGCTGGATCAGGATATTATTTTATAATTGCTTTAAATTTATCTTTGATAATACCTTATGTATGGCCTAAAGGAAATGTTGATTGTATAGTTATAGGCGCAAAAGAAATAGAAGATATTGTAAATGCAGAGACTATTAGAAAAAAAGAAAAAGAAACAGAAAACCTATTAATTATAGAAGACAATAGCTCTTTAGAAGAGAATAAAGGGGATGATATTAATGAAGAAGATGCATAAAATAATCATCCTTTTTTCTGTTTTATTTATTTATGTTTTAGCTATTATTTTAGTTCCTGTGATTGCTAAAAAAATGCATAAGCCAAATAGATATTATGGTCATATTATATATAGTGAAAACGTAGTTGATGATAAAACAATTGATAATATTATTCAAAATCGATTCGTTATGTATGTTGATTATGAAGATGATAAAATTGACTACTATAAGCAATATATAAATTTAGAATATGAGATTTATTTATCAATCTATACATTAAGTGATTTTGATAATTATAATAGTGATTTATTTAAGGGCGTATTTATAAAAAATAATGATGAGGCATTAATTAATTATGCTAAAGAAAAAAAATTAATAACAAAGTTACTAATTAATAATAAGAATGATTACGATAAATATAATAAAGATGTTGATGAATTAATATTTGCAAAAGACATCATAGATGAAATGGCTAATAAATATCCTAAAAAATATTTCTATACTTATTTAGAAACTAATAATGACAATTTAGAAGATGA
>JAILKD010000091.1 GCA_024694145.1 bacterium | reverse complement strand
TTCGGACCTGTAGCAAGAGAACTTCGTGAAAAGAACTTCATGAAAATCTTATCACTTGCTCCAGAAGTACTATAGGAGGTGCAAGGCATGAAAATTAAAACAGGCGATACTGTTGTTGTCATTGCAGGTAAAGATAGTAAGACAGTTACTAAAAAAGGTGTAGAAAGCACAACAGGGAAAGTACTTAAAGTATATCCAGAAACTAATAAAGTTGTTGTTGAAGGTGTTAATAAAGTTAAGAAACATCAAAAGCCAACTCAACAAAATACTAGTGGTAGTATTATTGAAAAAGAAGCTCCAATTGATGCATCTAACGTTATGATTCTAGATCCTAAAACAAAAACTCCAACTAGAGTAGGATATAAGATGGAAAACGGAAAAAAGGTTCGTTATGCCAAAAAATCAGGTACTGTATTAGATAAGTAGGAGGATTAAGTAGATGAATAGATTAAAAGAAAAATATGAAACTTCTATTAGAAAAGAATTAACTGAAAAGTTTGGTTATACTACTCCTATGCAAGTACCAAAGCTTGAAAAAATTGTTGTAAACATGGGTGTTGGTGAAGCTGTTCATAACTCAAAAGCTCTTGATGATGCTATTGAAGAATTAACAGTAATCACAGGACAAAAGCCAATTGCAACTAAAGCAAAGAAATCTATAGCTAACTTCAAACTTCGTGAAGGTATGCCTATCGGAGCTAAAGTTACACTTAGAGGCGAAAGAATGTATGAATTCTTAGATAAGTTAGTATCAATTGCTCTACCACGTGTTAGAGACTTCCACGGAATTAGCGGAAATGCTTTTGATGGTAGAGGGAATTATACAGTAGGTATTAAAGAACAATTAATCTTCCCTGAAATCAACTTTGATAAGATTAGCAAAGTTAGAGGATTAGATATTGTTATTGTTACTACTGCTAAATCTGATGAAGAAGGACGTGCTTTATTATCATTAATGGGCATGCCATTTAGAAATAAGTAGGAGGACGTTTATGGCAAAGACATCACAAAAAGTTAGACAAGCTCGTAAAGCTAAATTCGAAGTTAGAGAATATACACGTTGTGAACGTTGTGGACGTCCACATGCAGTTCTTCGTAAATTTAAGCTATGTCGTATTTGTTTTAGAGAATTAGCCTATAAAGGCCAAATCCCTGGCGTTAAGAAAGCCAGCTGGTAGAATTGAAGGAGGAATAGAAAATGACAGATCCAATTGCAGATTTATTAACTCGTATTAGAAATGCAAACAAGATGCATCATGAAAAGGTTAGTATTCCTTCATCATCTTTAAAGTTAAATATCTTAAAAGTTTTAAAAGAAGAAGGATTCATAACTGATTACGTAGTTATAGAAGACAACAAACAAAATGTTATTGAAGTAACATTAAAGTACAATAATAATGAATGTGTTATTAAAGGTTTAAGAAGAATTTCAAAACCAGGTTTAAGAAAGTATACTGATGTAGAAAACCTACCAAAGGTACTTCATGGACTTGGAATTGCTATTATTTCAACATCAAAAGGCGTTATGACTGATAGTGAAGCTCGTAAACAAAAAATTGGTGGAGAAGTTTTAGCTTACGTATGGTAGAATAAGGAGGTTGACGGAAAATGTCTCGTATCGGAAAGAAAGTAATCACCCTACCTGCTAATGTTAAAGTTACTGTTGAAGATGGAAACTTAGCAACTGTTGAAGGTCCTAAGGGTAAATTAAGCTTTAAGTTCAATAGTGAAATGAAAATCAACGTCTCTTCTACTGAAGTATCAGTTGTTAGACCTGATGATACAAAAGAAATGAGAACAATCCATGGAACTACTAGAGCTCTATTACACAACATGGTTGTTGGTGTTTCAGAAGGTTTCACTAAAAAGCTAGAAATTAATGGTGTTGGTTACCGTGCAAATGTACAAGGAACTAAACTTGTAATCAATGCTGGTTACTCAAACCCAGTTGAAATGGTAATTCCACAAGGAATTAAAGTAGAATGTCCAAAACCTGTAGAAATCAATATCTCAGGTGCTGATAAGCAAGCTGTTGGTGAATTTGCGGCAAATGTTAGAGCAGTACGTGGACCAGAACCATATAAAGGTAAAGGTATTAAATACACTACTGAAACAATTCGTCGTAAAGAAGGAAAAACAGCTAAGAAGTAATATAAGGAAAATGAAAGGAGCATATTGCAATGATTAATAAGAAATCAAGCAATGAAATGAGAAAGATTAGACATAGTCGTATTCGTAAAAACATTTCAGGAACTGCTTCTCGTCCAAGATTATGTGTATTTAGATCAAATAAAAACATCTATGCACAAATCATTGATGATGAAAAGCAAACAACTATTATAAGTGCTTCTACATTAGATGCTGAGATCACTGTAGAAAACGGTGGAAATGTTGCAGCAGCAACAGCTGTTGGTAAGTTAATTGCTGAAAAAGCATTAGCTAAAAACATTACAACTGTTGTATTTGACCGTGGTGGTTATTTATACCATGGAAAAATTAAAGCATTAGCTGAGGCTGCAAGAGCTGCAGGATTACAATTCTAAGGAGGAAGCTTAATATGCGTGAAAATAAACCAGAAAAGAAAGAAAATGAGTATATTGAACGTGTAGTTCATATCGGAAGAATCACTAAGGTTGTTAAAGGTGGTAGAAGATTTAGATTCTCTGCTTTAGTAATCATTGGTGATGGTAAAGGTAAAATTGGTTTCGGTACAGGTAAAGCTGCTGAAGTACCTGATGCAATTAAAAAGGCTACTGAAAATGCTAGAAAATCATTATTTACAGTTTCAACATTAGGAACAACAATTCCTCATGAAGTAATTGGTGAATATGGTGCTGGTAAAATCGTTTTAAAGCCTGCAAGTCAAGGTACAGGAGTTATCGCTGGTGGACCAGTTCGTGCCGTATTAGAAGTTGCTGGTATCAGCGATATTCTATCTAAGTCATTAGGTTCAAACACACCAATCAACATGGTGCGTGCTACAGTTAGTGGATTAAAACAATTAAGAACAGCTGAAGAAGTTGCTGCTACACGTGGAATTGATATTGCGAGGTTAGGATAATATGAAAACAATAGAAATTACATTAGTAAAAAGTTTAATTGGCAGAAAGCCAAATCAAATTGCAACAGCTAAAGCTCTAGGCTTAACTAAAATTAATCAAACTGTAGAAAAAGAAGCAAATGAAGCCATTTTAGGAATGGTAAATACTATTAAACACTTAGTTAAAGTAACAGAAAAATAGATTGGAGGTATATTGACTATGCTAAATGAATTAAAGCCAGTTGCTGGTGCTAGACATTCAAGAAAAAGAATTGGTCGTGGTACTGGTAGCGGACATGGAAAAACTGCTGGCAAAGGTAATAAAGGACAAAATGCACGTTCTGGCGGTGGAGTAAGACCTGGTTTTGAAGGTGGTCAAATTCCTCTATTCCAACGTTTACCTAAGCGTGGATTCCAAAATATCAACCGTAAGGAATATGCAATCGTTAATTTATGTGATTTAAATGTATTTGATAATGGAACTGTTGTAACTCCAGATCTATTAATCGATGCAAAAATTATTAAAGATATTAAATCAGGTGTTAAAATTTTAGGTTGTGGAACACTTGAAAAGAAGTTAACAATCAAAGCACACAAATTTTCAGCATCTGCAAGCGAGGAGATTAAAAAAGCAGGCGGAACTGCTGAGGTGATCTAAATTGCTTAATAAACTTAAGTTAATTTTAAATAATGGAAAGATTATGAAACGTGTGTTAATCACAGTTCTAATAATCTTTGTATTTAAAATTGTAACTTATATACCAATCCCTCTACTTGAAACAACAGCTATTGATAATGCAATGAAGAATGGTGGATTCCTATCATTCTTAAATGCATTCAGTGGTAACGCACTTGGTAACTATTCTATAGCCGCCTTGGGTATATCACCTTATATCACTGCATCAATCGTTATCCAAATGTTACAAATGGATATCGTTCCAGCATTTAAGCGCTGGGGTGAAGAAGGTGAAGCTGGTAGAGCAAAAATCAATCAAGCAACTAGATATGTTGCAATTGGTTTAGCATTCTTACAAGCATTAATGATTTTAGTTGGTTTATCAGCTAATGCAGAAAATATTGTAAAATATGGTATTGGTATTCCAAAAGCAGTAGCAATCATTTTCATGGCAATCATGATTACAGCTGGTTCAGCATTCGTAATGTGGTTAGCCGATTTAATAACTCGTTTTGGAATTGGTAATGGTTCATCAATAATTATTACAGCAGGTATCATTACTTCACTTCCATCAGCTGTAAGTGCGCTTTGGCAACAAAAGATAACTGAGGCAACTGGTACTTATGATTATGTTGTCTTTGGTATTGTAGTATTTTTGTACATAGCGATCTTAGTCGGCGTTGTTTATATGGAAAAGGCTGTAAGAAAGATTCCTACACAGTATGCAAATAGACAAGGAAAGAGTGATTCACACATTCCTATCAAATTAAATACTGCAGGAGTTATGCCAGTTATCTTTGCATCAACTTTATTAAGTATTCCAGCAACTATTATGGGATTTGCTGGTGTAGATAAAGAAACAACAGCTGGATTCTGGTTAGATCAAATATTTACATATAATAATCCACTTGGATTTGCTATATATATGTTCTTAGTATTTATATTCTCATTCTTCTACACATTCTTAACTGTTAAACCAGATGAGATTGCAGATGATTTACAAAAGTCAAATGCCTTTATTCCAGGTATTAGACCAGGAGAAGATACTCAGAATTATATAGCTAAGGTATTGTTTAAGGTAACAGTCCTTGGAGCTACATATTTGGCTATATTAGCCGCAATTCCAATTATTTCAACAATCGTATTTAAACTTCCACAACAAGTATCAATTGGTGGAACAAGTATCTTGATTATTGTTGGTGTTGCAATTGAAACAGCTAAACAGTTAGAGACTGAAGCTAGCGAAAAGGCTTTTAAAGGATTTATGTAGGTGATAAAAATGAAGAAAATGTTAATTATGGGCCCTCCAGGAGCTGGAAAGGGAACACAAGCAGAAAGTATTATAAAATACTATAACATACCTCACATTTCAACAGGAGATATGTTTAGAGCTGCAATAAGCAATAAAACTGAAATTGGAATGCTAGCAAAAAAATATATTGATGCTGGTAACCTAGTTCCAGATGAAGTTACAGTAGGAATTGTTAAAGAACGTTTAAGCAAACCTGACTGTAAAAATGGATTCCTATTAGATGGATTCCCAAGAGATATTCATCAAGCTGAAATGTTTAGTGATATGCTTAAGGAATTAGGTATATCAATTGATTTAGTTCTTAACATTCATGTAGATCATGAAAAGCTTGTTAATCGTATTATTGGTAGAAGAATATGTCCAAAATGTGGTAGAACATACCATATAACATACAATAAACCTCTAAAAGAAGGCATTTGTGATGATTGTGGAACATCTTTAATCCAAAGAAAGGATGACAACGTAGATACTGTTAAGAACAGACTAGAAGTTTATTCTCATCAAACAGAACCACTTATTAATTACTACAAAGATTTAGTAGTTAATATTGATGGGGATAGAGATGTTGATGTTATATTCGAAGACATCAAGAAAGTGATTGGTGAGTAATATGATTACTATTAAATCAGCTAGAGAAATTGAATGTATGAGAGAAGCAGGAAGAATTGTTGCTCTAACTCATCAAGAGTTAAAGAAACATATTAAACCTGGTATCTCTACATTAGAACTTGATGAGATAGCTGAAAAAACAATTAGATCTTATGGCGCTACTCCATCATTTAAGGGTTATGGAGGATTCCCAGGAACTATTTGTGCATCTGTTAATGAAGTAGTTGTACATGGTATTCCAAAGAAAAACATAATCTTACACGATGGAGATGTCGTTGCGCTAGATATAGGAGCTTGCTACAAGGGCTACCATGGAGATTCTGCATGGAGTTATGGGGTAGGTAATATTAGCGATGAAGCTAAACAATTATTAGAAGTTACAGAAAAGGCTTTATTTGCAGGTTTATCAATGGTAAAGCCTGGTAATAGATTAACTGATATTTCACATGCAATAGAAGAATATGTTAAACCATATGGTTATGGAATTGTTGAAGATTATACTGGTCATGGTGTAGGAAGTCACTTACACGAAGATCCTATGATTCCTAACTTTGGCCCTGCTGGATATGGTCCAGTACTTAAAAAAGGCATGACTATTGCTGTTGAACCAATGATTAATCTAGGAACAAAAAGAGTAAAAGTTTTAAATGACAATTGGACAGCTGTGACATTAGATAAGAAAAAGAGTGCTCACTTCGAACACACTGTTCTTATTACAGAAGATGGATACGAAATATTAACTACTCTTAATAAGGAGGAAAAGTAAGTTTAATTATGGCAAAAGAAGACTTAATTGAATTAGAAGCTAAGGTAGTAGAAGTATTACCTAGTACAAAGTTTATAGTTGAACTTGAGAATGGTCATCAAGTTGTAGCCCACGTTTCTGGTAAAATCCGCCTAAATAATATACGCATTTTACCAGGGGATAGAGTTAAGGTTGAATTATCACCTTACGATTTAACACGTGGAAGAATATCGTATCGTTTTAAATAAAATTATTTATTCACTCATAGGGAGGAAAAATTTATGAAAGTGAAACCATCAGTTAAACCTATCTGCGATAAATGTAAAGTTATCAAAAGAAAAGGTAAAGTTATGATTATTTGTGAAAATCCAAAGCACAAACAAAAACAAGGCTAGAATATAGGAGGCAAATTGATTTATGGCACGTGTTTTAGGAATTGATATTCCAAATGAAAAAAGAATTGTAATCTCATTACAATATATTTATGGTATCGGTCCAACAACAGCAAAAAATATTTTAGCTGCTGCAGGCGTTAGTGAAGATACTAGAACAAAAAATTTAAGTGAAGATGAATTAAACAAGATTCGTATCGAAGCTTCTAAATACCAAACAGAAGGAGATCTTCGTAGAGAAGTTGCTCTAAACATTAAGAGATTAATGGAAATTGGTAGCTATAGAGGTATGAGACATAGAAAAGGTCTACCTGTAAGAGGACAAAACACTAGAAATAATGCTAGAACTCGTAAGGGACCAGCAAGAGCTAATAGCGGAAAGGCTAAGAAGTAGGAGGGTGAAGCAAAATGGCAGGTAAAAAACAAATTCGTAAACGTCGTGTGAAAAGAAATGTTCCAGTCGGAATTGCTCATATTCACTCAACTTTTAACAATACAATCGTATTAATTTCTGACCCAGCAGGAAATGCAATCGCATGGAGTAGTGCTGGTGCTCTAGGATATAAAGGTAGTAGAAAATCTACACCATTCGCAGCACAAATGGCTGCTGAAGCAGCTGCTAAATCAGCAATTGATCAAGGTGTACAAAAAGTAGAAGTTAATGTTAAAGGACCTGGACAAGGTAGAGAAGCTGCAATTAGATCACTTCAAGCTGCAGGACTTGACATTGTATCTATCAAAGATGTTACACCAATTCCACATAATGGATGCCGTCCACCTAAACGTCCTCGTGGATAGTAGGTAGACAACAAAAATAAAAATTGTAAGTTAATAAGGAGGCTGCAAATGAAAGATTTAAAGTTTGAAAAACCAAAGGCTACAATTCAAGAAGAATCAAACGGAAGCTATGGAAAATTCGTTATTTCTCCACTTGATAGAGGATATGGTCTTACTTTAGGAAATGCTATTAGAAGAGTATTATTATCATCTCTTCCTGGTACTGCAATTGTTAATGTAAGAATCGAGGGAGTTCAACATGAATTCTCAACTATTCCTGGTGTTGTTGAAGATGTAATGACTATAGTACTAAATCTTAAAAAGATTGTTTTGAAGGCTGATACATCTGACCCTAAGTTTGTTACAACCCTAGAAATACACCATGGCGAAGGCGAAGTTACAGCAGCAGATTTAGGATGTAATTCTGAAGTTGAAGTTATTAATCCTGAACAACATATCGCAACAGTTTGTGAAGGTGGACATTTAGATATGTACTTCACAGTTGCTAATGGATCAGGTTATGTAGGAGCAGTTAAAAATAAGAACTATGATAACTCAATCGGCGTAATTGCTATTGATGCTTTATATGCTCCAGTTATCAACTGCAAATATACAGTAGATAAGACAAGAGTTGATGACAACTCAGATTATGATAAGCTTACTATTGAAGTAACTACAAATGGTTCAATCGATGCTAAAGAAGCTTTAGCTATTGCAAGTAAGATGATGATTGATCATTTAAATGTTATTGTTGAATTAAGCTCTAAGGCTATGAATACTGATTATATGATTGAACATGAAGAAGATTCTAGCAATAAGCGTTTAGAAAAGATGACTATTGATGATCTAGAATTATCAGTTAGATCATACAACTGTCTAAAGCGTGCTGGTATTAATACTGTACTAGAATTAGCTAGCAAGACAGAAGAAGATATGATGAAGGTTCGTAACCTTGGAAGAAAGTCTTTAAAAGAAGTTAAAGAAAAATTAGAGAGCTTAGAATTAAGCTTAAATAAGGATTAATCTAGAAGGAGGACATAAAGATGGCTAACTACAGAAGATTAGGACGTACAAGCGATCAAAGAAAAGCATTACTAAGAGATTTAGTAACTGATTTAATCATAAACGGACGTATCGAAACAACTGAAATTAAAGCAAAAGAATTACGTAAATTAGCTGATAAAATGGTTACTTTAGCTAAGAAAAATACTTTAGCTAGTAGAAGACAAGCTGCAGAAGTAATTCGTTTCGAACAAACTGGTGAAAAGCAAAATGCTTTACAAAAGTTATTTGGTGAAATTGCTCCAAAATATGCTAATAGAAATGGCGGATACACTAGAATTTATAAGCTAGGTAAGCGTCAAGGCGATGCAGCAGAAATGGCAATTATTGAATTCGTTGAATAATTAAATAATTAAGGCACATCATTTGATGTGCTTTTTTTTGGAAAACATTTTCAAAATTATTATAATAATTTTAGTGTTATAATTATATTAGAAAGGATGTGAAAATATGGCTACTAAAGACTTAAGTGTTGGTAAACCTTGGAAAGTAATACTTTTATTTTCTCTACCAATGATTTTATCAGTAACACTACAACAAATATATAATATAGCCGATTCAATGATTGCAGGACGTATCATTGGCGGTAATGCTTTAGGTGCTATAAGTGCTTCATATCCTATTACGATGATTTATTTAGGACTTGCTACTGGTGCTGGTGTTGGAACTGGGGTAGTAGTTTCAAGGTTCTTTGGAATGAAGAAGATGACGGAAGTTAAGACGGGTATTTATACAGCAATCATTACTTTTGGACTTTTAGCAATATTTCTTGCAGTAGTTGGTTCATTTATTTCAAAGCCTCTATTAAAGGCTATAAATACCGATGAAATAATTTTAAATGATGCATCAACTTATCTTATCTTTTATAGTGTTGGAATGGTATTCTTGTTTTTGTATAATGTTACAACTTATATCTTTCAAGCACTTGGAAATAGTAAAACTCCACTATTTTTTCTAGGATTTTCTACAACACTAAATATTATATTAGACATTGTTTTTGCGAAGAATAATATGGGTGTTTTTGGTATAGCTTTAGCAACATTCATAGCTCAAGGAATTGCCTCTATTGCGTCATTATCCTGGTTATTTATTACTTTAAGAAAACTAGAAAGCGATAAACCAAAAATATATTCAACAGCATTAATTAAAAACATACTACTTATAGCAATTCCATCAATGATTCAATCATCTATTGTTGCTATTGGTGGTGTATTAGTACAAGGTGAAATTAATACTTATGGTGGCGAAGTAACAGCTGGATATGGTGCCGCTTATAAATTATGCTATATTGTTATAAACATCATATTTACAATGTCTAATGCCTTATCTAGTTATACATCACAAAATATTGGAGCAGAGCATATGGAACGTGTAAAACCAGGTTTAAAAGCAACATTTATCATTTCAACAATAATAGCACTTGTATCAACTGCACTATTTGTTCCACTATCAAAAGTATTTATAAATGCCTTTTTGGATAAGAATGCCTTAGACACATCTATGGATATAGAAAAAATCGTAAATATAGGATCTAAGTTTTTAGTAATTGTTACTTCATTTTATATTTTAGTTGCAGTAAAAATATCGTTTGATGGTGTTTTAAAGGGCGCTGGAGATATGCGAAGTTTTATGATTGGAACATTCGCAGATCTTGTTGCTAGAGTAATATTTACATACATTTTATCTAGAACAATAGGCCTAGAAGGAATATGGTGGGCTTGGCCAATAGGCTGGATATTTGGTAGTAGTTTAGTAGTTATTTTCTATTTTACAAAAAGGTGGAAGAAAATAAACGAAACAGAACCAATTATATAAGATGTCTTAGGACATCTTTTTTATTTTAAAAAATAAAAAAATATAGTATAATAGAAATGTTAAGGGGTGAAGTTATGATAAGTGTAAAAAACATACATTTTTCATATAATAAAGAGACACACGCAGTTAGAGGCGTTTCTTTTGACATTCCTGATGGACAATGGATTAGTATAATAGGTCATAACGGTAGTGGAAAATCAACACTAGCAAAACTAATAAATGGCTTAGTTAGAGCAAATAAAGGTGAAATTTATATTGATGATGAGCTATTAAATGATGATTCTATTAATAATATTAGAAAGAAAATAGGAATAGTATTCCAAAATCCTGATAATCAGTTTATAGGGGTTACAGTAAAACACGATATAGCATTTGGCTTAGAAAATAGACAAATAGAACGTGATGAAATGTTAAATATAATTGATGAATATGCTAAAAAGGTTGAAATGGAAAAATTCTTAGCATCAGAACCATCAAGATTATCTGGTGGTCAAAAACAAAGAGTTGCTATAGCCGGAGTACTTGCATGTAATCCTAAAATAATTATTTTTGATGAATCTACATCTATGTTAGATCCTGAAGGTGTTAATGAAATAACTAAATTAATCGAGTCACTTAAAGGTAGTAGAACAATTATAACTATTACACATGATTTAAACCTTGCTTCAAAAAGTGATAGGGTTATAGTTATGAACAAGGGAAAGATTATAAGTGATGATACACCAGATGAAACATTTAAGAAAATTGATTTATTAACTGAGGCTAAATTAGATATACCATTTAACCTAAAGGTATATAACATTGCCTTAAATGATGAAAAATTAAATAAAAAGAAGGAGTTGATGAATGCATTATGGGAATTAAGTTTGAAAAAGTAACTCACTCCTTTAAAAATCCTGATGGGAAAGGATGCTTTATAGCAATGCAAGATATCGATTTAACTATCGATGGCAAAAGCGAATTTGTTGCTGTATGTGGTCATACAGGTAGTGGTAAATCTACATTAATACAGCATATGAATGCATTACTATTTCCTACAAGCGGTACTTTAGAAATATTTGATAGAGTTATAAAGAAAAAAAGAAATAGAAAGCTTAATGAAATTAGAAAACGTGTAGGACTTGTTTTCCAGTTTCCTGAATATCAATTATTTGATGAAACAGTTTTAAAAGATGTAATGTTTGGACCAATTAATTTTGGACTAAAAAAAGAAGAAGCCAAAGAAAAAGCAATCAATGCTTTAAAAATGGTTGGATTTGAAGAAAACTTATATGAACAATCTCCATTTAAATTATCTGGAGGTCAAATGAAAAAGGCCTCTATTGCAGGAATTCTTGCACTAGAACCAGATATAATAGTGTTAGATGAACCAACACGTGGACTAGATCCAAAGTCTAGTTTAGAAGTAATGGAATTATTTGATGATATTCATAAAAAGTATGATAAAACAATTGTTGTTATCACACATGATATGGATATAGTAGCAAAATATGCAAAAAGAGTAGTTGTACTTAATGATGGTAAAAAAGTTTATGATGGTAAAAAGGAAGATTTATTTATTGATCCTAACTTTAATACATTCCATCTTGATTATCCATCAAGTATGAAACTCGTAATGGATTTAAAAAATAAACTTAATTTAGATATTAATACAAATCTATTTACATTAGAGGAGTTAATTGCTGAATTAGAAAGGATTTAAGATGGATAATATTATTATTGGTCAGTACATTCCTGGTAATAGCGTAATTCATAAGCTTGATCCAAGAATGAAGATAGCAATGTTAATATTAATGATAGTGGCTATATTTGTTGCACATACTGTAATAGAAGAAGCCATTCTTTTAGTGCTATCTTTAGCAATAATAATTACATCAAGAATTCCTATTTTTAAAGTAATAAAAGGACTTAGAGCAATAATATTTTTAGTTGCTTTTACAGCAATACTTCAGTTAGGTAACGTTAGAACAGGTACATTCATCATTAAACCTGGTGATGTAATGATGAATATGACATTATTTAATTTGCTTATAATATTTGCCCTTTTATTCATTTATATTTTTACAAGGAAATTTATTCCTTTTAGATTCATATATTTCCTTTTGCTATGCGCTTTATCTATGGTTTTGCAATATTATTTTATTAGTGGACCACTATTATTTAAATACAACATTAGTTTTACTGATGATGGTTTAACTAGAGTATGTTTTATAGTTTTAAGATTGATAAACTTAGTTATATTATCTAGCATACTTACTTTTACTACATCACCTATGGATTTAAAAAATGGTCTAGAAAGCTTGATGAAACCACTTAGAGTTATAAAAGTACCTACAGCAGAAATAGCTATGATGATATCTTTAGTTCTTAGATTTATACCTACACTTTTAGATGAAACAAATAAGATAATTAAAGCACAAGCAAGTCGTGGAGCTGACTTTAATGAATCTGGTTTAAGGCAAAAAATGAAGCAAATAATAAGTTTATTAGTTCCTATGTTTGTTGTTTCATTTAAAAGGGCTGATGATTTAGCTAATGCTATGGAATCTAGAGGATATGTTATTGGTGAAAAGAGAACGTCAATTGATATTATGAAATTAGAGTTTAGAGATTTCTTTGCATTATTCTTAGTACTAACACTACTTACTTTTGTTATTATGGGTGCTGTAGCAAGAGTAGATATATGGAGTATATATAAATGCGTATAAAAGTAACTTTAAGTTATGATGGAACTAATTATTATGGTTATCAGCACCAACCTGGAAAAATAACAGTTCAAGACACATTTGAAGAAAAGTTATCAGTTATTTTAAAAGAACATACAAAAACAGTTGCTTCAGGAAGAACTGATGGACATGTTCATGCACTAGGACAAGTCTTACATTTTGATACATCTATAAAGATGAAAGAAGCTAACTGGATGCGTGCACTTAATTCACTTTTACCAGATGATATAAGAGTAAAAAATGTTGAATTTGTAAGTGATGATTTTCATGCTAGATTTAGTGTGGTTAAAAAAGAATATAGATACTATATTACATTAGGTGAATATGACTTATTTAAAAATAATTATAGTGCATATTATGAAAAATTAGATGTCAGTAAAATGAAAGATGCTACTAAATATTTTTTAGGTACTCATGATTTTACAAGCTATTCAAGGTATGTAGATAAAAAGCCAACAATAAGAACTATATATAAAGCAGAAATAGTTGAAAAAGAGGATGGTTTAGAGATTATCTTTATTGGAAATGGCTTCTTAAAATATATGGTTAGAATAATGGTTGGAACTTTAATTGATGTTGGTTTGGGTAAAAAGAGTGCGACTGATGTATTAAAAATATTAGATGCAAAAGATAGAACAAAGGCTAGTAAAACTGCTAGTCCTAATGGACTATTCTTATATAAAGTATATTATAAGGAAGGTGAATAATATGGGTTATTTCATCACATTTGAAGGTGGAGAAGGAACTGGTAAAACCACTATAATAACATACTTAAGTAAATATTTAGAAGGAAAAGGCTATGGCGTTATATCAACTAGAGAACCTGGTGGAATTGATATAGCTGAACAGATTAGAAATATTATTCTAGATGTTAAAAACACTAAAATGGATTACCGTACTGAAGCTTTACTTTATGCAGCTAGTCGTACACAACACTTAGCAGAAAAAGTAATACCTGCACTAAACGAAAACAAGATAGTTTTATGTGATAGATATTTAGATTCATCCCTTGTTTATCAAGGAATTGCTAGAAATTTAGGAATAGAAAATGTTTTAAAAATTAATATGTTTGCCACAAAATATATGCCTGATATTACATTCTTTATTGATGTAAAACCAGAAATATGTTTTAAACGTATTAAAGATAACAATAGAGCAATGGATAGATTAGATTTAGAAAATATGGATTTTCATAATATGGTTTATGAAGGATATAAAACTATAGCTAAAATGTATCCAGAACGTATAGTATCAATTAATGGAGATAGAACTATAGAAGAAATAATAAATGATATAAAACAAAGAATTGATAAATTATTAGGAGAATAAGAATGGTTAAGCATGCGATTGAAACACAAAAGCCAATTTTAGATATGCTAAAAAAATCCATGGAAAATGGACGTCTTTCACATGCTTATTTATTTAATGGACCAGTTGGTTCTGAAAGAATGGGTGTAGCTTTATATTTCTGTTGTATGCTTTACTGTCCTGATGTATGCTTAGAATGTAAAGAATGCACTGATATTATAAATAATAACCATCTTAATGTAACAATAATAGATAAACTACCAGGTAAAACTGAAATAGTAAAAGATCAAATAGAATCACTAAAGGAAGAATTATCAAAGACTGGTTTAAAATATGGTCCAAGAATTTATATTATAAATGATGCAGAGGATATGAATTCAAGTTGCGCAAATAAACTTCTTAAATTTATTGAAGAACCATATGAAGATATATATGCAATACTACTTACAACAAATAAAGATGCAATACTACAAACTATTAGATCAAGATGCCAAATCATAAACTTATTACCACCTGATAAAATAGAATTAAAAAACACTTTGATTCTTGATGGAATTGATGAGGAAAAGGCATTAATTTTATCTAATATATATAGTAGTGTTCCTGCATGCAAAAAAGCTCTAGAAACAGAGATATTTAGCAAATCGCTTAATTATGCGAGAACTATTTTAGAAATGATTTCTAAAGGCTTTAGCAACACAACAATTTATATGAAAAAAGATGTTGATTATTTATCTGATAAAGAAAACATAGAAGTATTTTTAAAAATGTTATTGATATATTTTATTGAAGCTAAAAAGAAAAGCAATGAAATTTTTAAAAATGATTTAGAATTATTTAATAAAATAAAAATCAATCTAACACCAATAATTGATTTAATTATTAAATCACAATTCAATTTAAGGTATAATATTGATAGAAGTTTATTATTAATAAATCTATTTGTTGAAATAGATAGGAGGGTTATAGATGGAAGTAATTAGAATACAATTTAAAGAAGTCGGCAAGAAATATTACTTTAGCCCTAATAACATAGATGTTAAAGATAAAGATAAAGTAGTTGTAGAAACTATTAGAGGTATAGAACTTGGAACAGTAATAGGTAATATTATTGATATTGATGAAAAAGAATTAATATCAGAATTAAAACCTATCCTTAGAAAAGCTACTAAAAAGGATTTAGAAGATTATAGATTAGCTAAAGAAAAAGAAGCTGGTGTAAAAGAAAAAACAAAATTCTATGCAATCAATAATGGACTTGAAATGAAAATATTAGGTTGTGAATATACACTAGATTTAGGAAAACTTATTATTTATTTTGAAGCTGAAGGGCGTGTAGATTTTAGACAATTAGTTAAAGATTTAGCTGAAGAATTTAAAGTAAGAATTGAATTACGTCAAGTTGGTCCTAGAGATGGGGCAAAGTTCATTGGTGGACTTGGACCATGCGGACTTAAAATATGTTGTGTAACTCATATTGATGATTTTGATAATGTCACAATCAAAATGGCAAAGAATCAAAACTTGAGCTTAAATCCACAAAAAATAAGTGGTACATGTGGTAAATTACTCTGCTGTATTAAATATGAAGATGATGTATATAAAGAAGCTAGAGAAAACTTACCTGATATAGGTGATACTGTTAAAACTAAAGATGGTATTGGTAAAGTAATTGGGCTAGATATATTAAAAGGTGCTATTCAAGTTAAATATCCTGATGAAAAATTTGAAACTATTGGTAAAAAAGATATTATAGAATCTCGTACTCATAAACAAAATAATGATGAAGATAATTTAAGGAATTTAGAATAGGTGGAAGTAGTAAACGATTTATTAGGGTATCCTGGACTAAAGATAGTCCAAAACCCCGAAATGTTTAGTTTTTCCATAGATTCTATGATCCTAGGGTATTTTGCTACTATTAATAAAAAAACACGTAAAATCATTGATTTATGCACAGGTAATGCACCAATTCCACTATATCTTACATTACGTACAGATGCACATATCACTGGAATTGAAATACAAAAAAGGGTATATGAATTAGGCGTTAAAAGTGTTAAAATGAATAATAAGGAAGATGTAATCTCCCTTTTAAATGAAGATTTAAAAGGAATAAGTGAAAAGCTTAAAGAAAGCTTTGATCTTGTTACATGTAATCCACCTTTTTTTAAATACATTGAATCTAGCAATATCAACAAAAGTGAATTTAAAACTATTGCTAGACACGAAGTTAAAGTAACTTTAGAAGAATGTGTTAAAGAGGCATCAAAATTACTTCAAACTGGCGGATATTTTGCGATGGTTCATAGACCAGAAAGATTAGTTGAAGTCTTAGAAGTAATGAAAAAATATAAGATAGAACCAAAACGATTACAATTTGTTTATCCTAAAATTGATAGTGAACCTAATCACATTTTAATTGAAGGAATAAAAGATGGTAATCCAGGATTAAAAGTATTAAAACCACTAATCGTTTATGAGAATGGTAAGTGGAGTAAAGACATCTTAAAAATATATAATCTAAAGGAGGAATAATTATGTTTTTAGGCTTATTAAATAGAAAGGAAAAATTAAAATTCTTAGATTTAGCAATTTACATGATTGATGTTGACGGGGAACCAACATTAGTAGAAAAAAGATTACTAGAAACTATTAAAGCTGAACTTGGAAAAGAAATAGTAGATGAATACACATTCACAAGAAGTGATGATGTCGATGTAACTATTCAATTCTTTAAAGATAGCAATAAAGTTGTAAGAAATATCATTTTCTTAAACTTATCAAAAATAATGTTAGTAGATGATTTCTATAATACATCTGAACACATTTTACTTGAAAAGATTCAAAAAGCTTTCCAAATTACTCCTGAAAAGCGTAGAGAATTAATTAAGCTTGTATACGAAGAAAAAGACTTAAGAGAAAAAGCTAAGCGTGCATTAGAGGATGAGGAAACTATTTAATGATTCGCCAAAAAAGCTTTCAAAATGGTAATGCAACACTTTATTTAGTAGCAACTCCAATTGGTAATTTAGCAGATATTACTTATAGAGCAGTTGAAACTTTAAAAAGTGTTGATTATATTTTTTGTGAAGATACTAGAGTATCTAAAATATTATTATCACATTACAATATAAATAAACCACTTGATAGTTATCACGAATACAACAAAGAAGAAAAAGGGAATAAAATTTTAGAGCTTTTAGAAAAAGGTTATAATGTTGCTCAAATAAGTGATGCTGGTATGCCTATAATTAGTGATCCTGGTTATAGTGTTAGTAAAGATGCTATGGAAAAAGGTTATAATGTAGTAATTATTCCAGGTGTTAGTGCATCATTATCAGCACTTGTTGTATCTGGCCTAAATCCACATCCCTTTCTTTTTTATGGCTTCTTAAGTAATAAAGCACAAGCTAGAAAAAATGAATTAGAATTACTAAAAGATAAAAAAGAAACAATTATATTTTATGAGACTCCTCATAGAATTGAAGAATTCTTAAAAGATGCCTTAAATATTTTAGGCGATAGAAAAATGGCTTTATGTAGAGAATTAACAAAAAAATTTGAAGAGATTATTAGGGGTAATATTAGTGAGGTAATTGAAATATTACCAGAAGTTAAAGGTGAAATGGTTGTTGTTATTGAAGGAAATAATAAAGAAATCACTTATGATAATCTAAGCGTAATTGAACATGTTAATTTATACATAAAAGAAGGTTATACTAATATGGAAGCTATTAAAAAGGTAGCTAAAGATAGGAATGTAAAAAAACAAGAAATCTATGATATATATCATGGAAAGGAATGATTTATATGGAAAAATTTTATTTAACAACTGCAATTACATATGCATCAGGCACACCTCATATAGGTAATGACTATGAAATCATTTTATCAGATGCTATTGCTAGATTTAAACGCCTAGAAGGCTTTGATGTAAGATTTCAAACAGGAACTGATGAACATGGGCAAAAAATTCAAGAGAAAGCAAAAGCTGCTGGAATTACACCAAAAGAATTTGTTGATAAAACAAGTAGTTATGTAAAAAATAATTATAAGTTACTAAACATAAGTTATGACAAGTTCATTAGAACAACAGATTCTGACCATGAAAAGATGGTTCAAGATATTT
This sequence comes from bacterium, assembly GCA_024694145.1. GTDB lineage: Bacteria > Bacillota_I > Bacilli_A > Acholeplasmatales > JAEDCM01 > RGIG10196. The sequence goes on along the minus strand of JAILKD010000091.1, from coordinate 4,053 downwards.
TCCAAAAATTATATGATAAAGGTGATATTTATCTTGGAAAATATGAAGGATGGTATTGTGTCCCTTGTGAAGCGTTCTTTACTGAAACACAAGCAAAAGATAATGATTATAAATGTAAAGACTGTGGTAGAGCATTAACTAAGTCTAGTGAAGAAGCTTATTTCTTTAAATTAAGTAAGTATCAAGATAGATTAGTTAAGCATATTCATGATAATCCTAGTTTTATTCAACCAGAATCTAGAAAAAATGAAATGTTAAATAATTTCTTAAAAGATAAATTGCCTGATTTATGTGTATCACGTACATCATTTGACTGGGGTATTAAAGTACCATTTGATCCAAAACATGTAATATATGTTTGGGTTGATGCATTAAGCAATTATTATACAGGCTTAGGAGATGCAAATAGCGAATTATCTAAAAAATACTGGCCTGCAGATGTACATATTATAGGTAAAGATATTTTAAGATTCCATACAATTTATTGGCCAATTATGTTAATGGCTTTAGATGTTGAACTACCTAAGCAAGTATTTGGACATCCTTGGATTTTATTTGGAAATGATAAGATGAGTAAATCTAAGGGTAATATTATGTATACAAAAGATTTAGTAGATGAATTTGGAGTAGATGCAGTTAGATATTATGCAATTCATGAAATACCATTTGCATCTGATGGATCTATTACATATGAACTTTTAATGGAACGTATTAATGCAGATTTAGTTAATAACTTATCAAATTTAGTAAATAGAACAATTTCTATGAGCGTTAAGTATTTTAATGGTGAAGTTAAAAATACAAAAGTAGTTGAAGATGTTGATAATGATTTAATTGAATGTGCTTATAAGATGAAACGCGATTGCATTAAGCATATGGATGAATTTAGAGTTGCGGATGCATTTGAAGATGTATTCTTATTCTTAAGAAGAGCTAATAAATATATAGATGAAACAGAGCCTTGGATTTTAGGTAAAGATGAAGCAAAGCATGATAGACTTCATACAGTTTTATATAACTTACTTGAATCTATTAGATATGCGAATGTATTTATGCAAGCATTTATTCCTGAAACAGCAGAAAAAATCTTTAATATGTTAAAGACTAATAAAAAAGATTTCGCATCAACAGAAAAGTTTGGAGAATATGAAGGTGCTACACTAGATAAGCCAGTAATATTATTCCAAAGAATAGATGTTAATGCAAAAATAAAAGAATTAGAAGAAAAACATGCTCCAAAGAAAATAGAAACAAAACCAGAAATAACAATTGATGATTTTGATAAAGTTGATATTAGAGTAGGTGTAATTAAATCTTGTGAAAAACATCCTAAAGCTGATAAATTACTTGTAAGTCAAATTGATATTGATGGAGAGGTTAGACAAATAGTAAGTGGAATTGCAAAATTCTATAAACCAGAAGAAATGGTTGGAAAACACGTATTAGTTGTTGTTAACTTAAAACCAGTTACTTTAAGAGGAGTAGAATCATTTGGTATGATTTTATGTGAAGAAAAGAATGAAACTCTTAAAGTATTAGAAGCAAAACTTGATAGCGGAGCTAACATTAGATAAACCGCGTTTGCGGTTTTTCTTTTTTTTATTTATTTTTCGTGATATAATTAATATATATAGTGATAACTATAAAATAATGCTTTAATAAAGCGATTATTTATTGTTTAAACATATTTATAAAATATTACGTGCAACCAATAGTTGCGCACTTTGAAAAGTAGAGTTGGTAGATGCAACTAATGTCAATTTGCTAAAATGAAGGCGTAAACAAGGAGGAATGGTTTATGAACATTGAAATAGCAAACAGATTACAACAATTAAGAAAAGAAAAAGGATATTCACAAGAAGAATTAGCGCAAGCACTTGGTTTATCAAGACAAGCAGTTTCAAAATGGGAACGTGCTGAATCTAGTCCTGATACAGATAATTTAATATGTCTTGCTAAACTTTATGATATGAGTTTAGATGAATTATTAAATACTAGTGAATCAGTTGAAGAAATTAGAGAAAGAACAATAGAAGTTGAAGAAGAGAAAAAAGATGATGAAAAATACATTAAAATAGAAAAAGGACATATTTGTAGTAGAGGTCATGATTCTGAATTCTTAAGAGAAAAGAAGCATCCAGTAGCTATAATAGCTATTAGTAGTGCAACAGCTTTAATTGCTACAATATTATTCTTAGTATTTGGTTTTGCATTTAATGCTTGGAAAGACTGCTGGTTATTCTTCTTATTTATTCCTGTAGTTGCATCACTTTTTGAAGCAATTATTAATACTCATGCATTTACTTCATTTGCATATCCAGTTTTAATTGTTATAATTTATATTTTCTTAGGAATGGAATATGAATTATGGCATCCACTTTGGGTATTATTTATAACAATTCCTGTATACTATATTATATTTGATCCAATTGATAAATATGTTTTAAAAACAAAAAGAATACATGAATGTGATGAAGATGACTAATGAAGTCATCTTTTTATTGTAATAAAAAAATAATAATATTATAATTAAAACGGAGGTATAAAGTATGAAAACAATTGGTAATATTATTTGGTTTATATTTATTGGATTATGGGAAGCATTAGGATTCTGGATTGTTGGTGGTATTCTATTTATTACAATTTTAGGTATTCCTCTAGCAAGACAATGCTTTAAATATGCACGTTTAGTTGTGATGCCTTTTGGACATCATGCTACTACACACTTTAATAGACATCCTGTAGCAAACATTTTTTGGTTAATCCTAGTTGGTATTGAAATGGCATTTGGATGGATCTTTATGGGTGTAATCTTCTGTATTACAATAATAGGAATTCCATTTGGAAGACAATGCTTTAAGATGATTAAATTATCATTTATTCCTTTTGGAGCAGAAATTAACTAAAAATGTAAAAATCGCTTTTGTTAAGCGATTTTTTATTTGCCTAAAAATTTTTAAAAAATAAAAATGCAACTTAAAGTTGCGAAATTGAATAATAAAATAGGTAGATTATATACTTTTATTTGTTAAAATAGAAGTATAAAGAATGGAGTTGGTTATATGAATTTAGAAGTAGCTAATAGATTACAACAACTTAGAAAGGCAAAAGGTTTATCTCAAGAAGAACTAGCAAATATACTAGGACTATCAAGACAAGCAATATCAAAATGGGAACGTGCTGAAACATCTCCTGATACTGATAATTTAATATGCTTAGCCAGATTATATAATATATCTATTGATAAACTTCTTGATACATCTGAATCAACTGAAGAGATTAAAGAAAGAATTGCACAAGAAAGAATAGATGAAATAAGTAATAAAAGTGAAGATGAAAAGACTGAAGAAGAGATTTTTGAAGAAGAGACAATGGAAGAAGTTGAGACTGAGGTCGTTGAAGAGAAAGTAGAATTAGCACCAAAAGAAGTAGAGTTGAAGAAAAAAAGGGATGAGTTAGCAGGAAATTTATGGTTTTCGTTTTTTGCATTAGGTGTGGCCGTTTATATAATTTCTGGATTAATAACAAAAGATTGGGGTTGGGGATGGCAATTTATTTTTGTTGGTCTGTTTGCTGGAAATTTTTTAACTCAACTTTTTGTAAATAGAACATATGCTGGTGTTTCTCTTATGATTTCTATGGCTTTTGCGTTTTGGGTATTATTTGATCCTACAGAAAAAGAATTGACTGACAAGCTGATTATCTCGTTATCATTTCTTGGAGGACTATTCATTTTATCTTTAATTCCTATAATATTATTTGTAAAATTCAACATGAAAAATAGAAAAGAAATTGTTGTTTTGAATGAAAAAGATGAGCTTATAAGACTTCAAGATAAATGCAAAAGAATTATTGAAGCAAATGAAAAATATAAGCAAGAATTAAAAGATATAAACAAATAAAAAAAGTCTCTATGAACTAGTCAAGCGAAAGTAGACAATTAAATAAAAAAGGCTAGAACCCCTGTTCAGTTTTAAACTGTATAGGGGTTTTATATTTTAATGAATATGCTGGGCGCTCATTATTATAATAATATACATATTCATCAATTGT
>JAILKD010000044.1 GCA_024694145.1 bacterium | reverse complement strand
TTAGCAATACCTTTTTCTCTTAACCAAGTAATTGCATTTTCAATATTTCCATCTGTTGCTTCTAATGCTTTTTTACAATCAAGCATACCAGCACCAGTTTTTTCTCTTAATTCTTTTACTAATTGTGCAGTAACTGCCATAAAATTATCCTCCTATTAAATTATTATTCTGCTTTTTCTTCTTTTGGAGCTTTTGGAGCTCTTGGAGCTCTTTTCTTAGGAGCTTCTCCATCTTTCTTAGCTCTTGGAGCTTTTGGAGCTGCTTCTTTAACTTCTTCTTCTTGAACTTCGTTTTGATCTATTGTTTCATCTTCGAACTTTTCAACTGTTCCACCTTGAGCTTCAATAACAGCATTACCCATTACCCAAGTAACTAATTTAACAGCTCTTACTGCATCATCATTTGCAGGAATTACGTAATCAACATCATCTGGATCACAGTTAGTATCAACGATACCAAATACTGGGATGTTTAATTTACGAGCTTCTAAAATAGCATTCCTTTCTTTTCTAGGGTCTACGATAAAAATAGCTTCTGGTACTTTCTTCATATCTTTAATACCAGATAAGAATTTTTCTAGTCTTTCTCTTTCATGCTTTAATTGAGCAACTTCTTTTTTAGGTAGAGCATCAAAAGTACCGTTTGATTCCATTTCAACTAAATCGTTTAATCTTTTGATTCTCTTTTTGATTGTCTTGAAGTTAGTTAATGTTCCTCCAAGCCATCTTTAGTTAACATAGAATTGGCCTGTTCTTTCAGCCTCTTCTTTTACAACATCTTGAGCTTGCTTCTTAGTACCAACAAATAATACTTTTCCGCCTTCCTTAACGATGTCGAATAATACCTTGTAAGCACCTTCGATTGCATCTGCAGTCTTTTGTAAATCGATAATGTAAATATCATTACGTGCTGTAAAGATATATGGTTTCATTTTTGGATTCCATCTTCTTGTAGCATGTCCAAAATGAACACCAGATTCTAATAATTGTTTCATTGAAACTACTGACATTTTTCTTTTCCTCCGTTTTTGTTATTATGTCCTCTGATACCTTCAACACTTTGTTCCACTAAAATATTTAGCACTGGGAACTTAGCTCCAATATCATGTGTATTAGCGTGTGCCTTAATTAATATATCATAAATTGATATATAAATCAATACTTAATTTATTTTGTACTACCAAATCCACCTAATCTAGATTCACTAGTATTATCATCATCAGCTAGTAAATATTTTAAAAATACACCTTGAGCAATTCTCTCATCTTTTTTTATTAAAACATCACTATCACCAAAATTTAAAACTTGAATCATTATATGACCATCATTATCAGGGTTCTCATAGTAATCACTATCAATTATTCCAACATTATTTGCTAGTGTTATTTTTCTTTTTAAAGGCATTGAACTTCTAACATATATTTTAAGTACTTCATCACTTTCCATATATGCTTTAACTCCAGTAGGTATAAGCGCTACGCTATGCGCTTTTATGATAGTATCACTTGCTACATAAAAATCGTAGCCTGCAGAGTTTTTAGTTTGTCTTTTAGGTAATATTATGGAGCTATTTTCAAACCCTTTTGCTACTTTGAATCCTCTCATAATATTCCTCCTTTAATAAGTTTAGTACTATAACTTCTCTTTGTACGAAGCATATTTTTGAATCTATCTCTAAATTCTTTTTTAATGCTTCATCTAGTGTTACTAATACAGTTTCATATATTTTCTCATGCTTTTCTTTATGAGCTCTTTCAACATGATCAATTTCATAAAAGTAATAACTTGTTCTTTGAGTAAAAGTTTTTACTCCATTCAATTTTGATTCATCAATATAGCCAATAGGCCTTTTGCTTATGTTTTTAATAACATATCCAGTTTCCTCATTGACTTCTCTTTTTAAGCAATCTATAGCAGACTCATCTTTTTTCATTCCACCACCAGGGAATGAATAGTTGCCATACTTAGCGCTATAAAGCATAATAAGTTTTCCATCGTGCAAACCGATTCCTCTAACTACTTTCCTATCGATTTTTTCAAAATTACAATCTTTCTTTTCGCAAATTACTCCAATTTGCCTCATAATATCACTCTTCTTTTAAATATTTATTAATCTCTATAGCTGCTTTTGCCCCATCGCTTACGCTAGTAGATACTTGATCAAGTCCATCAATAGCATCTCCACCAGCAAAAATGCCATCAATATTTGTTTTAAAGTTATCAACTTCAAATTTATTATTACTATCTGTGATTAAACCTAAGTGTTTAGCAATAGCCATACTATCATTTGAACTTGCTACAAATATTCCATCAAACAAATATTCAGTATCATTAACTAATATGCATTTCTTTTCATCTTTTGAAAAAACTTTTTTAATCTTACCATTAATTAAATCTTTAATATTTTCTTCGCTATTAGAAAAAATAGTAATATCTTTAGTGAAGTTTTTTAATACATCATATTCATGCATCATAAAATCTCCATAACCAATTAAAGCTATTTTTTTGCCTCTAAAGAAGAATCCATCACATGTAGCACAATAACTTACTAATGAATCATCAATTCCGCTAATATTAGCTTTATTAGTTTTACCTGTAGCTAAGAATATAGATTTAGCTTCATAACTATTATTTTTAGTCATAACTGTTAAACCCATTATTTCTAATACTTCATCAGTAATTACTTCTATTCCTAGGTTTTTGGCTTGTTCTTCCCCTTTTTTGGCTAAATCAAGCCCACTAATAGAATTAAAACCATAATAATTTTCAATTACTTTAGCTCTACCTAATGAACCATAATCCTTACCAATTACAAGGACATTTTTATTAAATCTTTTAAGGTAAATGGCACAGCTTATACCAGCTGGACCTTTACCTATAATTATGCAATCATACATTATTTTAAAATAAACTCCTTAACTGCATCTTTAGCCTTTAATCCTAAGAAATGATCTACTACTTGTCCGTCTTTAAACTTAACAACTAGTGGAATAGATTGAATTTTAAATAATTCAGCTAATTCCATTTCATCATCAACATTAACCTTACCTAGTTTTATATTATTTTCACTACATACTTCTTCTAAGATTGGGCCTAGTGCTCTACATGGTCCACACCAAGGTGCCCAGAAATCTACGATTACAACTCCACTTTCTGTAAATTCTTTAAAATTTTTGCTTGTTAATTCCATATTTTATTCCTTTCTAGCTCTTGGATGAGCATTTCTATATTTATTTTTTATATCATCTATTGCTACATCAGTATATATTTGAGTAGTAGATAGCATTGAGTGCCCTAGTATTTCTTGTACACTTCTTAAATCCATTCCACCATTTAATAAAACTGTTGCGCAAGAATGTCTTAACATATGTGGTGTAATTTTATAAGTTTCACCTGTCATATCCATTATAGTGTTTAATATTTTCCTTACTCCTCTTGGGGTAAGTGTAGTACCTTTATAATTAATTAGCAAATGTCTATTATCTTCTTCTTTAGTATTTGCTAGTAATCTATTTCTTGCATGTGTAATATAATCTTTTAATTCTTCAACTAATTTATCATGCAACACTAGATACCTATCTTTAGATCCTTTACCTGATTTAACTATTAAACTATTACTAAAAAAATCAATATCATTAAGTTTTAAATTACATAACTCACTAACACGTAAACCACAACTATATAACAAATCAATTATAATGTAATTTCTTTGTCCTAATGGTTTAGTCTTATCAATTACATTTAGCATCATATTAATAGTTTCATCATCTATTACATTTGGTAATCTCTTTTCTATTTTTGGTGTAGTTATATCTATAAATGGATTATTTCTAACCAAATTATTTTCTAAAAGATATGAATAGAATGTTCTAATTGAACTAATCTTTCTAGTAACTGATTTACTTGTTAAATCTTTGTTCATAAGATAACTAACAAAATATTCTGCATACTTTTTCTTATCTAAATGTAGTAAATCAACTGCAAACTTATGTTCATTTAGGCAATCTATTAAATCAGTTATATCGGAAATATAATTTATAGCTGTATTTTCACTATAGCCTCTTTCAAGTAATAAATAGTCCTTAAAATCATTTATTTCTTTTTCATTCATCATAAATTATTTTTAGAAATAAACTCCTTCATATCATCTATTCCTCGCTTGCCATAAAGCATTTTCCTTTCTTTTTTACCATGCTTAAAGCCAAGTTCTGGAACAATGCCGTAATTTGCATTCATAGGAACAAAGTTTTCGTTATTACTTGAAATATAATTAGCTAAAGCTCCCATCATTGTTGTTGTTGGGAATTTTAATAATTCCATGTTATTAATGTATCTATACATATTAATTGCAGCAAGTAGTCCACTTGATGCACTTTCAACATATCCTTCCACACCAGTCATTTGGCCAGCAAAGAAGATATCTTCATTTTTCTTTAATTGGTAAAATGCATTCAATACTTTTGGTGAATTAATATATGTATTCCTATGCATTACACCATATCTAAGAATAGTAGCATTTTCTAATCCTGGTATTAATTTTATAACTTCTCTTTGGCTAGGCCAAGTTAAATGTGTTTGAAAACCAACTATATTATATGTGCTACCTAAGGTATTTTCCTTTCTAAGTTGAACTACAGCATATGGCCTAACTCCATTATGTTCTAGACCAACTGGCTTCATTGGTCCATATAATAATGTATCTTTTCCACGTTTAGCCATTACTTCAAAAGGCATGCATCCTTCAAATACTTTAAGTTCAAAATCATGTGGTTCAACACATTCTGCACTTACTAATTTGTCATAAAACAATTCGAATTCTTCTTTTGTCATTGGACAATTTAAGTATGCTGCTTCACCTTTATCATATCTACTTTTTAGATATACTTTATCATAATCAATTGTTGCACCATCAATAATAGGTGCTACTGCATCAAAGAAATAAAAATCTTTTTCATCTAAATATTCTTTGATTTTTTTACTAAAGGAATCACTAGTAAGTGGTCCTGTAGCAATAATAACTTTACCTTCTGGTATTTCAGTTATTTCTTCATTTATGATTTTAATTCTTGGGTGATTTTTTATTTTTTCTGTAATGTATGTAGCAAACTTTACTCTATCAACAGCTAAACTTCCACCTGCAGGAACACTTGTTTTTTCTGCAGCTTCCATAACTATTGAATTAAACATTTTCATTTCTTCTTTTAAAAGCCCAACTGCAACATCTAACGAATTAGCTCTTAAAGAATTAGAACAAATTAATTCAGCAAATAAATCTGTTTTATGAGCACTAGTTTGTTTAACTGGTCTCATTTCATATAATTCAACATCTATTCCCTTGTTTGCTAAATAATAACTAGCTTCAACCCCAGCTAGTCCTGCGCCTATTACCTTAACCATATAAATCAACCCTTTTTGTAGTGATATTTAAAATATCACTCCATTTTAATTATAACATTTTTATATAATAAAAAAAAGCCAAAAGGCTTTTTAAAATAAAGAAATTCCTTTCTTGATTTTTTCATCAATAAAGTTTGTGTCTGCGGCTATAGGAGCAACAGTTATTAACACTATAAATATTATTATACTTTGTGGTATTAGATAAGCTACTTGTTTTGGAAGACTTGTTAAATATAGCCAACTAAACTTATAGTTATATACCATTATTTGTCCAAATCCTTCTATTAAGAAATTACAAATAAAATTAACAAATATTCTAGCTATTAAGCATTTTGTAAAACTAATATTTGTTCTATAAAAACATAAGCCATATATAAAGCATGATAGCATAGCACTTAATGTAAATATTGGATTAAATGCTCCACTTCCACTTTCAAATAAGAAAAATCCAAGTATATCAGATAAAGCACCAATAAGTAGAGCAGGAATAGGTCCACCTATCATTGCAGCAACACTTAAGAAAATTAAACCAAATCTAAAGCCGAGTGTACCAAATCCACTAGGTAAAACCAGCAATTTAGAAACAAGTGTTAAAGCTAGTAATAAAGCCATTATCACCATTTTTCTAACACTTTTTAACTCTTTAGCAGATAACACCCAATATTTTTTATGAAATGGTGTTTTAAATACTGTTTCATTATCAAATATTTCTTCTTCACGTTCTAATTTATCACTAAATTTATGGCCTAAAACTAATACTAATGTAAATCCTAAAATTAATCCTACACTTGCACCTATGGAAGTTCCTAGGGCAATCATATCACTTCTTTTATATTTTGTTTCAGCAATTAATAAGTTACCACTTTCATCAAGCGAATTAGCTTCATAGAAATCAACATCAAATAATGTTGATACACCTTTAATTGTTACTTCATATGTTGATCCATCTTTTGCTTTTTTAGTTTCAGTTTTATCAGGATAATCATCTAAATTAACATATTTTTCTACAACTACTAATGTTAAGTTACGCATAAACCCTTTTGCTGTAGATTCTTTATTAGTAATTTTCGAATCATCAAATGCATCAGTATTAACTGTAATTTGATAATATCCATTCATTTCTTTTGCTTCAATTTTTTTGATATTTACATATTGATATGTAGAAACACTGTTACCTGTATACATACTATATTTAAGCTCTTTGACTTTATTGATATTTTCATCTCTTTCAAAGTCATAAACATCAATATCTAGTTTAGTTGTATACTTAAACTTAATTACTCTTCCACTACCTTTAGCAAATGTCCATGGAATGAAGAAACCTAGTAGAGTAAATGTTAAGAATACTACTACTATTACAAACCAACCTTTTTTTAAAACTTTTCCCATTAAAAAAGACCCCTTTCATCTTTAGAGGTCCACTATAAAAATATACAGCGGACGCGCTAAAGGACCGCCACAACTTGTGTTCGTCCATACCCAACATCCCGTGGTATGACACTTAACGCCCTTTAACTACTCTGTTAAACAACAATAATATTATATATCTTTTTTATAAATATTCAAGAGTTACCATTTAATTTCTTCAATATTTTTTTCTCTTAATATTTTATTAGTTTTTGAAAAAGGTTTTGAACCAAAAAATCCTTTATAAGCACCTAGTGGAGATGGGTGAGCTGATTCAATAATAAAGTGGTTTTTATTAGTTATTAAATTCTTTTTACTTCTAGCATAATTTCCCCATAAAATATATACTATAACATTATCATTTCTTTCTAAATATTTAATTGTTTCATCAGTAAATTTTTCCCAGTATTTAATATGACTTGATGGATTCCCTTCTACTACTGATAAGCCTGCATTAAGCAAAAACACACCTTGTTTTGCCCAGTCAGATAAATCAGTATTAGTTCTATCTATATTTAAATCATCTTTTAATTCTTTAAAAATATTGGCTAAAGAAGGCGATATTTTAATATCATTAGGAACACTAAAACAAAGTCCGTTTGCATAGCCTTTTGTATGATATGGATCTTGACCTATTATTACAACTTTTACATTTTCATATTCTGTCAAACGATATGCTTTAAACATATCATTATATGGTGGATAGCACACTTTATTTTTATATTCTTCATTAATAAAATGACTTAAGTTTTTATAATATTCAGTTTTTTTCATTTCATTAAAAAAATCATTCCACATATTTATCACCAAATATATTATAGCAAAAAAAAGACTTAGAATGAACTAAGTCTTTTTAAATAATGTTTTTAAGTTGGATTACTTAATTTCAGCGAAGTACTTAATAGTACGAACCATTTGGCTTGTATATGAGTTTTCGTTGTCATACCATGAAACAACTTGTACTTGGTAGTAGTTGTTATCAATCTTAGATACCATAGTTTGAGTTGCATCGAATAATGAACCGAACTTCATACCAATAACGTCTGAAGAAACGATTTGATCTTCATTGTATCCGAATGATTGGTTAGCAGCAGCCTTCATTGCTTCATTGATTCCTTCTTTAGTGATGTTTTCACCTTTAACAACTGCAGTTAAGATAGTTGTTGAACCAGTTGCAACTGGAACTCTTTGTGCAGAACCGATTAATTTTCCGTTTAATTCAGGAATAACTAGACCGATTGCTTTTGCAGCACCTGTTGAGTTTGGAACGATGTTAGCTGCACCAGCTCTAGCTCTTCTTAAATCACCTTTTCTGTGTGGTCCATCAAGAATCATTTGATCTCCAGTGTAAGCATGAATTGTGCTCATGATACCAGATTGGATTGGAGCATAATCATTTAATGCTTTAGCCATAGGAGCTAAACAGTTAGTTGTACAAGAAGCTGCAGAAATAACTGTATCATCTTTCTTTAAAGTCTTTTCGTTTGTACCGAATACGATTGTAGGTAGATCATTTCCAGCAGGAGCTGAAATAACTACTTTCTTAGCACCAGCAGCGATATGAGCTGAAGCTTTTTCTTTTGAGCAGTAGAAACCAGTACATTCTAATACTACATCTACACCAATTTCTCCCCAAGGAAGTTCTTCTGCTTTAGCGATTGCATAAATCTTTAAAGTCTTACCATCTACAGTGATTGTACCAGCTTCATCATCAGCTGTAACTGTATGTAAGTTTTCTCCGATTTTTCCACAGTATCCACCTTGAGCAGTGTCATACTTTAATAAGTTTGCAAGCATAGAAGGTTTAGTTAAGTCGTTGATTGCAACTACATCATAACCAGCAGCTCCAAACATTTGTCTGAATGCAAGACGTCCAATACGTCCGAAACCATTAATTGCTACTTTAACATTTGCCATTTTAAATTTCCTCCTTAAATGTTATCACATATATTTTAGCATTTTATTGTAATTTTTCAACATTATTTTATAATCTTTTCAAAAACTTTACTTTGTAAATGTTTTCACAAAAAAAGAAAAAGAGATAATAAATATCTCTTATAAAAATGCCTTCTTAATTCTATCAATGAATACTGTATTATCTCTCTTACCAAATTTAACTTTTTTCTTTGATAGAATACATTTAACAAAATCATTCCCATCAAGTTCAAATTTTAAATGGTCGCTAGTTAAGAAATTTGCATTACTAAATTTTAATTCTAATCTATGATTAGTAGATAGTACTAACGGAGAATTAAGTGAACGATATGCATTTGAATTAAGTGATGCAATTTCACTTAAAATAATACACTCTAAACTATGGTCTACTACTGGTCCATCTAGTGATTTGTTGAAGGCTGTAGATCCATTAGGTGTTGATATGCATAAACCTGTACCTCTAACAGTTTCAAACTTATCATTATCAATAAATACATCTACTATTTGTGTTGCTGTTGGATTAATGATAGTTATTTCATTAATCGCATATCCACTATATTTATTTGTTTTCCACTCTAACAAGCTATGTGTTTCTATATCAAATATATTGTCATTAATCTTTTCGATTAATTCATTCAATGAATCTTTTGTGAAGTTTGTATAAAAACCAAGATGACCTGTCTTAACACCAAAGAATGTGACTTTTTCAATTATATCAATATATTTATTAACTGCTCTAATGATTGTTCCATCTCCACCAACAGTAATAACTATATCAGGGTTAGTCTCATCATATTCTAATTTTATGCGTTTATTTATTTCATCAACAATGCCTAAAGTTACTTCATCTTGTTTCCTAAAATATATTGCATATTTCATCTTTATCACTCCCATTTCTTTTATTCTATCATAAAAAAAATAATTAATATACTTTTAATGTTGATATTTTTATTTAAATAATAATATAATATATTTGGGGTGAGATTATGAAATCGAGCATTGAAATAGAATTTAAAACCCTTCTTAGTGAGGAAGAATATAGTAGAATGATAAAAAAATTTGAATTAGAAGATAATATTTTCACTCAAGAAAACTATTACTTTGATACAGATGATTTTTACATTAGAAATAATAGACTAGGTTTAAGAATTAGACATAAAAACAATACTTGGAAAGTAACAATGAAAAAACCATGTGATGATTACTTATGTGAATATTCTATAATTCTATCTGAAGATGAAGCCCTAAAATATATTAAAAATGGTTTTTCACTAAAAGATTTTGGATATGATTTATTAGTAAGTTTTAAAGCTAAAAACGTCACAGAACGTGCAATAGTTTCATATAAGAATGGTAACTTATTCTTTGATAAGTGTACTTATAATGGAATAGTTGATTATGAAATCGAATATGAAGCAGATGATTCTAATAGAGGAATTGATGATTTTAAAAATTTCTTAAAAGATAATCATATAACTTATAGTCCAAGTTTCCATAAGGAAGAACGTGCATTTAGATCACTAGGCTTATAAAAAATAATCCCGAAAATCGGGATTTTTCTTTTTTTAAATAAATAACATAGCAATTAATGCCATAAGTTCATTTTTTGTTGTAGATCCATCTATAGTATAAATTGTTCTACCTGTAAAATCTTTTATCCTATCTCCATCAACTTCATGCATTGTTCTGCCTGTAAAATCTTTTACTCTTCTACCATCAAAACTAGCAATAGTTCTACCAGTAAAATCTTTTATCCTATCTCCATCAATTGTATACATCAATCTACCTGAAAAATCTTTTATTCTATCACCATCAAGTGTATATAATAATCTGCCACTATAATCTTTTATTTTTCCATTTTCAACAAGTGAAACAGTTCTACCAGAAAAGTCTCTAAGTCTAGCCATAGTATTCCTCCTTTATATAACGTAGTTCTACTATTATTATACCATAAAAAAAGTTTGATAACATATATCAAACTCATTTATTTTTCCAAGGTCTACTTTTCTTTGTCCAATTTCTTTCATTCCAGTAATTCTTATCTAATTCATTATATCCGTTTTTTTGCATTAAATGCATTATAAAGAAAAATGCTTTTGTTTTGAATTTTGGCTTAACTTTGCCATTTTTCTTTTCTATTTTTCTAGCAAGTTTACTTATTCTTTTCTCAACTTTCTTCTTCTTTTTATTCTTCATTTCATCAAGTGTTGGAGCCATTAAAGCTACACCTAATTCATATATTTTAGGTACACCTAAATAAAATAAACTATCTCTCATATCTTTAAGTGTATTCTTTTTACCAGCACCTGCACATGTTGTAACAACAACTGCTTGTTTTTTAAACATAGTTTCATTTGGTCTATGTGCCATCCACATATAACCCAAATGATCTAAAAATGCAATCATAGATCCAGTCGCATGCATACAATATACTGGAGATGATAAAACTATTAAATCTGCCTCTATTAGTGCATCTACTAGTGGCTTTATTTTTTCATGATGTGGGCAATTACTTTCACCATTAAAAATACATGTTGCACAGCCTAAACAATAATCACTAAAATCTTTAGGTAAAAAGAATTCTTTAACACTACCATTTATCTTATCTACTAATTTATGAGTTAATGTATAAGTTTGTCCTTTATGATTAATTCCATTAATTATTACTATTTTCATTTAATCCATCTTCTTTCATTTTAATGTTATTTAAATGACTATTTATAGTATAACATAATTTTTATTTAATTTATATTTGAAGTTATTATAGCTAATATAGTTATAAGTAATAAACAATTAAAAATCCCTAAAATTAGGGATTTTTTTATGTTTGTTATTTGGATTTTAAAAATGCTTTTCTTTCATACATATACTTATCAGCTCTAACAAATACTGCTCTATATGTATTATCTTTATCATATTCAAAATCAGCCATACCAGTTGATACTACTGGCAAATCTTCTTTTAAGTTGTTATCAATTATAGAATTAAACTTTTCTAATAATTCAGCTCTATTATCATAATCATCTTCTTCTAAGACAACAACAAATTCATCTCCACCAAAACGATATATTTTATTATCTTTATAAATATCAGTTATGATTTTATAACAATCTTTTATATATTTATCTCCAGCTTGATGACCTAATGTATCATTAACTTGTTTTAAACCATTTATATCAAATACAACAACAGAGAATTCTTTAATTAATTTTGTGGCAATTAATTTATCAATTTTATCTTCCATTTCTGCATATGCATATTTACTACATGCTCCTGTTAGAGCATCATTGTATGCAAGAGCTTTAGTTGAATCAAGTTCTTTTTTATTATCTATTTCTCTTTGATATAATTCAGCAAGTTTTTTTCTATTTTCTTCTTTTTCGCTATCAACAATAAATATATCAACTAAAACTATTCCTATAATACAACCTATTGAATAAATTGGAAGTAATGGGAATAAAGCTTGTATAATTATTGCGATTGCCATTGAAAAACTATATAAGGCAATTATATAAAATCTACTTTTACTGTTTCTAGTTTTTCTTTCTTTTCCCTCAAATACTGATCCTAAGAATGTTAAAATGAATAATACTTCTTGAATCATTAATATAAAATATCTTCCTAATAATGCCACATAAGTTCCATCATCTTTAAAATAGAATAGTACTGGCTTAAATATATTGATTATAAGCATTATTGAAACAAATAAAACTATGATAAGTCCAATAATTAGTACACCGATTGATGTTTTTCCTCTACCACCTATATAAGTTGTAACATATCTTGTCCATAAAAAAACAGATACGCTCATTGATGAGAAGAATAAGACTGTATCAGCATATATTAAAGGGATCACATTAACATATGCAAAAACACCCCACATTGAATCTACGAAAAAGAATAAACAAAGCGATAATATAAATAGTCTATATGCTTTTTCGATAGGTGATAGATCCTTTGTTGATTTTCTAAATATTAATTTGTGACAAACTATAAGAGTAATAATCAATGCTGTAATGCCCACCATTGCATATTCCATAGCACCACTTCTTTTCATCGTAATATACATATTTATTTTACCACTTTATAGTAATAAAAAATATTATTATTATTAAAAAAATACATATTTTATTATTTTTTTGACTTTTAATATACTTTTTTTAGTGCAATTAAAAAAAATAAAAAGGATTGAATTAAAATCAATCCTAATCTTTTTCTATAATTGTTTTTTTGCAATAACTCTTCTTACCGCAGTTTGGGCATTTCATATATCTTTTTCTACCCATATGTGGAGCAAAGAAAACTTGCTTAAAAGTTGGAACAAACTTATTATGGCAA
The DNA here is from genome assembly GCA_024694145.1 of bacterium. Lineage (GTDB taxonomy): Bacteria > Bacillota_I > Bacilli_A > Acholeplasmatales > JAEDCM01 > RGIG10196. Next base: position 4,091 of record JAILKD010000044.1, on the reverse strand, counting down.
TGTTTGCATTCATAATATCCTGCCTTTTGTTCAATCCTAAAGCATACTGTTGCTGCAATAACAAATTGAATAAATCCAACTATTCCTATAGTTATTTTTGCCCATAAAGGCATATCAGCAAATATAACTATACCAAGAGCTGCAAGCAAGAATAATATAGTTATTATGGCAAGTACATATTCTGATAATAATAATCTTTTATCAGATTCTTCTTTTTGTTTTGTAATTCTAATTAAATTTAATTCTGCATTTTTATTATAATCGTTCATATCTAAATCCTCTCCTGTCAATAATTCATTTACACTTATTTCTAAAATACTACATAACTCTAACATAATTGATGCATCAGGTAGTGATTTACCACATTCCCATTTAGAAACTGCTCTATCAGTTATTAATAGTTTTTCTGCAAGGTCTTGTTGAGTTAAATTTTGAAGTTTCCTTTTTTCTTGAATGAATTTGCCAATTTTTATTTGATCCATACTTTTTCCTCCTTCACTCATATAATAAAATAATGTAAAATAATAGTCTACAAACTGGAAGTTGAGTTAGATAAAAACTTTTATATCAACCATTAGTTGAATTAAAATAATTTATTCTTATATATGTATTAAAACATAGGTTTTACGCTTATTCAAGGGATTTTTACTTTTTTTGTATCAATTTTTTCTATCATTTATAAACTAAAAATAAACAAAAAACCGATTTATTCAATCGGCTTTGTTTTCTATAGAAAGAGTTAAAATAACACTATCCTTTTTTAGAAGTTCTGCTAATTCAGTTTTATTTAAATTAATATGTCCTAGTTTTGTATAACTCCAAGTATTAGAACCAAAGAATATAACTATTTGATTATCAGAATATAGAACAACATCTCCTGGTGATGTTGTTATTTTAGAATCATTACTTTTTATATTCTTTCCTATTGCACCAACCTGTTCAAACCCACCATATTGATGCATAGAAATAGTTAGTTCATTTTTAGAATAATTCTTTAGTTCATTTACTGAATCATTATTTTCCCAAGTTATTTCAATTTCTTTTCCATCAATTTTAATCATAATAGCACTATCTTTCAAATCATCTGTATAAGTTGTTGTTGTTGTGGTTTTGGAATTTTTATTCTTTTTTGAACATCCGACAAGGTTTAAACCAAAAATCATAATAAGTACTAATAATACTTTTTTCATTAAATATTATCCTTAATAAACTTCTCTATTTTATCAAATGGAATTTTATTATGTTCTCTACCACCATCATATAAATCACAGTGATTTGCATCTTTTACAATATATAATTCTTTATTATTTCCTTTTAATAATTTAAATACACTTTCACTAAAATATTTAGAATGTGCATTTTCTCCGTGAACAAGTAAAACAGCACTTCTTATCTCTGATATATATGTAAATAACCTAGTGTTAAGTAGTGATGTAGATGCAGTTATATTCCAACCACCATTACTATTTAAACTTCTCTTATGATAACCTCTATCAGTTTTATAATAATCATAATACTGTTTTACAAAATAAGGCATATCTGTCGGATCATCAACAACTCCACCACCAAGTTTATAACTACCATTTTTAAAATCAATAGTTCTTTGATTATTAATAGCAACTCTTGCGACTTCTCTTAAAACGAAATCACCTACAATGTGTCCATAAGTATCATTGAACTTTTTAAAATCATCTATATCAAATATAGCTAATGCATAATCAGTTTTATCTTCAATAGATTCAATATAAGTGTATAATGCATTTCTGTTATGAATTTGAGTTAATCTATCTATTCTAGATTCTCTAATGATTCTTTCTTCTAGTTTTGTTGCATAATCTAAAATTAATAATAAATAAGCTACTATAAAGGTAAATACAACAAATAGATGAATTGTAAATAATGTGACAACAACCCATTTATCTAATGCATAATATGGCTTATTGAAACTACAATATAAAAACAATCCCAAACATATCGCAAGTGATAAACCATTCCATATAATAGAGTTTTTGATATTTCTTGTTTTTGTAAAATAAGTAGTAAAAAATGATACTATACCAATACCTACAATACATAAGAAATATCCAGTTTCAAATCCGGAAAGAACAGTTGAAACTGACATAAAAATCAAAAATTCATTTCCACAAAGTAAAGCATATAAATAATACTTACCCTTCTTAATCAATAAAGGAAATAATGCATAGATAACAATACTTACGACATTAAGCCATGTTAATATATGTGTTTTAGATATTATACTAAAAATTAAATATATAAGATGTAAAAAAATGTATATAACACATGTTGCATAGCAAGTAGCCTTTATGAATTTATAATGCGCCCTTTTTTCTTCTAAGCTTTTCATATTATACCTCCTTTATCAAAAAATATAGTCTTAATGTAAATATATTTTATAATAAAGGCAATAAATTAAAAAGATAAATGCTTTTATTTTGCTAATAATCCGCGCTTTTTCAAATGATTTTTTTATTAATCAAGCATTAATCATATACTTTTTTCTTTTTCAAAACACTTATTAATCCAAATGCGCATAAAACAATAAAATATAAGCACCAAAATTCTAGAGCAATTACTCCACCATCTGATGAGGAACCTTCCTTCTTATCCATTAGTGGAGTCATTGGCATTATTAAACATGGAATAAAAAATAATCCATGAACCATAAGTAATATTTTAAATGTCTTAGTCATTCTATCATCAGTTTTAATTGTTAAGCCTAGGAAGAAGGTAGATAAAGCCATTATTCCATATCCAAGAATATCTAGGTAAAACATTAAATTCATATTGCCATAATCTAATACTTCAAGTACTTCAGCTTCTGCATTTCCTTTATTTACTACCGTTACTTGAGTGAAATAAACAATAAATATTAGTACTGCATATATTGCTCCAAAGCCTAAGGCAAGAGATTTTAATGATTTATCTTTTTCTACATCGCTAGTTAAACCTGCAGTCATCATAATATAACCTATCGCAAGAATTATACATACAAAGAAATATCCCATTTTAAAATCTATTAAAAGAAATAATGCGAATAGAAATGTTGTGACTAATGTAATTATTAATCCTATTAAAGTAATTTTTTTATTCATATAATCCTCCTAAAAGCTTATCAATTAATTCATCAATAAACTTATCTCTATCAATCTTATTATTAAAATCATATCCTAAATAATTACTATTAGTTAAAGACCTAATAAAGGCTACTTGCATAGTACAAGTTAAATAAAATGCTATTTTTTCTTTTTCTATTGTCTCTACTTCTAGATTATTTAAAACACTCATAAAACCTTTAATAGTTATATTTGAATTTGATTTATCATTATAATTAGCATAATCATTTAGAATTGAAATTTTAGCAATTGATTTATTATTAAACAAAAATTCAAAAACTTGTTTTGCTGTTTCTTTTAACTTTTGTTTTGCTTTATCAAAATTATTCATTGATAAATTAATATTTAAATTTGGCTTAAAGGTTGTTACAACATTAAGTATTATTTTTTGAACACAAATAGCAATTAAATTATCTTTATTACCAAATAAATAATTAATTAAACCTACTGAAACACCACTTTTTGAGGCTATTTCTCTTATTGTGACTTTTGATACTTCGCCATTATATTCATTAATAAGACTAGTAGTAATGTCTATTAATAGTTCTTTAGAGTTATCTTTTTCCATTAAATCACCATCCATTTCAAATTATACTGAACATTGTTCAGTTTGTCAATACAAAAAAACGTTTGATACTATTGCATCAAAGTTATTTGTCTAATATGTTTTAAAAATAATCCTTATCTCTTTTTAAATAATAATAAATTAGGATTTTTACCTTCTTCTTCGTATGTACATACTAAGATATAATCAGCATTGGCAACAACACCATAACAGAATTTATCACTATCTAGTTGTGTTCCTAAATATGTTATTTGATCATTTAAAAATTTTGCTTTAATTCCGCTTGGAAGTGGATATTCTAAATTTACATAAGAACCTATTAATGCATTTAAGCTTTCAACTTTAGGCATTCCTTTAATATGTAAATCATTTATTTCTTCTATAAGTTCTTT
>JAILKD010000003.1 GCA_024694145.1 bacterium | reverse complement strand
CTTGGTTTGAGCCAAAACTTAGAAGCGGATTATTTATCCATTAATAAGAATTTGTCAATATTATATCATTGCAACGATATAAAATCAATATATTATAATAAAAACACGTCCTAAGACGTGCTCTAATCATAATTATTATTTTTCTATTCTATGGATAAATAATCCGCTTCTAAGTTTTGGCTCAAACCAAGTTGATTTAGGTGGCATTAATAGTTTTGCATCTGCTACTCTAAATAATTCATCGATTGATGTTGGGAACATCGCAAATGCAACCTTCATGTCATTATGACATCTTCTTTCAAGTTCCTTTAATCCTCTAATTCCACCAACGAAATCAATTCTTTTATCTGTTTTAGGATCTTGAATTCCTAAAATAGGCCCTAACACATTATTTTGAAGTACTGATACATCCAAACCATCTACTGGATGATCTGAAACGATATCAAGCTTTGCTGTTAGCTTATACCATTTCTTATCTAAATACATGCCAAATGTAGCTTTTCTCTTTGGCTTGAATTCACCTTTTTCTTCTTCGATATCAAACATAGTAGATAACTTATTAATGAATTCTTCACTAGTAAGTCCATTTAAGTCTTTAACTACTCTATTATAATCCATAATCATTAATTGATTGTCTTGGAATAATACAGATAAGAAATAGTTGAATTCTTCACTACCTGTATAATTAGGATGAGCTTCTCTTCTCTTTAATCCTACTTTTACAGCTGATGCACATCTATGATGTCCATCTGCGATATATATTTCATTTATCTTATCAAATTCATCTTTGATTGTTTTAATAGAATCCTTATCATCAATTACCCATACAGTATGTCTAATACCATCATGACTAGTAAAATCGTATAATGGAGCCTTTTCTTTAGTTTTATTGATTTCTTCATTAATAGTTGTATTTTCTCTATAAGCTAAGAAAATAGGACCTGTTTGAGCACTCATTACATCAACATGATTGATTCTATCAATCTCTTTATCAGCACGTGTATTTTCGTGCTTTTTGATTTTGTTGTTTAGATAATCATCAATAGATGCCGTAGCAACAATTCCTGTTTGCTTTCTTCCATCCATTGTAAGTTCATAGATGTAGTAATAAGCTTCATCTATTTCTTCATATAATCCTTTCTCTACTTCAAACTCAAATATTTCTTTAGCTTTAGCATATACTCTAGGATCATAAGTATCTACATCATCATCAAATTGTGTTTCTGCTCTATCGATCTTTAAGAATGATAATGGTTCTTTCTTAACTTCTTCTTTAGCTTCTTTTCTATTATAAACATCATAAGGAAGTGCAGCTACTCTATCTGCGACTTTCTCATTAGGTCTAACACATTTAAATGGTCTAATAGTTGCCATAAATTTCCTCCTAAAAGAAAATAAGGGTGTTGCCCTTATTTTTTATTTTGTTTTTGTTTTATTTTACGATTCTTGCTCTAACAACGCCATCAATCTTTGATAATTCATCAATGATTGCTGCATTACTTGTTGCATCGATATCTAATAACATATAAGCATAATCACCTTTAGCTTTGCTTACCATATTAGAGATATTAATTGATTTTTGAGCAAATGTATCACTAATCTTATTGATAACACCAGCAACATTCTTATGAATTACAGAAATTCTTCCATCTGCTTTACAAATTCCAGCATCACATGCAGGATAGTTTACAGAGTTCTTGATATTACCATTTTCAATATAATCCATAATTTCTTCACATGCCATAACAGCACAGTTATCTTCAGCTTCTTCAGTTGAAGCACCTAAGTGAGGTAAAATGATTGTATTTGGCATATTTACACTGAATGGATTAGCGAAGTCAGAAACATATTTTCTAACATCTCCACTTTCAAGCGCAGGCTTTAATGCTTCTTCATCAACAATTACATCTCTAGAGAAGTTTAGAAGTACTGCTCCTTGCTTCATCTTAGAAATGATTGATTTATTAATCATCTTCTTAGTAGCATCCATTGCTGGAACGTGAATTGTAACATAATCAGCACCAATAATAGCTTCTTCTAGATTTGGAGTATATGTTACATGTCTATCTAAGTGTAAGGCATTAATTTGTGATAAGTATGGGTCATAACCAATAACGATCATGCCTAAGTTTAAACATGCATTAGCAACTAATACACCAATTGCTCCTAAACCGATAACAGCAATAGTTTTACCTTTAATTTCTGTACCAGCGAATTGAGACTTAGCTTTTTCAGCTGTCTTAGCGATATTTTCATCAGTTGCATTAGCTTTAATCCATTCGTTTCCACCGATAATGTCACGGCTTGATAGTAATAAAGCTGAAATAACAATTTCTTTAACAGCATTAGCATTAGCACCTGGAGTATTGAATACTACAACACCCTTTTCAGCATATTTGTCTAGTGGAATATTGTTAACACCAGCACCTGCTCTAGCTACAGCTAAAACAGATTGTGGTAATTCCATATCATGCATAACAGCACTTCTAACTAATACAGCATCTGCTTCATTAATATCTTCAGTGATTTCATACTTACTTGATAAAGTAGATAAACCTACTTTAGAGATTTTATTTAGACAATTTACTTTCATTATTTTAAATTCTCCTCTTCAAATTTCTTCATGAAGTTAATTAAAGCAATAACTCCTTCTTTAGGCATAGCATTGTAGATAGAAGCTCTCATACCACCAACTGATCTGTGTCCCTTTAAGTTTTCTAAACCAGCAGCCTTACTTTCTTTGATAAACTTAGCTTCTAATTCAGCTCTTTCTTCATCGTTTGGTACTACTTTTGGATCAACGATGAATGGAACATTCATTAGTGATCTATCCTTCTTAACAACTGTACCAGTGAATAGCTTACAGCTATCTAGATAATCATATAATAAATTAGCTTTTTCAACATTCTTCTTATAAATAGCTTCAAGTCCGCCATTCTTTAATAACCACTTGAATACTTTTCCACACATATAGATTCCATATGTTGGTGGTGTATTATAAAGTGAATCATTGTCAGCTTGAGTCTTATACATTAACATTGTTGGAGTACCTGGAAGTACATGAGTAGTTTCTTCATCAGGAATTAAATCTTCTCTAATGATTACGATAACTGTTCCAGCAGGTCCAACGTTCTTTTGTGCACCAGCATAAATAATTCCATATTTAGTAACATCAACTGGTTTTGATAAGAAACAACTTGATTGGTCAGATACTAAAATATGACCTTTTGTATTTGGTAGTTCATGGAATACTGTTCCATAAATTGTATTGTTTTCGCAGATGTAGATATAATCCATATCATCAGTGATAGGAAGATCTGAACAATCTGGAATATATGAGAAAGTTTTATCCTTACTTGAAGCTAGTTCAACTGCTTCACCAAATTTTTGTGCTTCTTTATAAGCACGTGTAGCCCATTGACCAGTTACAATGTAACCAGCTTTTCTATTTCTCATTAAGTTCATTGGAACTTGTGCAAATTGCATATGAGCTCCACCTTGTAAGAATAATACCTTATAGTTTGAAGGAATATTCATTAATGTTCTTAAGTCTTTTTCAGCATCTTTGATGATTTCATCATAAACCTTAGATCTATGACTCATCTCCATAACAGACATACCTGATCCTTTGTAATCAAGCATTTCATCTGCTGCTTCTCTTAAGACTTCTTCTGGTAGTACTGCAGGTCCTGCAGAAAAATTATAAACTCTTTTCATTTCTTTTACTCCTTTTAAAAAATTATTTTTTAACACACTTAACATTATAACAAATCCACCCAGTAAAGACAACTGTTTTTAAAATGAAAACACTTTTATAAAATCATTGTTTGTCTTTTGTGTGCAAGAATGCTTTTTTGTGTTTTTTTTAAAGACAATATATGCTATAATTCTTGCTTGTAGAAGGTGTATTTATGTATTTATATTTTGTTAGACATGGTCAAACTAATGATAATTTTAATAATATAGTTCAAGGTAGAATAGATAACCCATTAAATGAAGTTGGTAAATCTCAAGCAAGAGTCACAGGGCTTAAATTACAAGAGCTTGGAATAAAGTTCGATAAAATATATTCATCTCCATTACTTCGTGCCAAAGAAAGTGCTACTATTATAAATGATATATTACATATCGGAGAGTTAAACGTATGCTTTAACCTTATAGAGCGTGAATTTGGTAATTTAGAAGGCTTAGATGTAAGTTATATGAGAAGCCTTGTAAAAGACCCTAATTTTAAACCCGTTGGTTTTGAATCAGATAGTGAAATTATTAGTAGGGTTGAAAAGTGTGTAAGAGAGTTATCAACTGAAGGAGAAAACCTACTTTTAGTGTGTCATTCACACACAATAAAAGCACTCTTATCTTATATAGATAATAAAACATATAACTTTGATTATCCGCTACTTAATGCACAAGTAGTAAAAATCGAATATAAAGATGAAAAATTTAAAGTTATAGATATCCTATAATATCTAAAAAACATTTGTTTTTTTAAATAGTTTGTTATATAATCATATTGTGTTGGAGGAATTAATATGACAGCATTATCTAAATTAAAGTATTTTATTGCTACCATAGTCTTCCTAGTAATTTGTGTTTTATTAACCGCTTTTCAAGCAAGCATTAACACAAATGTTCCTGGATTAACAATAGTCCTTAATTTTACTTATGCAGCTTTATTCGTATGTGCATTCCTATTTGGTGGAATTGTTACAGGTGTATCAAGCATATTAGGTATTTGCTTATACATTTTATTAAGGAATCAAAGTGCATGGTTAGCATTACTAGGTTTAGTCGTTGGTTTAGTATTTGGAATAATTACAAAATTAACTACATATTTAATTGATAAGAAAAAGCTTGACCAAAGAGCTCTATTAATAAGTTCTGGTGTATTCTTTATTGCAATAGGAATTATCTTTACAGCAATTAAGATTAATTATCCAAATGATTTCTACATTTTAAAGAATACAACAACTTTTATTAGATTCCATTGGATTCAATTTGTATTACCATATATTATTGGTGCAACATTTATTCTAGCAGCAATCTTCTTAAACAAGATGAAAGAAAACATAAGGCAAATGTTTTTAATAAGTGGATTTGTTTCTACAAGTGCTATTGTAGTATATGGTATAGTTTGTGTGCTATGCTCAATAAGAAAGAATTTAACATTTAGTTCAATCTTAGCTAATGCATATAACGCATACTTCCAAGACTTCTTAATAAGCATTAGCTTAGGATTAATTATTGCGATGGTAATTTATTCTATAGGAACAGTTATTTTAGAAGTTAGAAGAACAATTAAAAATATGGTAAAGGATGCAGAGTAGCATCCTTTTTTTCATAAAAAAAGGCGAATAGAAATTCTATTCGTCTATAAATTTTTTTATCTTATTAATTATTAGTCTATAACGACTAGACCTAAGCATTAAATGGCCTAAATCAGGGATTATTACTTCAGTTAAGTTTTTGAAATATGTCTTTAAAAACTCACTTGATGAGCTAGGAACAAGTTCATCTAAATCTCCTCTAATCAATAGAGTCTTTGTATCATTTTCTTTTAACTCGTCGTTACACATTCTAACAATAGACATAAATGTTGTTATAGTGTTAATGTTATATCTTGGAATTAAATCCTGAAGCATAACTTGAAGGCTTCTTCTATCATTTTCACTGATATCATCATGCCTTTCTTTTTCCCCACTAGATAATAAATCAAGTTCTTTTTTTAATCTTGAAGTAACTATTCCAGCATTTATATATTTATTAGCCGGAGCTAAAAGTATTACTTTATTTACTTTATATTTTGATGCAAGGTATGTAGCTAATGCTCCCCCCATCGAATAGCCATACAAATCTATACAATCATACTCTAACTTGATTTCATCCATCTTTTTATTAATATATTCAAAGACATTTGTTGCAGTAAAATCGCTTAAATCAGCATTTAATCCATGTCCAGGAAGACTTTCTAAAAAGATAGCATCATACCTCTTCTTTAAAAAAGGTATGATGCTTGAATAATCGTTAATATCTGTAGCAAAACCATGTAATAGGAATGCTGCTTTCAACTATTTAGATTCCTCTACTTTTGCTAACTTAGCAAAACTTAAAATAGATTTAATTGCACTAACTGCTAATGCTTTAGTATTATATATTTCACCAGTCATTACTAAACGTAAAGTTTTTGGATCATATAATTTAAAGAAAGCTTTCTTCATCTTATCAATGAAGATATAGAAATCTCCTTCATATACTAATCTTCTAAAGTTCTCCATAGCTTTTTTACAAGAATCATATGTTGTATATATTTGGCTATCGCATAATACTTGTCCGTTACTAGCTATTAATGTATAGTTATAATGTCCATTCTCATCCTTTGAGATTTTAATCTTACCTTTTTCTTTGTTTGTTACATCTTCATGAATTAATTCAACGCTATAATGTTTTGATTCAGCATCATCAAATTCAATTTTATCAGCTAAAACAAATCTTTGATAAGATTCTGATGCACTTTGTGCTTGTTTTAATGTTTTGTAGTTGGCACTTTGAGCAAGTGGACGTCCTTGTTGAGTAATTAATCTAAAACAAAACTGATTATGTTTGTCTTCTTCAAAATCGACTTTTAAATTACCAACATTTTTCTTTAATGTTTCAATTCCTTGACGACATGCTTTTTCATCTTTATAAGCTTCACTAATAATTAGAGCTTGTCCGTTATTAGCAATTAGTCTATATTTATAGAAGAATCCACCTTCATTAAATAATAGATATTTACCTGCTACTTTCTTTTCATCTGCCATAATAATCACCTTCCTTATTTAAATTTATATTGTATTTGCTAATTATTATTATAACACTAGTATTATTATTTTTAAATATATATAAAATAAAAAAATGAAAAATTTTTTCTATTGCTTGGATACCCCTAAGATACCTTCCGTTAACCTTAGAAAAGGCTTTATAGTGCGTTTTTTGATATTTATATTATATTTTTGATAAAAATAGTGTTTGCAATAATTGTTAAATAGTGTATAATAAAATTATAGATATCCTTCAATAGGTTTGTTTTGCGTTAGGCAAAACAGTAAGTCCTATTTTTATACCATAAAATAAATATACTATTAATGAATTAATTCTAGAAAGGGCGATAATATGAAAAAATTTTTATTCAGATCTCGCCAAGGAAGCTTAGCTGATAGTATGCGTACACTAAAAGTTTTTGATTCTAAAGGCGATATGGAAAAGTATGCAGAAGCCCTAGCCGAAAAGTTATATGGAAATATCGGACTAGTTAAGTTTAAATTAAAAATAAAACCTTATTCTAAGGATCCAGATTTAAGAGTTGGTTGGGATTTCACAGACCAAGTAATTATCACAGGATGTAAATGGCAAGGTGTTAAACCATTTGATGAAACACCTATCGGTTTCTGCACAATTAAAGAACTATAAAAAAAGACTGTCCACCAGTCTTTTTTTATCGTATCTTTTTTAGCACTTCTTCTTCATCGTAGTCTAGCTTAAATGTATCCTTATCCATAAAGCAAATAGTTCCTAAATAATTTATTTTAGCACCATTAATAGATAAGTCCTTAAAGATTGCTGAAAAACGTCTTCTTTTTTCGTTGTCAATATTTCCATAATTATTTAATAATAAAACTGCTTTTTTCTCAACTAACTGTCTTGCTAGTTCAACTAAATTAGTATTTAGTTCTTCATCTTTAGATAAATCAATAGAAACAAAATTAACATTTTTTTCATTAAAATAGTCTCTTACTAATGGAGTTAATTCCTTATTACTACCATATAAAGCATAGTTTGTATATTTATCTCCATTGTATTTAAGTGTATTACTGTTAACAATTATAAAATTATCTAGATTATCAATTAAATCCATTATATCCATATAGTTACCCCCTTAATATGAAAATATTAACTTCTTAATAGCGACATTCTAATATAATTTTATATTATTATTTGTAAAAGTGCAACATTTTAGAAATAAAATACTTCTTCAAATTTTTTATCTAACGCTATACATATTAATAGTGCAAGCTTTGCTGTAGGCTGATATTGATATGTTTCAATGCTCGATATAGTATTTCTAGATACACCTACCATTTTTGCTAGTGCATCTTGTGAAATACCTTTTTCTTTTCTTAATTTCACTAAATTGTTTTTCAAAACTAATTTTTCTTCCATATTACCACACCCTAGTAAGCTCTAGTATCCAACATATTAAGCTAGCAATAAAACCTATTAAATAAATTATACATACAAATAATTCATGTTTTTTTCTTAACTTAATGTATTTAACTAAAAATGCAACAGAAAACATTAAAAGACAAGATGCAACAGCACCAAAATTGAACTTATCAAGTACTAATTTATCAACAATAGTAACAATAAGTATTCCAAGAGCTACTACATAGTATCCTATAACTGATGCACTCTTTTGTGCTTCTAGATCAGCTACATCTAAACCTTTATTATCTTCTTTTGCTAAATTAAGTATTTCTTCTTTATTCATTTTCTTCACCTAATTTCTTTAATTCATCACTGTATTTTTTTGGTTGTTTTAAATTTATAATAGTTGGATTATTGTATAGCCTATTAACTTTTTTACTGGCTTTTTTACTTGTTCCTCCACCACTATAAAAAACAAATGTTAGTTTTTTATTATTTAAATCTGTATTCTTAAGTACTGTATTAATTGGTGGAGTAAGTCTAGAATTCCATATAGGTGAACCAATATAAATAACATCATACTCACTAACATCATTATTATAATTAATAAGCTTTGCTTTCTTTCCTACTAGTGCATGAAATCCACCCTTCATCATAGCAAAAAACATATGACGGCTTAATTTATATTTAGTCTCAACTTTTCTAACATCAAATCCTTGTTTTTCTAAATATCTAGCAACAACTTCTCCGTTACCACTGTTAGAATAATATATAAATAGCTTTTTCATACAATCACTCCTTTGCCAAGTTTACTTTTCATAGTTATTATATATTATGCAAAGTATACTTGTCAATACATATTTTTAATATAAAATAAAAAAGAGCTTAACAAAGCTCTTTTATGTTATTCTGTTTTATTTTCTAATAGTTTTCTCATTACACTATCACTTTCAGGTAAGAACTTCTTAAGCGAAGTTGGTCTACCATTTTGGATAAAGCAATGCTTAGATGATGCCTTTACACAAATTTCATCTTTCATTCTATTATAGAATTCATAACTAAATTCTATTACTGCACCACTATATTTTAATACTTCAACTTTTATTTCTACTGCATCATCAAATTCAACTGGTCTAACATATTTTACATTAATTTCTACAACTGGTGAAGCTATTCCTTCTTTTTCAATTTGTTTATAATCAATACCATTACTCTTTAAGTATTCAATTCTAGCTTCTTCCATCCACTTAACATAATTAGAGTGGTGTATTATACCCATTTGATCAGTTTCATGATATTGTGCTTTTCTTATATATGAAAACATATTATCTTGCCTCCTTATATTTTATTTTGATTGAAAATATGTCATCATCATTTCTTTTAATTAATATATCTAGTGTGTTATCATAACTTTTCTTATATAATTCTAATTCTTCATTGATTCTACTTTCTTTATGATATTTGAAGTCCATGGCTGTTATATCATAGTTATCCAAGAATTCTACTCCAAGGCTATTCATGATAAATCTAATATAGCTTACATTATTAACATGATTTGTGACATCTATATCACAAAACTTAACTTTTAAATTATCATATTTAACTAAATTAGATTCATCAATACTTATAAATGGTTCAGTAATTATTGAATCAAATGTGTTAACTTTATCAAAGCCAAAATCACTTAGTTTCTTGATTTTCCTTGTATCTAAGTCTATTACACACATCTCATCATTTATGCTAAATAAAACATTTCCACCTAAATCATAAAACACAATTTCAACATTTGTTTTAACTGGTTTTATATTAGTTACATAACAATTGGCATATATTTTACTATCCCACTCTGGAATACTTTTAATAATGGCTTTTGCTTTTGTAAATACCCAAGCATAGTTATATTTTATTTTCATTGTTCTATTATCAAAACCAATTGATTTAAAATATTCAGTAACAGCTATTTGGCCAAATTGAAATATACTATCTAAACTAAGACGCGCTAAATTATCTACTCTTGAATAATCAACATAAAAATCATATCTAAACTTATCCATCATAATACCTCTTAAGTCCATAGACTTGTTATAAATAGTGGAAATGATTCATCTGATTTAGTAAACCCACATTTTTCATAAAATGGTAATGCTTTATGATAACCTATAACTGCTATTCTTAAATAGTCTTTATATTTTTCTTTTACCATTTCTACTAACTCTTTTCCAATTCCTTCTTTTTGATATTTAGGATTAACAAGTAAATAGTGAATATAAGCATTCATTATTCCATCATCCATTACACATATTAAACCAATTAGTTTATCATCATCATAAGCGCTAAATACACTTTTAAAGTTTTTCATTGATATTACTAATTTATCAGGAAACTTTCCACTAGACCATTCTACTGATAAAAATAAATCTTCTAATTCACTACTTGTAAAATCATGTTTATCATAATACTTTATCATTATACCTTAAGCCCCATTTCATAAGCTTCTTTTAATTTTGGATTATTTAATATATCAGATGGATCTGTTACTCCACCAACGAATAATGTTTTCTTAAATTCAACATTATCAAAGCAATCAATCCAGCACTGTACCCCTTTAATTGTTCCTTCAGGAGTATATGATTCATCTTCTGTAGCTGTAGCTAGTAGATAAACTTCTCTAAATTTATAATCCATTGAATAAAGTGGGTTTGCTCTATCAATCATAGTCTTCATTAATCCGCTCATTGAATAATAATATACTGGTGTTGCCCAAACTATTACATCCGCATTAGCCATTTTTTCAACTATTTCATTTGAATCATCTTTTATAACACATTTATGTAATTTACCACAAGCAAGGCATCCCTTACAGAAATTAATAGTCTTATTCTTTAAACTTATTAATTCTACATCATTATTTTCTTTAGCTCCATCAAAAAAACTTTTAGCAAGTATTTCTGAATTACTATTATTTCTTAAACTTGTTGAAATTATTAATACTTTTTTCATTATTTATCCCCCTTGTTTTTGCATTTAGGACATTTCTTACCGTTAACTTTTAAATTAACACTCATCTTATAAGTATTACCACAATACTTACATTTCCAACTTACTCTATTAGTTGAATTAATCATTAATTCTTCCATAGCTATTTTATTAGACTTATCATATTCTTTAACTAGATCAGGACGTAGTGTAGCTAAATCTGTTTTACCAATAATTGGCTTTAAATTTAAGCAGTAAGGGCAAACCTTACCATTAGTTATTCTATTAGCTAAACTTGTTTGATAGCTATGGCCATTATGGCATATTAACCATACTTTTTTTCTAGATTTAGGTCTTAAAGTATATGGGTCAATACTATTTTTAGTATTATCCCATTCTTTTTTTAATTTAGGATATAAACTAAATATATCATTTTTCCCTTTAACTATTTTTCTTCTAGCACATATAGGACAGTACGCATTCCCCTTGACAAGCTTATTAATAGATGCTTCATAAGAATGCCCTTTATCGCATATGAAACAAAACTTTTCTTCAGAGTTTGGAGAATACATATATGGCTTTTTATCGCCGTTTTTTACATTATCCCATTTACTAGCTATATTAGGATATAATGTTTCTAAATCGTTTACTCCTTTTACTACAACCTTATTAGCACAAAGTGGGCAACCGCTATTATAAAAGTTAGTTCTAGCATTAACGCTTAAATAATAACTATATCCACATTCCTTACACTTCCAATAATATTTTTTAGTAGAATCAAAAGAAACATCTTTTGGAGATATTTTATTCTTTTCATTATCCCATTCATCCAGTAAATAAGTTTTATCATGAGTAATGCAATAATCATATAAACTATTTTCTTTTTCAGCTTCAACGATTTCATTACTATCAAAAGAAAATTCTAACTGTTTATCCATAAAAACACCTCCAATACAATTATATCATTTTTATACAATAAAAAAAGACTGATAAAATCAGTCATTTATGCATTTGGTCACCCCAACGAGAATCGAACTCGTGATTCAACCTTGAGAGGGTTGCGTCTTAGCCGCTTGACCATGGGGCGTTACACAAATTATTATACACTTATTTAAAAAAATCTCAATATATAATATAATTATATTAGGAAGTGATTATATGGCATGGCAAGAAAAATATTATTATAGAAATGACCCAAAATATTCTGAAGAAGAAATTAAACAAATAGATAAAATACTTAAAAAAGAAGATAGAGTTACAGCAGTATTTGTTCCTATTGTATCTATACTATTTTTCTTTATGATTCCATGCCTTATTTTTGATATAATATTTCATATAAAAGCGCTAGAATTAGCTCTTTTCATACTTATGGCTTTATTCTTTATTGCGCTACTTTTATGGTTTGTATTTTATTATAAAGTTAGTCAAGAAAGAATAAAAATAATGAGCAAAATAGAAAAAGATAAAGTTAAAAAACCACATTAAATAAATAGAGGTAACTGTTATGGTTACCTCTTTTAATTTTATAATTTAAAGCCAATTGCTTCTTTTCTTTCAGATACGAAATTCTTATAGATTCCATCTACTTTTATTAAGTCATTATGTTTACCTGATTGAACAATCTTTCCATCATCAATAACAAATATATTATCACAATTTCTTACAGTTTTTAATCTGTGAGCAATCATTATAACTGTTTTATTTTTAGTTAGAGAATCTATTGCTTTCATTAATTTTTCTTCATTTTCAGGATCAACATTTGCTGTTGCTTCATCAAGTATTACTATTTTAGAATCCTTTAATATAGCACGAGCTATAGATAGTCTTTGTAATTCTCCACCAGATAAAGTAGATCCACCCTCACCAATTATTGTATTTATACCATTAGGTAAATCATTAACGAAATCACAACATGCTAATTTAAGTGCTCTATTTATTTCTTCTGTTGTAGCATTTTCTTTAGCTATTCTTAAATTATTAACAATTGAGTCATTAAATAAATATACATTTTGGAATACAAAAGTGAAGTTTTCCATTAAAGAATCTATATTATAATCTTTAACATTTTTACCATCTAATAAAACACTTCCTTCTTGTACGTCCCAGAATCTTGCCATCAAGTGACATATAGTTGTCTTACCAGAACCAGATGGTCCAACGAATGCTACTTTAGTATTTTCTTTTATTTTTAAAGATACATTATCAATGATTTTCTTTTTATCATATGAGAATGAAACATTTTTTAATTCAATATCTGAAGTTTTAGTTTCATATTTTTCACCACTTATATTCATTGTTTCAATAGATAATATATCATTACCCTTTTCAACGCATCTTTCAATAATCTTAGATAAGGCACTAAATGCACCCATTGCATCTAAACTTGCATAAATAATATAGCTTGCAATAATAACTGTAATTGTTGTTGCTAAATCATTATATCCGTTAATAAATAATAATATTGCAACAATAGTCATACATATACCAATTAATCTAGTTATAAATGTTTGGATTGTTTGAATAGGAATCATCTTTAATTCAACAGTTTGATATAACTTTGTTCCTCTTTCATTTGCTTCATTAAATCTCTTTGAATATTTACCAAACAAATTATAAGATTTAATTTCAGATATACCTAAAACATAATCAAGTGTAGATGAAATAACTGCTAAATCAACCTCTTCTTTTTTAGGTGCAAATTTTTTACCTAAGTACTTAATCCATTCATTAAATAGTAAGAATACTATTACACCAGCTAGTGCTACTAAAGCTATTCTATAATCAAAGAAGAATAGTGCACTTACAACAATTAATGTATTAATTAGTCCTGTAGTAACAAGCATAACTACTCTTGTAGCTATATCAGCTAGCTGTTCCATTGTATTTGTTGTAACAGAAGTAATATATGCTAAGGAACTATTATTGAAATATCCCATAGGAACATATCTTAAATGCTCAGCTATTTCAATTCTTTTTTCTGATGCTGTAGAATATCCACCATCAACTTGTAACATTGTTGATGCATATCTTAATACTATTGAAATACATACAGGTATTAGCATAATCAAAAATGATAATAAAACAACAGTCAAATTAAAAGTTCCTTCAAATATATTTTTAAATAAAAACCAAATTGCTGGAAGCTTTGCAGCTTCACACATCCCCATCAATACAGTTAGGATAATGGCTAAAATAAACTGTTTCTTTCTTTTTGGAGGACAGAATTTAAAAAATGTTTTTAACATCTTAATCATCTAAATCACCATCTTTTCCTTCAATATGTGATAACCACATACTCTTATATAGTTTTGAATTAGCTAATAATTCTTTATGCTTTCCATGAGCTTCAATTACTCCATTATTAACTAAAACAATGTCATCACTATCAATTATTGTTGATAATCTGTGTGCAATAACTATAACTGTCTTATCTTTAATAAGACTTGCTAAAGATCTTTGAATGATTGCTTCATTTTCAGGATCTGTATAAGCTGTTGCTTCATCTAGTATAACAATCTTTGAATTTTTCATCATTGCTCTTGCAATAGATATTCTTTGACGCTCTCCACCAGATAAGTGTGATCCTGAATCACCAACAACTGTATTATATCCATTTTCTAGATTCATAATAAAATCATGTATACCACACTTCTTACATACTTCAATTACTTCTTCATCAGCTGCATTTAAATTACCCATTCTAATATTTTCCATAATTGAAACATTAAATAAATAATTGTTTTGTGATACATATGATACTTGCCTATTATAATCTTCTAGTGTTAAATCTTTAATATTTACTCCGCCAATATAAATATCTCCTTTATTCGGATCCCAAAGGGATGCAATTAGTTTTGCAATAGTTGATTTACCAGCACCGCTTGGCCCAACTAAAGCAATTTGAGAGTTTGCTTTTATTTCTAAACTAACATTATGTAACACTTCTTCATTTTCATAACCAAATGATACATTTTTTATTGAAATACTTGAATCAACAGGTAACTTCTTAGATACAACTGGTCTATTAAGTTTATCAATTGATACAATTTCATCAATTTCAGCAAATATTGTTTTTGCTTTATGAATATCATCCATTTGACCCATAGCAGTAATAAGTGGAGATATTAATCCAACTGACATTACTATACATATAATAAATACTTCTAATGTGATTATGTTATTGAAAAATAGAATTCCACCTATAGGAAGAATAGCTAGTAATGTATAAGGTGCTACAGCCATAGCAATACTAAATGCTATATTGCATCTTCTTTGCCAATTTACAAAGCACTCTGCACCCTCCTTAGCTGCCTTTTTAAATTTTTCATATGATGATTCACTCTTACCAAACGCCTTAATAACTTCAATACCATTAATATATTCAACTGCAGTATCATTTAATACTTTTGTCTTTGTAATACAATTGTTCCAATCTTTTTCATATCCGATAGACATTGTCATATAAGAAAGAATTCCAATAATAAGTGGTATTAAAGCAATTAATCCCATTTGCCAACTAATAATTGTTAAATATATAAATGTTCCTAAAAAGCCTATAATACTTCCTGTAAATTCAGGAATTACATGAGCTAAAGTTACTTCTGTTGAATCTATTCTTTCACATAATGTGCTTTTTAACGAGCCTGAATTATGTCTTTTAACATCTCCAAGTGAAGCTAGCGCAAGAGAATCTATTGCTCTTTTTCTAACTCCTTTAATTGTTTGATATGCCGCAATATGAGATAAAGATGTTGATATAATATGAAATGCACCTTTTAAGAAGAATAAAACAACTAACATAATTATATCAAATGAATATGCACTAAAATCATTATTTCCTTCTACCAATTTATTAATTATACTTGCAATAAAATAAAATGGTATAATACCAGCTGCAACAGATATTAAAGAAGTAATTATACTAAATACATAGAATGTTTTTTTATCCCCTGCATAATCAAATATTATTGATAATAAACCTCTTCTTTTTTTCATAAAATCCTCCTATTAAGCCCTTTTAGCAAAAGAAGAGCAAGGTGAGACCTTGCTACTTCTTTTAAGTAAAGAGAGTTTTATTTTAATGCACTGATAAATGCATTATAACTATTACTATCTATTTGTGATTCATCCCCATTAACAATTAATCCATCACAAACTAGATTTCCCCCAAGTGATACTAATTCGTCTTGCCAATTTCTCATCCATTCACCGTCTCCCCAGCCGTATGAACCAAATAGAGCAAATTTCTTTCCTTTAGCAACACTCATTAATCCTTCAAAGAATGGACGGAATTCATCACTTTCTAATTCTTCATTTCCCATAGATGGGCAACCTAGAATTATTAAATCAAATTTAGATGCATCAAGTGTGCTAATTCCAGATACGCTTACTGCCTCACATCCTAAATCTGATTTAATCTTATTAGCGATACTTTCAGTATTTCCTGTACCACTCCAATAGATTACTATTTTATTCATATATTCTCCTAGTATAATTAAATTGTACTTAAAATTATACTTTCTCCTTCTCTTAAGGTTTTGTTTATAGTTATGAGTACAACATAACTTTTATATCATCATTTAGATGTTATAATTTTTATAAGCACTGTAGTCTGTTACATATATTCTCCTACAGGAGCTATAAAGCTCTCTGGTTATGAAAGGATTCAGCTACAGTCTTTTCTTTTATATGGTTATAAGTTGGTTACAGCTCTACAAAGTTAGATGTCTGGTTATAAAGAACTAGGATACATTAAGAAAAGTACTGTAGATAGCACCAGTGCCCAAATTCAATATAAGGAGGCTGACATTATGATTTATGTCGGAATTGACGTTGCAAGTCAAAAACATGATTACTTTATTATGAGTGATCAAGGCGAAGTTTATACTCGTCGTTCTGTTACCATTCCTAATACAGATGAAGGGTATAAAAAACTCCACAAATCTATCCAAGAATTTTGCGGAGCAACTAAAGATTCTAAAGTTCGTATAGGACTAGAGTCTACTGGATTTTATCATAAGAATATTGTTTCATATCTTCTCGCACAAGATTATGAAGTAATGATAATTAATCCAACATTAATTCATTTAGACAAGAAATCACGTAAGGTACACGTTCAAAAGAACGATAACCTAGACGCTATAGCGATATGTGATTATCTTCAAGACCATAAAACAGTCTTTAAGCCCTATACAAATATATCATATCACACTGACGCTTTAAAAGCATTATCTCGTGATAGATTCTCTTTAGTTGAAGAATTAAGATTAGCTAAAGTTAATATTTATAAGTTATTAACCCAGTTGTTTCCTGAATATTTAAAACTTTTTAGTAATGTTTATCATGGATCAGCGCTTAATATCATAACAAAATATCCAAGTCCATCTAGGCTTTCTAAAGCTCATGAAAAGACTATTTCTTCACTGATTCATGGTAGTTGTCAAGTTACAGCTAAAGAATTAATTCAAGCAGCTAAGACATCGATTGGAATAAAAAATGAATACTTATCCTTTCAACTTATTCAAGGAATCAAAAGACTTAATTATATTCAATCTGAAATAAATGAATATAATGAACAAATAAAGACATATGTTGAAATGATAAATCCAAACATTTTATCCATATCAGGAATAAGTTATATTACTGCTGGACATATACTTGGTGAGATAGGTGATATATCAAATTTCAAAAATTCAGAGCACTTAATATCATATGCAGGATTAGACGTTAAAATCTATGAATCAGGCAAATACAAAGCAAAGTTCCTAAGTATTTCTAAGAAAGGATCTGTTTATTTAAGATACGCCTTATACCAAGCTGCCAAAGTATGTTGGATAAATGACCCAATGTTTCATAAATATTATCTTAGAAAACAAGCCGAGAATAAACATTTCTATGTGATATTAGGACACATAGAAAAGAAATTAACTAAAGTTATTTATTCTGTTTTAAAGAATAATAAACCTTATTCTCCACAAATTTAACCATATAAATTTATCAAAGATCAAATATATTACATTAACACGCCTATCATATAAGATGGCATAAAACAAAATTCTCGAGAATTTTGTAGGGTGAAAAGCCCTTTTTCTGTTGGCCTTTTTTTTAATAAATAAATTTTTAAATATTATCTTGATTTATTTATAGTTGGCTTTCTATCTCATAAAGTTTTCTAAAGAGAAACCTTTATTAACCAACCTTAAAACACAGTTTTTGCATCTATTATATTTATCAAAAATCATTTCTTTTTCTTTTTCGTTAGAATATACATTCCACACACCTTTTAGTAATGGCTTTTTATTTCCATTAATAAATTCTAAAGTATCTTCTAAATCATAACCTAAGAATACTCCAATTTCATGTGGGAATTTTTCATTATATTTTATTCTTCTTTTTAATTCATAAATATAATCTAATATGTCATTACTTCTTTCATAACCCATATCTTCTAAGAATTTCATATTATTCTCATTTAATAACTGTTCTTCTAGTTTTTCTTTTCTATAAACTAGAATCAAGTAATTATTTGAATTATTACTTAGAAAATCAAAATATACTTTAGGATTATGATTTTTATTTAATTCTTCAATTTCTTCAGATAAATTTTTTATATCTTCTTTCTTGATATTTATTAAATTAGATGCTTTTATTCCACATAATGCAGGTGCACTATGAAACGCTAGTTTTTCTTCCAATTTTTTACACATATCTATCCCCCATTTGTTAGCAATGGCTAACAAATAAATCTAAGATAAAGGGGTGAAACTCAACCCCTTATTCTGCTTTAAGTGCTTCAACCATATTAATGTGTTTGTTCTTTCTAGCAACCATATATGATACAAATAAGCTTGTTACAAGTACTAATATGAAACTATAAATAAACATTCTAGGATCTAACCTTAACTTAATATCATAATCGCTAGCAAGTAAATCCATCAATACTTTTAACACTAAAACTCCTATTGGAGCTCCAAGTATCATACCAAATATAGTCATCCACATGTTTTGTGTTACAAGCAAGCTAGTAATCTTTTTATCTTTAAATCCTAATACTTTTAATGTGGCTAATTCTCTATAACGCTCCATATAACTTAAGATACCTAAGTTGTATAATACAACTATACCAAGTATTACTGATGCAAGTGCAAGCAATACAACCATCAAATCCATTACTTCCATAATTGCAGCAAATGAATTAATGATATCCTTTTTAGTTTGATAACTTACAATATTCTCATTTATAGTAATATTCTTTTCATTTGTATAAATAGAACTATAAGTATGTATTAAACTAATATCATCTGCAAGTTTATCACTTATAACAATATTACCTGTTATGCTTCTAGTTATTTCTATTACTTTTACTTCATATTCTAATCCAGCAGCAAATGATTTAAATTTAATAGTATCTCCAACTTTTACTTTTAATTCACTAGCAAGTTTATTTGGAACATATGCTCCATTATTACTCATATTATTAATAGGTTTAGTATTTATATCAAGTAGTGAAATTAAATTATTATCTACTTTATAAACTTCTATTGAATATACGTCGTCCCCTATTAATATAGGTGTTGTACTAGTTAAATCACCAGAGTATGTTTTGGCTATTTCTAGCGCTTTTTCATTATTAATGCTATCACTTAAATTAATACGTGTTTCATAATGCATTGGTTTATCATAATAATCCTTAATGAATCCTGATAGTAAGTATTTAATACCAAATGTTGCTACAAGTAGTATTGTACAACCAACTACACCTATTATAGACATTAAACTTCTTGCTTTATGACGGAACACATCTCTAATATTCCATCTAAATGCAAATCTTCTTTTATGGAACCATTTAGTTTTTTCAATTAATAATGGTTTCATTTTCTTTGGTGTATAAGGTCTAAGTGCATCAGCGGCACTTCCTCTTAATACTTTCTTTACGGAAGCAAATCCTACAAACACTAATACTAAATTCATTAATCCTATTACAAGCCATACATACCAAGGCATATATAGCTTCCAACTTGGTAAATCAAAATATGTTCCCATTGGTCCATGTGGATTCATTATGAACCAGCATAATAAATATCCTAGTCCTATACCTAAAAATGATCCAACTAAACCAATAAATAATGCATAAGATGAATAATGAACTATTACTTTTCTATCTTTAAAGCCTAAAGCTTTTAAAATACCTATTTGCATTTTCT
The DNA here is from genome assembly GCA_024694145.1 of bacterium. Classification (GTDB taxonomy): domain Bacteria; phylum Bacillota_I; class Bacilli_A; order Acholeplasmatales; family JAEDCM01; genus RGIG10196. The sequence continues at coordinate 2,354 of JAILKD010000003.1, read as the reverse complement.
CATTAACAGTTAATCTATGCATTGTAGTAATCATTGTTAGCATTGCTATGGCAAAAAATAGTATAGGTATAATGCTTGCCATTGTTTTACCTTCATTTATTTCTCCTTTTACTTCACTATAGCTTATTGCTTCATTCTTACTAACTAGAATATATGCATTTTCTAAAGCTGTAAATGCTTCTTTTTCAAATGTTTCTTTATCTAATGATGATATAACATTTATTTGTGAATAAAATGGCATGCCTAAAGCATTTTCGATTGTTTTAGTTGTTACATAACCATATCCCATGTTCTTATAATCTGGCATAAGTTGAGTCTTATCATTTACACAAATTAAATATTCACTAGATTTAATTAAGCCTTCTACTTTTAAACTTAATTCTATTCCTTTATATTTAAGATTAAAACTATCATTAACATTAATCTTATTGGCTTTAGCATACATATCAGATAGCCAAATACCATTTAGATTATTTTCATCATAACTATTACCCTTAGTTACTGTAAAACCAGATACATCCATATTAGTTGTAGTATTGATATTTACTTTATCACCATCATCAGCAATACTATCAACTGATAAGTAAAGAGTTGCTTTATCAATTCCATTAATTGTTTTTATTTTTTCTAAATCATTATTATTAAATCCTTCAGGATTCATAATTCTATAATCAGCAAAACCTGTTAAATCATAGAAGTATTTAGAATCCTTTTTAATTGTATACCATTCACCAGAGAACCCGGCAAATACTCCAACTCCAAGGGCAATCATAATAATCATTGAAATAAACTGTGCTTTATAATTCCATAGAGTTCTAAGTAATTTCTTAAATAACATACTACCACTCCACTTCGTCTACATTTTTAGGTTTATCGTTTATTTCAATTGATTGAATCTTACCACTTCTAACTCTAATAATCTTATCAGCAATTTCTGCGATGTTTGAGTTGTGAGTAACTATAACTATTGTTTTATTGTATTCTCTAGCCATCTTAAGTAATAGTTTTAATACAACAACACCAGTTTCAGAATCTAGAGCACCTGTTGGTTCATCACAAAGCAATATCTTTGGATTTTTAGCTAGTGCTCTAGCTATTGAAACACGTTGTTGTTCACCGCCTGAAAGTTCAGATGGGAATTTTTTATAATGTTCCTTAAGTCCAACCTCTTCTAGCATCTTAGTTGCTGAAAGTGGATTTTCGGCTATTTCTTTAACAAGTGTTACATTTTCATGAACAGTTAAAGTTGGAATTAAATTATAAAACTGAAATACAAATCCTACATGACTTGCTCTATATTCAGCAAGCTCATTATTTTTAAGCTTTGAAATATCTTTTCCTTCTACTACAATTTTTCCTTTTGTAGGATTATCAAGTCCACCTAACATATTAAGTAAAGTAGATTTTCCAGCACCACTTGGTCCAAGTATTACAACCAGTTCGCCTTCATTTAACTCAAATGAAGCTCCATCTAGTGCTCTATATTCCATATCTCCTACTTTATATATTTTAGTAACATCCATAAATTCAACTATTGGCATATTTTTTCCTCCTAATATGAAACTTTTTTCACATTACGATTATATTATATAGATGGTAAAATGTGTTGTCAATACTAATGTGAAATTTTTTTCATATGAAATTGTTTTCATGCTTTCTTGACATATAAAAAAAACAACTATAAAATAAAAATATAGGAAGTGATAAGATGCCTGATGTTAGAGAACCAATCAAACAAACTTCAATTGAAAAGAAAAAAAGAATAATTCAAGCTGGTTTAAAACTAATAAGCGAAAAAGGATACTTTAAAACTAACACAGCTGAAATAGCTAAAGAGGCTGGTGTTTCCACAGGTATCGTTTATCAATATTTTAAAGATAAAAAAGATATTCTACTATATGCTGTAAAAGAATATTTTGATAATATATTTGAACCAATAGAAATCAAAATGAAATCTATAAATCCAAGGGGTAATCTAGAATATACTTTAAAAGAATTAATACTATCTTCTATTGATGCACATACAAAATATTCATTAGCACATGAAGAAATGATCGCAATGAGTCATTTAGATGAAGATATTCACAATATGTTTATCGAAAGTGAACATAGAATAGTAGATAAAGTACTAGTTTTTCTAGAGAGTGTAGGAATAAGTGGTCCACATATGCATGAAAAAGTACATATCATGTATAATTTAATTGAATCTTTATGTCATGAATATGTTTACCATAAACATAGTTTTATTGACTATGATTACACTATTGATGAAACAATAAATCTAATAAAAACATTACTAAAGTAGGGTTTCAAATCATTGAAACCTTATTTTTCATATTAAAATAAATTGAATA
>JAILKD010000087.1 GCA_024694145.1 bacterium | reverse complement strand
TACTAAATCATCATAATATCCTAATTCAATATCTTTTATATCACTTTTGTACAAATATATATAATCACCATTATCAAAATAGAAATTGAAAATATTGATTTTGCACGTTTATATTTTGATAATGGTGATTATATATATTTGTACAAAAGTGATATAAAAGATATTGAATTAGGATATTATGATGATTTAGTAAAAGATTATTGTGATGATGGATATTGTCCATATGCTAGAAGTGGGTATATAAGACTAAATATAAAAAGACATGCAGGAGGTATATATACTGAATCAAATATCCATAACAAAAAAGATTTAAAAAATAATAGAAAAGATTTAATAAGAAAAAGATTAGTGGAAGATGGTGGATTATTTAGAATAAAAGTTTTTGATGAAAATAATTGGAGTAAAACAATTTATGGTAATTTCGTTGCTAGTATTGATGGTGATGATATATTGATTAATGCGCATCCTAAAACAATAGATAACGATTATTCATCAAATATGTTTAAGTTAACTGTCCCAGATTTAAATGAGTTTGAGATTAGAAAGTTAGAATTAGTATTAGAAAACTGTGATTATATAGAAATATTTGGAGATGAAATAGAAAATATCAATGTAAAGTTTAATGATGAATTAAGTTGGGGAAGTAACGAATTGCATAGAGAAATAGTTGGAGGATATATTGACTTAAAAATAGAATATAAAAGTTATAGATCATATGAACTATTTGATGAAAAAGCTACTCCTAATAATATAATAAAAAGACTTGCAGGAAAGAAAAAAGAAGATTTACATGATATATGTTTAATAAATGTTGAAATGAGTTGTGGATTGGGAGAAGAAATTAGAGAACAAATTGGAATAAAAGATACTCGACCACAAGAGATGATTGATGCTATAGAAAAGGCAGAAGATGATGACTCACTAGATAATATAGATGATTTATTTGATTATCCTTATTTTATTGGTGGCGTAGCAAAAGCTATGGGAGGAAATAAAGTTAGAATAGAATTTGGAGTATTCTATGATAATAGGAAAAAAAGATAGATTGCATTTAGGGTATGTTTATTAACTTGATAACATACCCTTTAAAATTAATTATATTTGTTACAAAAATATTTAGTCCTACACTTTAAGTCCTATTTTTAGTCCTACAAAGATATAAAAAGATTTGAAAAATATACAAGATATTGGAGAATATAAAAAATGTTGATTTATAAAAATGGCTTAGATACAAGATATAAAAAAATATGCAAGATGTTTGCATATGATTATAAATTCTCCTAAGGATTAGTTGTAGGTTCGATTCCTACACTGGGTGCCATAAATGATTGACTAAAGTCAATCTTTTTTATTGATTTGTTATTAAAAATTATGGTATTATTGAAATGTAATAGTTTATGATTTTGGAGGAATAAAATATGGCTTCGACAAAAGATTATCTTTGCTTTTGCTTAGAACAGTTAAATCCACTAAATATTACTTATAAAAAGATGATGGGAGAATATCTTTTATACTGTAATAATGTTTTATTTGGTGGAATATATGATGATAGATTGTTAGTGAAAATAACTAATACAAATAACTCTTATAATATGGAAGAAGAATTGCCTTATCAAGGTGCAAAAAAAATGTATTTAGTAAAAGATATTGATAATAAAGAATTACTAAAAGAAATAATTATTAATACAGTAGAAGGATTAAAATAATATGAAAAGAATTAAGCAAAATAGATTAGTTAGTTTTATAATTATATTTATAGTTTATGCTATTGCCATTACATTGGATATATTAATATATAATAAGTTAGAATTTAAATTCTGGATTAATTTATTAATTGCTGATAGCATATCTACAATTATAGTATTTGTATTTAGCTTAATATTTAATAATTCAAGTGTATATGATCCATACTGGAGTGTTGCTCCAATAGTGGTTGTAATTGGCTATGCATTTAAATTTGGATTAAATACAAGCACTTTATTAATACTTATAGCAATACTACTATGGGGAACTAGACTTACACTTAACTGGGCATATACATTTACTAATTTGAATCATGAAGACTGGCGTTATAAGATGTATAAAGAAAAATTCCCTCATATATATCCAATAATTAATTTCTTTGGTATACATTATTTTCCAACAATTGTAGTATATTTATGTATGTTGCCAATGGCTTTTGCATTTAATAATAATATTGAATTTAGTTATTTAATTATAATTGGATTTATAATTTCACTATTAGCATTCATTTTACAATTAATATCAGATATTGAAATGCATAAGTTTAGAAAAAAGAAGACACATACATTAATAAATGTTGGACTATGGAAATATTCAAGACATCCTAATTATTTAGGAGAAATATCAATGTGGTGGGGAATATATTTTATGATGCTTGCTATATTACCAACTTATTGGTTCTTATTTATTGGTGCTTTAGTAAATAATCTAATGTTCTTATTTATAAGTATTCCTATGGCTGAAAAGCGTCAAAGTGCTAAGGATGGATTTGCTTTATACAAAAAGAATACTCATATGTTGCTTCCTATACCTAAAAAAAGATATGAAGAGTTGAACTGATTCAACTCTTTTTATTTATAATTAAGCAAGATTTAAGCATGATAAAAAAAGACCTTAGTGGGTCTTTTATTTTATGGCTTTTAAATATATTTTATCTAGTAAATGCATTAATTCTAATGTCTTAAAATGACTCCATTTTCTTGGCTCTAATAAATTATCATTTATCGCATTAAAAGCATCAATTAATTCAAATTCATAGCCTGTAATATTACTAAATTTATATTCTTTTATAAGGCTTTCTTGCCTATTAAATATTTTAATAGAACTTGGGTTATTAGTGCTATCAATATAAATTCTATATTTTCTTGTAGTTATATTTACATATGTTTTATATTCTTTAGAACAATCACAAACACATTTTGCTTCAAAAGTGTTATAAACTAAAGATATATCTGTATGAATATCAACATTAGTATCTGAAAAATAAACATTATTAATAATGATATCTTTATAATTAAACCCAAATAAACGAAGAGCAAAACTAATTGGATATAATCCTAAATCTAAAAGTGCTCCACCACCTAATTCATGTTTAATAATACGTTCTTTATCGATTACATTAACATTAAATATCCCAAAAAAACTTGTAACTACTTCATCTTTTAAAATATCCTTTAAAGTATCATTAAAAGGCATATAACTAGTCCATAATGCTTCAGCAATAAAAACATTATTTTGCTTTGCTAATGTAGTTATTTCTAGTGCCTCACTATAATTTAGTGTAAAAGGTTTTTCAACTAATATGTTTTTATGATGTTTAATACATAACAACATATTTTCATAGTGGCTTGAATTAACTGTAGCAATATATACTAAATCAACTTCATCATCTTTTACTAAATCTAAATATGATCCATATGCTTTTTCTGCATTATATTTTTTCTTAAAATCGAGAGATTTAATAATATTGCGGCTAGCAACAGCATATAATTCATAATTACTATCCATTTTATTAATTGTTTCTGCCATTTTTGTAGCAATAGAACCTAGTCCCATTATTCCAATTTTCATATATATCGCCACCTTGTTATTTTTATTATAATATAATATAAAATAATTTCAAGATTTTGTGAGAATACGCTTTCTAGTAATCATCTTTATTTTTTATTGTTTACTTATTTAGCATATTAAAGTATAATCTTTTTTGTAAGTAATAAAATTAAATAATTATAGGAGTGATTTATTATGAAAAAAATTAAAGTTTTATTAGCTACAACAATTTGCGCTGGTGTTATTCTTGGCGCTACAGCTTGTGGAAAGAAAAATAACAAGGTTGTTATCGGCTTTACTTATTTTGCCCCAATTGCTTTTAATGATGATAACAACAAATTAACAGGTTTTGATGTTGAACTTGCTAGAAAAGTATTTGAACAAATTGATAAGACAAATAATACAACAACTGAAGTAGAATTCTTAGAAATTGAATGGGATAGCAAAGAAACATTACTAAACAATGGAACAATTGATTTAGTATGGAATGGTTTAACTATTACTGATGAAAGAAAAACAAATATGGAAATTTCAATTCCTTATTTAAATAATGAACAAGTTGCTGTTATTAAGAAAACTGATAGTGAAAAATATAATACACTTGATTCTCTTAAAAATGCAACATGTACAGTTGAATCAGGTTCAGCAGGTGAAGAAGTGGCTGAAGGTAAAGTAAAAGAAGTTGTTGCTTGTGATTCGCAACTTAATGCTTTAAATAGAGTAAAAGATGGAACAAGCGATTGTGCTGTAATTGATTCAGTAATGGCTGGATATTATACAACAACATCTAACTTAAAAGATACTTTAATGATTGTTAAAGATGTAGTACTTGCTACTGAACAATATGGTGTTGCTGCTAAGAAAGGTAATACAAAACTAATTAATGATATTAATAGTGCACTAAAAGCTATTAAAGACACTGAATTTAAGAATTTAGCTACTCAATACGGTCTAACTGATTTTATTGCAGTTAACTAATTAATATATACATATTTGAGGGCATATTGCCCTCTATTTGCTTATAGAAAGGAGAATAATATGATACCTTATGTAAGATATAAAACTAATAATATATTTCTAAAAATATTGTTATTCATTCCAAATGCATTACTATGTATGGGTATATTTATTATTAATTTATTAATCTCGCTTTATAACT
>JAILKD010000068.1 GCA_024694145.1 bacterium | reverse complement strand
TAAAGAATTATATGTAGATATTCCAAGAATAAAACTTGAACTAGAATTTGAATTTAAATTTATTTTTATATTACCATTATTATCTGGAACATATACCTTGTCAAAAGCTCTAAATATAATACTCTTATAGTAATCTCTATTTATAATATTATTGTTACTATCAACAATATTAATTAAAACACCTGTCGTCTTGTCTTTAAATGAAGTGTCAGCAGCTTGAGTATTAAACACATTACTATAAAGTGTTACATTAGTTCTTGAGTTGGTGTTGTAATTGATGCTTCCAGAAAAGTTAGTAGTTAGATTATAGTTTGTATTATAATTATCTGATGATAAAACGCTAAATAATTCTTCGTTAACATAAGGCCTTAAAACATTCATATTACTGTCTAAACCAATAACATTAAGATACATATTTTGAATATCTGTAACTATGTTAGTTGAACTAAAATCAATTATAAACTCGAACTCTTCAGATTGAACTGCAGAATTAGAATATGAACTATTACTTCTTTTACCAATCGTATTAAACAATGTAAAATTATAATAATATTTACTATTTAAACTTACAGAATCATTCTGACTTACGGTATATGAATATGTGCTATTATCCGATTTATCAAGCATAATAATGCGAGTTCCTATAGGTAAATCAACATTACTAACTAAATAATGGTTAAAGCTCTGTTGATCATCTGATTCATAGGTAACTGTCATCATCATTGAAGAGTTTTTTGTTATAACACTTCCTGATTCAAAACCTACTGGTTTTAAATCAGAAACAACAAATCCATCATATATAATTAATGGGGTTGATGCATAAGACACATTTCCTGCTAAATCAGTAGATTTAGCATACAAAATATATTTTCCTGATGAAATAATACTAATAGGGGTTGTATAATCAGTCCACTGAACAGAGTTTAAGTCATTAAAGTCATTACTTAAAAAGTATACAAATGAAACTCGTTCCTGAGAATTATCAACGGAAGAAGCACTAATCACCGATCCTGCATTAATATAAACCTCAGAATTATTAATAGAAGTATAAGTATTATTATTAAAATCAATACTTATAGTAGGACTAGTTTTATCAATAATAATATTATCAGAATTAATATATGTAACTTTACCTGATAAATCAACTACCTTCACATATATTATATAACTACCTTCATTTTGAACAGTAACAGGATCAGTATATGAAGTCCAATTAACATTTTCTAAATCACTAGTTGATAATACTTGATCTTGATTACTAACATAGTAATATTTAGTAGTTTGAAGTAATTGACTATCATCAGATATAGTAAATGATATATTAGTAGATATATACTTTTTATCAATAAATAATGAATAATTATCATAAACTTCTCTATTTAAAAATAGCTGTGTATGACTATTACCTTTATCATCAAAATAAAGTAACGGATAATCACTACTATTAAACATCCACTTATTTTGATTATTAGATGCATAGTTGTTTAAAGAGACAAACTCATTAAAACCAGTTAAATGATTTTTATCTTTCAAGTCACTATCATTTACTCTTGATGCAAATACCAAGTTATTATTAGTAGCATATGTATAATAAATATTTTGTGAACTTATATTACTGTTATATAGATGAGAAACTATATTATTATCAGTTGTAATAAAATTGTTAGTAAAAGATAAGTTTGAATTAATTAAATAACCAATTAATCCACCACTAATTAATCCAGCGTTATACGAATTACTAATAGAAGAATTACCTTTAATAATTCCTACCAAATTAGAATCATTTGAATAACAACTTCCATAACTATAAGAGGAACTTAAAGTAGTATCAATACCATATCCTATTAAAACACCTGTTATATCCCCACCATATATATCAGCTCTACTAATTAAATTACTCATAGATGAATTTTCAGAATACGAAGCGAATACACTATTTATAGATAAATTTATGTTTTCATAATTAGAATATAATGTTGTTTCATCATAATAATTATTAATAGATTCATCTATTAATAAACCACTTACATATATACTATCTAAAGAACCATCGACTATACTATTTGTAACAATTGCTTTATTCTTAACA
>JAILKD010000066.1 GCA_024694145.1 bacterium | reverse complement strand
GGAACGTACTGACTTAATTGGTTATTATAACGAATTTACTAAAAAGTTTAATGAAACAACTTTGTTATACAAAATGTATGAAGCTGACTACACAAAAAATGTTTATATAACAGTTCTAGATGAAATGAATATCGCAAGAGTTGAGTATTACTTTGCAGAATTCTTATCATTATTAGAATTACCTAATCCTGATGGTAGAAACTTAGATGTAGTTAGTGATGTTTGGGATAATGATCCTAAACTTTTATACAAAGGAAAGTTAAGACTACCAATAAATATGTGGTTTGTTGGAACAGCAAATAATGATGACTCTACATTTGCTATATCAGATAAGGTTTATGATAGAGCAATGGTTCTAAACCTAGATACAAAAGCAGAAGTATTTGAGGGATTAGATGTTGGATGCTGTGAAATATCAATAGATCACTTATATGATTTATTTAGTAAAGCACAAAAAGAATATGAAATATCAGATAGAAACTTAAGAAGAATTAAAAAACTTGATAAATACATGGTAGATACATTTCATATTACATTTGGTAACCGTATTATGAAACAAATAAAAGCATATGTACCAGTACTTGTTTCATGTGGAGGAACAGAACTAGATGCAATAGATGATATACTTTCAAGAAAAGTTTTAAGAAAGCTAGAAAGTAAAAACCCAGTATATGTAAGAAGTCAATCTGAGGCCTTAACAAATTATATTGATGATTTGTTTGGCGCAGATAAAATGCCTTTATGTAAAGAGGCTATAAGACAAATTATTCTAAACGTTTAAGATGAAAGGGGGCTATCCTTATGAATTTAATAGATTACTACTACAGAGGATTTAAAAGTTATAGAAATGAAACACTAAATTCTAAAGCATGTGCTAAGGATAGACGTACCCTAAGAAAGCTTGGTTTAGAATTTGATAAGTTTACTGTTAAAAAGTACTTATGCACTATTAATGAAGATTGGATTGTTGAAATTGAAAAAGGCTTAGAGTTTGTTGAAAAGGCAGTAGCCGAAGAACGCCAATTCATTAGAGTTAATGGTGAAGTTGTTCCTATTGAAAAAGCTAAAAAGGTGTCTAAGTATTCAGTAGAACACTTAGCTAAACATAGTGAAATGATTACACATATTCCTGAACATGAGGGAGATCCTATAATACCTGATTCAATTTATATGGTTGAAAAACTAAGTGATTATGCTGTTTATGAAAATAGGTTCTTATATATGCTTTTATGCTATTTAAGAGATTTCATAGCTTTAAGATTAGAAAAAATACAAAAACTTAGATTAACTTATATTTGTGATTTTAGTTTTAAAAAGAAGAGTGAAGGAAAACTTAGAAGTTTTGATTTTGAAACAAATTTCCATGAAGAACGTTTTGATAATCCTTATCCTATATTTGATGAAATATCATCAAGCTTATTAAAAAGAATTGAGGACTGCCAACAAATAATAGTCGTCCTATTAAATACAAACTTAATGATAGAAGTAGCTAAAAGCCCAATGGTAAAACCACCAATAGTAAAGACTAACGTTTTAAAGATGAATAACAACTTTAAAAATGCACTTGCTCTTTATAATTATGTTGTTGAATATGATGGTGATGGCTTTACATCAGAAGAAGTTTTAAAGGACTTTGTTCCTCTATCAGATTTAATGGCAGATGAATTAGTTGAGCTTGAAATATTAACACAATTTTTAACTTATAAATTTGGTAATGAAATAACTGATGTTTTAGAAACTGCCTTCCAAGAAGAGGAAGAGCGTAGAAGAAGAGTTGAAAGTGAAAGATTCTTAGAACAAATTAAACGTCTTAAAAAGCGTGTTGCTGAATCAGGCATGGGTTTAGAAGAATACATGTTAGCTCTTGAAAAGCGTAATAAAATGCTTGAACAAGATAGTCAAGATTTATTAATTGCTAGAAATGAAATTCTAAACTTAAACAAAAAAATTGATGATTTAAATGCTGAAATAATAGAGTTAAATAGAAAGATTGAAGATTTAAACAATATTATTGAAGAAAAGATTAAAGAGATTGCATATCTAAATCAAAAATATATTGATGATATGAATGCTCTTAAAAAAGCTCATGCAGAAGAAATTGCTGAACTTAATTATAATCATAAGCTTGAACTTGATGAATTAAATGAAAAGCATGATTTAGAAATAACTGAATTAAAAGAAAATCATGAAATAGAACTTAATGACTTAAGGGATGATTATGAAAATAGGATTAATGAATTAAATGAAAAACATAGATTAGAAATCATTGATTTAAGAGAATCCATTCATAAAGAATTTGAAAATAGGCTTAACGAATATAGTAATGAAGTATCTAGATTAAATGATGTAATTAAAGAAAAAACAAGCGAAAAAGAATCTTTAATTTCTGATTATGATAATAGAATAAATAGTTATGAAGATGAAATTAAAGAAATGACTATAAAAAAGGAAGAATTAATTGATACTTATGAAAAAGAATTAAAACTTCTTGAAAATAAATATCTAGATCAAATTGCTTCTAGTGAAAAAGAATTTAGTGAAAAACTAAAAGAAATGAGAATGGCTAAACAAGCTACAGATGATACTAGTGCATTAATCAATGCCGAAAATAGAGCTTTAAGAGTAAAGCTTGGAATGGATAAAGTAAGCTTAGATTTCACATCTAAAGAACGATTTAATGAACTTGAAGATGAATTTATGGTATTTAATAAATTCTTTAAAGATCAGTGGCAAATGACTAAAAAAGAAATTAGAAAAGAGCTTCTATGGACTAAGAAAGAAAAGAAAGAAAAGAAGGATAAAGAAGCTTAGAAAGGATAAATTATGGATTATAAAGCTAGAATTCCACATGTAAAAATTAAATATATTTTACTAATAGTTCTAGCAACAATCCTTTTTGCTTTAGCTGTTATTGCACTTATAGGTTATAAAGTTAGAACTAAATTAGATGTTTTAAATATAGGTAGAAGTTTAATAGCAGCAATTGTATTTCTATTTATCATTTCTACACTACTTTTAATATTATTCTTATTCTTAAATGTTCGTAGGAAAAATAGATATGAGGAGCATAATACTGATAATGTATTTATTGATTTTCAAAATAAAGAGTTAGAAATAGAAACTGATGATGAATTAATTGAAAGACTAAAAAGAAGGAAAGAACGTAGAGATAGATTAATGCCTGAGGTATCTAAATCATTTTTTGAAGCAGTTACTCTTGATGGTGAAGAAGAGGATGAATTTAAAATACCTGATGAAAATGAAGAAGAAATAACTGAAATTAAGGATGTTAAAGGTGATTCAAGATTCTATATGCTTACACAAATTGATAAGGAAATGGAAATGATTGAAACTCCTAATTATGAAGAGAAGATTAATCTAAAAGATTTCTGTAATATGTTTAGAAATTATGCAGCACATGATTTAAAACTATATTACGATATTAAAGATATTAGACGTTTCATCGCAGGACTTGCTGTAACAAAGCTTTTAATTTTACAAGGTATGTCAGGTACAGGTAAAACAAGTTTAGCTTACGCATTTGGAGAATTCTTAAATAATAAAACAGTAGTAGTACCAATCCAACCAATGTGGAAGGAACGTACTGACTTAATTGGTTATTATAACGAA
>JAILKD010000030.1 GCA_024694145.1 bacterium | reverse complement strand
GTAGATCCAACTAAGGTTACAAGAAGTGCTATTTTAAATGCAGCATCAATTGCTGGTCTATTCTTGACTACTGAAGCTGCTGTTGGTTCTTTAAAAGAAAAAGAAGCTAAAACTAACCAAGAAATGTATTAATAAATTTTATTATTAATCTAATTAACAAAAGCCATATTAGCATATAAGCTTACTAATATGGCTTTTTTAAAGGCTATAAAACTATTCATTAGTGAATATGCCTAAATAGCAATCCAATCGTTCAATGGTTGGATTGTTTTTGTTATTAAATGAAAGAAAGGTAGATTTGTGCTATAATATATTTGCAAAAAAGCTTTATTAATAAAACTTATTTTTGGTGTAGTTGAGGAATAAAATATGGTTATAGGAAAATCATACAAAGAGAATTTAAAATTAATTATAGTACTATATACTTTCCTTCTAATAGTGCTTATTAGTGGAATAGTATGTAGCGCTATTTTTTTAGATAAATTAGTATTGAAGACAGTATTAATTGTACTCGCTTCAACATTCTTATTATTATCTTCATACTTTCCATATTATGTTTATAAAGGCACAAAAACACCTGAAAATGTTATTATCTATAATGTTATAGATGAAACTATAACAATAAACGGATATAAAAGAAAACAATTAATAAAAATATCAGATATTGCAGCTATAACAGTACATAATGTTGGTACAAAATTATTATTTGCTAATAGAATAGAAGAAGGAAAACTGTATTTTTATTTAAATGATGGTACTAGAATAAAAACTGAAGAAATAGATGATGTGTATGATGCATATGATAAAATCAATGAAATAGTGTTTGTTAATAGAGAATATCAAACTGAAGTAAAGGATCAGTTGATAGATAAATTGAATGGGTGGGGTGCCAAAAAAGAATATCCATCTATAATAAGTGTATTAGTAGCATTATTTATACCATTCTTTGGGATATTTTTTGTGTCAAATCAGGTAAAATTTAAAAAAATGAAAAATGGTAAAGCAACAGGATTAATGGCAGTAGCATTTGTCTTTGGTTTAATATGGATTTTGGCTATTGTTTTATTTATTGTATTATTATAATTGTAATTAAGTGGGACTTATTAACTGAAATAGATATATTATTATTTCATATTATGAATTTATATGATATACTAATCCAAAATTTTTATTTTAGAGGTTATTAATTATGTTTAATGAATGGGCAAAAGTAGTAGAAGAATTAAATTCTAATAGAAATGATTCTACTATAGAAAAAGCAAAGAAGTTAAGAGAAAAATATTTAATTAAAGGTCGACTATTAAAAATACTTGGTATTATATGTATAATTGCTGTTTTAGCATCATTTATAACATTTTCAATAGTTGAGTTGGGAGATGGAATTAACATTATAATTGTAGTTGTTTCATCTTTACTTTTCCCACCATCTGCAGCTATTATTGGATTTGGAGCAACATATTCAAGACTTGGAGCTAAAATTGAATTTGTATTGAATCAACCACCACTTATCCAAAAAGACGACAATAAATGCTGTCCTAATTGTGGAGCTGTTATAAATATAGGAGAATTATTTTGTTCTAAATGTGGAACTAAATTAGATAATACTTGTCCTAATTGTGGTTTTGTTAATGATTTAAAGAACAATTTCTGTTCTAAGTGCGGCGCACAATTAAAAGATTAGTTATTTATTTTAATAATTGTAAATAGGTCAACATTCGGATATATGAATATTGACTTTTTTATTTTTATAAATAAGATTTGTTGTATAATCGTAATTAGGAAAGAAGTGAGATTGATGACAAAAGATATTATAGATGGTATATTATTATTTATAGCTTTAATAATTCCATTGCTTGGTGTTTTTTTCTTTTCAGTAACTGATAAATTTGTTGATATAAAAAGAAAAAGAATTTATATATTATTAGTATTCTTTGTTATATCGCTAATACTTCAAAATTATATAGAGTATTATTTGATTGAATATATAGTTAATGTAAATGCTAGAACATTTGTATCAGTATATGGATATAGTATTAGACCAGTTATACTTGGATTATTTATTTTCTTAGTGTGTCCTGAAAAAAAACATATTCCAGTTAATATTTTAATTGTTATCAATTTCTTAATTTACACAACAGCTTTCTATTCAGGATTAAGTATTGGTTTTACTGAGGATAATCACTTTTTTGGTGGTCCTTTAAGATATACTTGTTTAATTATTAGTGTTATATTGCTTATATATCATGTAGTTGTTATAGTATTAAAATTTAAAAAAGAAAAGAAGAATACTTTATTGACTCCAATTACATTAACTTTGCTAGTAATTGTTGGAATTTTCTTAGATATTTTTGCTTATTATAATGTTACTCATAGAGTTGATTATATTACTATTATGATAGTTGCTGATACTGTATTTTATTATATATGGCTTCATATTCAATTCGTTTATAGACATGAAAAGGACTTACTAGCACAACAAAAGATTCAAATCGCCTTATCACAAATAAAGCCACACTTTATTTATAATACCTTAAATGCTATTCAAGATATTGATGGTATGCCAGAGACTGCCCAAGATGCAATTGTAGACTTTTCAAAATATTTAAGAGAGAATTTAGATTTCTTAACTGATTCTAATTTAATACCTTTTGAAAAGGAATTAGAGCATGTAAGAAAATATGTTAATCTAGAGAAATTAAGATTTGGAGATAAGATTAATATTATATTTGATATTAATGAATCATTATTCCTAATCCCATCATTAAGTTTACAAATGATTGTGGAAAACGCAATTAAGCATGGTATTACTAAAAAATATGAAGGTGGTACTGTAAAGATTACATCATTTGAAAAGGATGATAAATATTTTATTATAGTAGAAGATGATGGTGTAGGCTTTGATGCTAATAAGGTTATAGGAGAAAACCATTTAGGCTTTAAGAATTCAAGAGAAAGATTAAGACATTTTGTAAATGGCGAGTTAGTTATTGAAAGTGAGATTAATAAAGGAACTAAGGTAACAATCGTTATTCCTAAACCAAAAGGAGAATAAATATGAAGGTTATTATAGTTGATGATGAAAAGCATGCTATAAACACATTAAAAAGAAATTTAAATGGTATAGTTGAAGAAGAAAATATAACTACCTTTGATAGAAGTATTAATTCAATTGAATATGTAAAGGAAAATGATGTTGATGTAGCTTTTTTAGATATAGATATGCCTGAGATAAATGGTATTGATTTGGCGAAGGAATTAAAAAAGTATAAGCCTAAATTAAATGTAATATTTTGTACAGGCTATTCTGAATATATGCAACAAGCAATTAAGCTTCACGCTAGTGGATATTTATTAAAGCCTTCTGATAAAGAAAAAGTTAAAGAAGCTATTGATAATTTATTATATCCATTAGATCCTATTAAAAATCATTTCTATGCTAAAACATTTGGTAATTTCGATTTTTATGTAGATGGAGTACCAATTAGATTTGCTCGTTCCAAATCAAAAGAATTATTAGCATATTTAGTAAGCCTTCAAGGAGCTACAGCTAATAGAAAAGAAATATCTGCAATTTTATTTGAGGATGAATATAATTTAAAAACTCAGAATTATTTAACTAAAATATATAAAGAATTAGTAGAAGCTTTAGAAACAGTAGGTGCTAAGAACCTAGTAAGAAAGGGATATAATACATATTGGGTAGATACAAGCTTATTTTCATCAGATTTATTTGATTATACTAAGGGTGATCCTCAGGCTATTAATGCATATAATGGTGAATTTATGATTCAATATGATTGGGCATTTTTAGATTAAAATATTATTTTTTACAAATCCACAGCATAGCTGTGGGTTTTATTTTTTAAAAATTTTTTTAGATGTGTCACATGTTTGTCACATTTGGGGTGCTAGAATTTAACTGGATTTAGAAAGTAATGCTAAATCTTGGGAGGATAAAATTATGGAAAATGAGTTAATTGTTATTGCAAAAAGAGAAGATGCTAAAAGAAATATTAGCGGTGCTTTATCAACATTTTTATTATTTACTGCATTCTTAGTAATAGATATCATTTTTTATTTAAGAGATGGATCAACTTGGCAATTAGTATTATTAATCATTTCAGCAGTTTTAGATGCATTTGCTGTATTAGGTTTATTATTTGCTTGGTCAAATTTCAGTTATGCTAAAAAGATAATTGATACTCCACTTATTAAATTTGATGGAACAAAAAGTGCATTTATTGTTACTGACTGCATTTTTAAGAAGGAAGTAGATATTAATAAGGATGATGTAATTGAGGTAAAAATCTCAGATAAGGGTGAAACTTATATGTGGTATAAGAAGGATAGTAAAAAATCTTCAATGTTTATTGGTTATTCTAATAAGGGTAGTGAAGATTTAATAAATAATGAACTTCAAAAATACAAAAATATATATTGCTAATTTAAAGGGAGAATTATTATGAAAAAAAGAATTGGTTTATTAAGTTTATTAGCTTTTGCAGGTGTTGTTGCATTAGCAAGCTGCTCAGGTAAAGGCGAAAAGGTAGAAACAAAAGATTTATATACATTAAAGGATTTTGAAATAACAAAGCTTACAACAGTTGATGTATTACATAAGGAAAATAGTAAAATTCCATATGTATCTTTAAAGGATGGAGTTTCACTTATGTCAGTTATTCGTTCTGCAAATTTAGATAGTCCTGATTATAAATTTGAAATAAAGAAGGAAAATAATGAATATATTATTAGTAATGAAAAAGGTGCTAAGTGTACTATAAATAAGGAAAAGCAAACACTTGTATACGATGATTTTGATAAGTTTGCTTATGCTGTACCAGAGTCACAAACTCCGCTTTCATTATTGACATTAAAGGCTGATCAAAAGGCAATTAAGGTTGAATCAAGTCATTATACACCTGGTAATTCAGTAACTATTGATTTAAATAAGTATTCTAAATTAGATATTTATGAAAAGGATGATATTTGTTATTTACCTGTAAGTGTGTTTAATAGTGTATTATTCAATGTATTTGAATCAGTAAATTTAGCTTACAATGGAGCTAATTTCTATTTAGTTTCTGGTAATAGTTTAACTACTAAATTAGGTGACGTTTCAATTCCAACACCACTTGGAGAAGAATTCCAAAAAACTGCTGATAAGGATATTCTTACTGATGAATATGTTGAATATAATTATCAATCATTATTATTTGATTTTGATAATGTATATGGATTAAAAGATAAATTCACTTCATTTGATGATTATTTAACAAATAGTAATTATAAAACTAGTTTATTATCAAAGGATTCTAAAGAAATTGATGCTAATTTAACATATGCATTAACATATTTAAATGATGGTCATACAACCGTAAGTAGCGTGTCATTCTTATATGACGCTGAAAATGCAACTATTGATAAAGCCAAAGCAAATCCAGAAGTTATAACTAGAGAAGAAAATGATGCAAAATTTGCAAAGAGCAAATCTGATGCTGGTATTAAAAATGGATTAGAATATAAGGATGATACAGTATTTGTTACATTCGGTGAATTCAATAATATCGATAATGATATGCTATATAACACTACATCAAATAAAGAATTTAATTTAGATGATTTTACAGGTTTAGATGATATTCCTGGTATTGATTTTGACTTTGGTCTTAGCACAGGTAAATTATCTAATACTGCTTGTTTATTTAACCAATTATATAAGGATTTGAATTCTGATCAATATAAGGACACAATTAAGAATGTTGTTGTTGACCTCTCATCTAATGATGGTGGTGCTGCAGATGGTTTAGTTTATTCATTAGCAACACTTATTGGTGATATCACAGTTGATATGATCAACCCATTATCTGGCGGACATAATCATCAAGTATATAAGGCAGATATCAATGCAGATGGTTTTATTGATAGTAAAGATAAATCATTAGCAGAATCAGGCTTTAAGATTTACTTCTTAGATTCAAAGTATTCATTTAGTTCAGCAAACGCTATGCCAGTATTAGCTAAGTTAAATAATAAAAATGTTGTAACATTAGGAGAAAAAACAGCTGGTGGTCCATGTGCCGTTAGATATAGTGTTACTCCAATTGGTACTGCTCTTTATTCTTCAAGCTTAACAACTATTTCAAAGAAAGTTGATAATAAGTATCAAAATATCGATGGTGGTGTAGCTGCTGATCATCAATTAACAGAAGCACAAATGATTGATAGAAATTATATTACAACAAACATTAATAGTTGGACATCTAAATAAGCATAGATATAACTAATATATGCCCCATTCGTGGGGCATATTATTGTTAAAGTAGATGAGGGAGAGATCCAATTCATTTGGATCTTATTAGTATGAAACCGGGAATAAAAATTAAAAAGTTATTTTTAACATCCATGTTATTTATGATTGCAATTATAGTATTCTTAACTACTCATATTGTATTTGCTAGTAACATAGATACTACAGTTCATAAATATACATATGAAAATCATGATGTATTTTATTCAGATAGTTACTTTGCACATTCCGCAACTGAATATGATCCACATCTTGCCACATTATCAATTTTGATGGCAGATTATTCAATGAATACGTCTTTTAAATGCGGTAAATAAGGTTTTACCTGATTCTGATGTATTGACATATACTAATCCAGTTTTAGCATGGAGGGAAAATGAAAATAATTTAATAGATATTGCCTTTTTAGCAATAAAAGTTAAATGTTATTCAATCGATTTGGTCTAAAATATGGATTAAGCAACATTTTTTGCTTACACTTTGCAACAGTGGTCTTGTATATTATAGCTGTAGTTTTAAAATGTGGGTTTGTCCATAGGTGAAATTATTGTCACTTTTGTTCAAATACTTAAAAGAAGGTGAATCAAATATGAAAAAAATATTATGTTTATTATTAATTTTTGTATCTTCATTGTCATTATTTTCTTGTAAATCTAGTCAAAGTATTAAGGATTTGGAACTTGAGCATGAACTAG
>JAILKD010000077.1 GCA_024694145.1 bacterium | reverse complement strand
ATCGTAATCATTAGAGAAGATTTAATTCCTGATGAAGAAACTACTCATGTACTTCCAGGTACTCCAACAATGTTAATGTATAAGACTCAAGCAGATAATGATTCATTATACAACACTCCACCTACATATGGTATTTATATGTGTGGAAAAGTATTCAAGTGGTTATTAAAGAATGGCGGACTTGAAGCTATCTATAAGAAGAATGTTGAAAAAGCTAATTTATTATATGATTATCTAGATAATTCTAAATTATTCACTGGAACTGTTGTTAAAAAGGATAGATCACTTATGAACGTTCCATTTATCGTAGATCCAAAAGTTATTACTGATGATGAAAAGAGAGCTGAACTAGAAGCTAAGTTCATCAAAGAAAGTAAAGCAGCTGGTCTTGAAAACTTAAAAGGTCATAGATCAGTAGGTGGTATGCGTGCATCAATTTATAACGCTATGCCAAAAGAAGGAGTTATTGCTTTAATTAACTTCATGAAGAAATTTGAAAGTGAGAATTTATAATTATGAAAATTAATTGTTTAAATAAGATTTCAAAAGTAGGTTTAGCTACTTTAACAAAGGATTATGGTATCACAGAAGATATCAATGAAGCAGATGCTATTCTAGTTAGAAGTGCAGTAATGCATGAAATGGAATTACCAAAGGGAGTTTTAGCTGTTGCTAGAGCAGGAGCTGGTGTTAATAATATTCCACTAGATAAATTTGCTGAAAAAGGTGTAGTAGTATTTAATACACCAGGAGCTAATGCTAATGGTGTTAAAGAAATTGTAATTGCAGCATTACTTTTAGCTAGCCGTGATATTATCGGTGGAGCTAACTGGGTTAAAGAAAATGCAGCTGATGAAAATATCGCTAAGACAGCTGAAAAAGCAAAATCACAATTTGCTGGAACTGAAATTAAAGGTAAAACAATTTCAGTTATCGGTTTAGGTGCTATTGGTGTTTTAGTCGCTAATGCTTGTTATAATCTAGGTATGAGTGTTATTGGTTATGACCCATACTTATCACAAGCTAATGCTTTAAACCTTGATAGACATGTAAGCTATACTGCAGATTTAGAAGAAGCTGTATCTAAAGCAGATTTCATTACAATTCATGTACCTGCAATGGATGCAACTAAGAAGATGATTAATAAAGACTTAATCAATAAGATGAAAGAAAATGCAATTTTATTAAACTTCTCAAGAGATGTAATTGTTGATGAAGAAGCATTAAAAGAAGCTTTACAAAATAACAAGATTAGAAAATATGTTTCTGATTTTGCTAACCCACTAAGCGTTACACTTCCAAATGCAATCATTCTTCCTCACCTTGGTGCTTCAACTGAAGAATCAGAAGATAACTGTGCAGTTATGGCTTGTGAAGAAATTATGGATTATATTGAAAATGGTAATATTAGAAATTCTGTTAACTATCCTGCTTGTGATGGTGGAATTTGTAAGACAGCTGGTAGAATTTCAGTAATTCATAAGAATGTTGCTGGTTTAATCAATAAATTAAGTGATGTATTCGCTCAAAAGAATATTAATATTTGTAATATGGTAAGTAAGTCTAAAGGTGACTATGCTTATATGTTACTTGATATCGATGCTCCAACAGAAGAAAAGTTCGCTAATGAACTTGCTTCAATTAATGGAGTTGTAAGAGTAAGAATTATAAAATAAGGGCAACACCCTTATTTTCATTTTAGGAGGAAATTATGGCTATTGTAAAACCATTTAAATGTGTTAGACCAAATGCTAGTGTAGTAGATCAAGTTGCTGCGCTACCTTATGATGTATATAATAGAAAAGAAGCTAAAGCTGAAACTTTAAGATGCCCTCTATCTTTCTTAAAAATTGATAGAGCAGAGTCTCAATTTAGTGATGATGTTGATACATATGATCCAAGAGTATATGCTAAAGCTAAAGAAATGTTTGAAGATGAAGTAAAAAAAGGAATTTATGAAGAAATAAATGAAGCTTACTATTACATTTATGAACTTATAATGGATGGACGTCACCAAACAGGGATTGTAGCAACAGCTTCAATTGATGATTATTTAAATAATGTAATTAAAAAGCACGAAAATACACGTGCTGATAAAGAACTTGATAGAATTAATCATGTTGATGTTATGAGTGCTCAAACAGGTCCTATTTTCTTAGCTTATAGAGAAAATAAAACAATTAGTGATATCGTTAATAAAACAAAGAAAAATAGCCCATTATATGCATTTACATCAAATGATGGAATTACTCATAATGTGTGGGTTATAAGTAATATTGAAGATATTAATTCTATTAAAGATGCATTCTCTAAGATTAACGAACTTTATATTGCAGATGGACATCATAGATGTGCATCAGCTGTTAAAGTTGGTTTAAAAAGAAGAGAAGTTCATAAAGATTATACAGGAGAAGAAGAATTTAATTATTTCTTAAGTGTATTATTCCCTGATAATGAACTTATGATTATGGATTATAATAGAGTTGTTAAAGATTTAAATGGCTTAACTAGTAAAGAATTTTTAGATAGATTATCTAATTTATTTGAAATAGAAGAAAGAAGTTCAACATATAAACCAGAAGCAAAAGGAACATTTGGACTATATTTAGATAATAAGTGGTATAAATTAACTGCGAAAAAATCTATTTTATCAAATGATCCAGTTGATGGACTTGATGTAGCAATTCTTCAAAATAATGTACTTGATCCAATTTTAGGTATAAAAGATCCTAAAACTGATAAGAGAATTGATTTTGTTGGTGGAATAAGAGGATTAAAAGAATTAGAAAGAAGATGTGCTACTGATATGAAGTTAGCTTTCTCAATGTATCCTACATCAATCCAAGAATTATTTAATGTAGCAGATGCAAAACTATTAATGCCACCTAAATCAACTTGGTTTGAACCAAAGCTTAGAAGTGGATTATTTATTCATAGAATTGAAAAGTAATAATAAAAAGCACGTTTCAAAACGTGTTTTTTTATACAAAAACATTGTTTTTATATCGTTATAATGATATAATATTGACAAATAAATAGAAAAATTGCATTAAGGGGATGTTAATATGAGTAATTGGGTATTATACCATGGAAGTAATCATTCTATAAAAAAACCTAAATTAGAGTTAGGAAAGAAAACAAATGATTATGGAATAGGTTTTTATATGACACAAGATATCTATCTTGCTAATGAATGGGCAGTAAAAAATAATAATGACGGTGTTTTAAATGAATATAAATGTAGTTATGATGATTTAAAAGTTTTGGATTTATTAAACGGAAAATTTAATGTTTTAAATTGGATAGCAATACTTCTTAATAATAGAGACTTTAATATAACTGATGATTTATCATTAGAAGCAAAAAAATATATTATAGATAATTTTTTAATAGATATAAATGATTATGATGTAGTTGTGGGGTATAGGGCAGATGATTCATATTTTTCTTATGCTCAATCATTTATTAATGGCACTTTATCAATAGAATCATTATGTAAAGCATTATTTTTAGGTAATCTAGGAATACAAATAGTATTTATTAGCGAAAAAGCAATCAACAAATTAGAACTTATCGGTAGTTATTATGTTAGTAAAGATGAATATTATCAAGCATATAAAAAAAGAGATGATA
Source organism: bacterium (assembly GCA_024694145.1). Classification (GTDB taxonomy): domain Bacteria; phylum Bacillota_I; class Bacilli_A; order Acholeplasmatales; family JAEDCM01; genus RGIG10196. The sequence continues at coordinate 9,817 of JAILKD010000077.1, read as the reverse complement.
AAGCAAGAAATGATTATAAAAATAGTATCAAAAATAAAAGTAATATTAAAACAGATACTTTTATAATTGATTTAATTAGATTGGAGATGAAAAATAATGACAAAAGATTACAGAAATATATACTTAAGTGATTATGTTAATCTACTATCTAATGCTTTTGATTATGCTTTAACTGATTTAAAAATTAATCCAGATTTTTTTGAAAATATTTTTGCCTCATCAAGATATTCATATTTAATAGAAATATTAAATCCAGGAATTGTATCTGGAACATCAGGAGTAGAACTAGTTCTAAAAATAATAGATGAGAAAAAATTAGATATAGAAATTAAGGAAAAAGAATTTAGAAATTATAGGACTAGTGCTTTTTGGGTTGGATATGCACTTGCATATTATCAATTCTATAAAAGAAAAAGATTTAAGGATATATTTAGAAAAAAACATTTAAAAGATATTTTAAATATGTATAATGTGTATCATGAAATGGATATAAATAATTTTATAGATGACTTTGATAAAATGTTAAATAATATAGAGTTAGAATCTAAATTAAAAATAATTAGAGAAAGATATGGCTTATCACAAAACGATTTAGCAAAGTTATCTAATGTTAGTTTAAGATCCATTCAACTTTATGAACAAAAAGTCAATGATATAGATAAAGCACAAGCTAATACATTATATAAGTTGGCTACAGCACTTAGCTGTTCAATAGAAGATTTATTAGAAAACCCAGAAAGATAAATACAGTAGCAAATTAAGAAATACTTCTGATTAATTAACAATTGAAAGGAGAGTTAATAATGATTTATATTACAGGTGATACACATGGAAATATTGATTTTAATAGACTAAAAGATTATTTTAAAAGAAAACATATTTCTAGAGATGATTATTTGATAATATTAGGTGATGCAGGAATAGCATGGAGTAAGCAAGAAATATTTATTAATGAGTATGCATCATTAGGATTAACAATATTTTTTATTGATGGAAATCATGAGAATTATGATTTGCTTAATAATTATCCAATTGAGTATAAAAACAATTCAAAGTGTCATAAATTAAATGAGTATATTTATCATATAATACGTGGAGAAATATTAATCATAAATAATTTATCTTTCTTATGTATCGGTGGAGCTACATCAATTGATAGAATTTTTAGAGTAGAAGGTAAATCTTGGTGGATTGATGAACATATAACTGATAGTGATATAAATAATGCTATAAACAATTTAAAAAAATATGATTATAAAGTAGACTATGTTTTGAGTCACTGCGCTCCAAGTAAAGTTGTCATTAATATATTAGGATTTGATAGTGATGATGACACTGATAAATTAGCAAAAATAGATTATTATGCAGAATATAAGAAGTGGTTCTTTGGACACTATCATTTGGATTTAGAAAAAGACAAATTTAGGTGTTTTTATTATGATGTATTAAAAATAAAGACCAAATCATAAATGTTTAAATATATTGCACTATGATATAATATGATTATAAGGTTAACGATATAGAAAAGCGGTGAATAAAATGATTCTTGATGAAATTAAATATTTAATGGAATATGCTACCGAAATCACTAAAAAAATAGGTGATGTAATAGATAAAGCTGATTATTATATTGAGGATATGGGTTGTCCTCATAAACAACCTAAAAAATTACCTAATGGATATGCAGCTGTTTATATTTTTATTTATGAAAAAACTAACGAATATGAATTTTTAAAAATTGGAAAAGTTAATCCTAATAGTAGTGCTAGATTTGTCAGTCAACATTATGGATTTGAAGCACCAAGTACACTTGCAAAATCGATATGTTTTGATAAAGAGTTTCAAGATATGGGAATTGCACCAAATAATGTTAAAGAATGGATGTTAAATAATTTGCATAGAATAAATGTTTATATTAAAGCAAGCTGCGGAATGAAGGCAACTGAATTAATAGAATCTTTAATGCATTATAAATTTAATCCTAGGTTTGAAGGAAACATTAATAGTAAAAAACCGATAAAAGTAGTACCAAAAACTGTAGTAGAAAAGCAACCAAAAAAATCTGGAGTTGGGTTGACTCAAAGGGTAAGAGATTATATATCTAGTTGCAAGAAAATGGCCTTATTAGAAGGAAAAACAGAGATTATATTAGTTGCTGGAGAGATTGAAGAGGAACTAGGAGTTTTACAAAGAACACCAGCTATATGTAATGCTATGTATGATTCTATGAATAGTAATGATGAAGTATTATTTGCTCCACCAAGTGGAAAGTCCACAACCGTAAAAATAAAGTATTACTTAAAGTAAAAATTTTTTTAGATGGCTTAAGCCATCTTTTTCTTTATATCATTATTAAAAATGATATAATAAAAGTGTATGATACTATATTTAAAACTGAAAGGAGGTTCATCTTATGTTATTTAATGAGAAACTTATTTTAGCTAATGGATTTAATGAAGCTGAATTTTTAAGAACACTTGCTAAAAACGATATTAATACATTTGGACTTAGGGTATTTAACGATATGGAATTATGCTCGTATATTCTAATGAAAAACGGAATAAAGATGAACGGCTCTTTTATAAGCGATAAAGAACAATCATTCATTTATTATAGTTTTTTAAAAGGAGTTTTAGAAGATTCAAAGAATATAAAGGACGCTATTAATAGTTTTAGAGATTGCGTTGACTCTGATGTACTAATTGAAATGGAAAAAGTACTAAGTGATAATTTTATAGATAAAAAGGATTTAATCACAAAAGCTTTTAAAGAGTATAAAAAATATAAAGAGGATTATAATTTATACGATAAACAAGACATGATTAATTATATTATTGATAACAATTTAAAAGTAAAAGATGTTTTTGTTGAATATTTTCTTGAACAAAACAACTCATATATTTTAAAGAAAATGATTAATAATGTATTTACTGATGCAAAAGAAGTATCTATATTCACTTTCTTTAAAGAACATAGTAATAACACTAAACTAATAAAAGCATATGGAAAGAAAAATGAAATTGATTATATTTTTAATAAAATAAATCAAGATAATCTAAAATTGGATGAATGCCAAATAGTTTTAATGGATGCTAAAGATATGCCAGAAGTATTAGTATACTTAAATAAATATAATATTCCTTTTACTGCTAAAGATGGAATTCCCTTTATTGATACTAAGCCTGGAAAACTTCTTAAGGCATTATTAGATTTAAGGCAATCTAATTATGGTGTTGATGGGTATAAAAAATTATTTAATAACGAAGTATTTAAAACTGAATTTTTAAAAGCATTATTTGAAAAAGATGGGAACAATGTTGATGATAGATTTAAAGATTTCATTAATAATATCGGCAATCTAAGATTAAGATTTGATGAAGATGTTTTAGTAAGTAATGTTTATGATGATGTAATGTATAATGCATTAAATGTATTTAAAAATGATTTAAGAGGTAATATTTTAACTTTCTTTTATAAATATGTTAATGCAACAATGGATGAAGCAATAGTTGCTTTAGATGAAATAGAAGAAGTTTTAAACCTAAAGAAAAAATATAATATAGAACTAGATGATTTATCATTACTTGAAAACTTGTTACCTATAGGTATAGGTGGAGTTGCTTCAAGTGAATCTAAAATACATATAAGTGGCTTAACTAGTGCATTTTCCTCACTTAGAAAGTATAATTTTATAGTAGGCTTAGATGATAGTTATCCAGGTAATCCAAAAGAGAATTATTTGATTTATGATGATGAATTTAAAAAGACTAAGTCAGATAAATATATATCAACAAAGGTAATTGATAATAAAGAAAAGCTTGCGAAATGTTTTATTAAATCATGCGAAAATGCATATTTAATATATCCATATTACGATCTATTAGATTTAAAAGATAAAAATCCTAGTTCAATTATCTATGATGAGATAATTTATGATAAAAACTATAACCCAACAAATTTAATAGAGTATGGTTTTAAAGAAAGTAGTCTAACAGAAAATATTAATGTAATAAAATCTAAGATTAATAATGAAGTTGCTAAAGAAATAAAATATAGCGACTATAATGATGTAGAAATAGATTCAACTAAACTATTAGATATGCAGTTTAGTCCATCAGAAATAAGATCTTTTTTTGATAATAAATTAGCTTTTGTATTTCAAACATTGTTTAATATATCAATTGATGATACTGATGATATATATACTGTTATGCCTAGTAAAGAAAAAGGAAACATTATTCATAAAATAATGGAGAGATTCCAAAAGAATAAAGTTAATAGAGATGACTTTATAAATAAAGCAAAAGAAGAATATGATAAATATTTATTAAAAAGACCTGCTGTATTAAAATCACAAATTGAGATAGATAAAGATAGATTTATTACCGATGTAGAGAATATGTATGATATGGATCCTGGCAATACTTTTGTTGCTAGTGAAGTTTTAATGATGGGTTCTATTGGTAAAATTAAGTTTAAAGGAAAATTTGATAGACTAGAAGTTACAAAAGATAATAAATATATTATTGTTGATTATAAGACTGGTAATTCCATGCAACATATAAGCAATAATGTAATATCATGCATTCAAGGTTTAATCTATGCTTATTTAGTGGAATTAAACGGAATTAAGGGAAAGAAAATTAAAGTAAGCCGAGTTGAGTTTAGATATCCACATATTAATCAAGTCGCATATATTGATTATGATGAGGATAATAAACTAGAAATGATAAATGCCATTAAAGAGCTAGAAGATGCGATTATTGCTAATGATTTTAGCTGTAATAAAGACTTAAGTGAATATAGTTTTATAGATAAATATAAAGTATTATTATCTTTATTTGAGGAGGTGCGTAAATAATGAATAATTCAACAATTATTGATGCCGAATCAAGAAAAAAAATAGTAGATATTAAGACTAATGATCTTAAAAACTATTTTGTAATTGCTAATGCAGGTAGTGGTAAGACATCTATTTTAGTTAATAGAATGGTTGCTATGGTAGAAGCTGGTATTGATGTTTCTAAAATATGTGCAATTACATTTACTAAAAATGCAGCCGCAGAATTTTTAAATAGATTTCAAGAAACTTTAAGAAAAAGAGCAAATACTCCTAATTCTTATAAATCAATATATCCGGGTGATTTAGATAGCCCAAATGATACTACAAGAGCTAATTGTATTAATGCACTTAAAAATATAAACTTATGTTTCTTAGGGACTATTGATGCATTTTGTAATAAAGTATTAAGTGAGTTTCCACTTAATGCTGGTATACCTTCATCATCAATTGTTATAGAAGAAAAAGAAGAAATGAAGTTATATAAGGATTTATATGAAGCTATTAGTAGAGATGAATTATCGCCTCTTTATGAGAAATTTAGGAATTTTGACTTACTTAATAGTAAGCCTCAAGAAGTATTCTCTAATTCAATTAAAAGTGTAATTGATGCTTCTAGCATTAATCTAGTATTACCAGAGGTAAAAGGATCATTATCATTTAAGTTAAATGATATTATATTAAAATATGAAAGCTTAATAAAAGAAGATTTGGATATATTACTTGCATCTAAAGATGATGTTTGTCTTTTTGATGGAAGAGGGAAAGAAACTAATAATTATGTTGATAATTTTGATGAATTTGAAAAATCTAGTAAGTATTTAAAATCAAAATGGAAAATAGAGAATGTAATTTCAAAAATTAGAGATATTAATAATAAAGTATCAAGTTTAAGATTTGATGAAGTGCCTGATACAAAAATCATTAATTTTATAGAAAAGAAAGGTTATTGCGTTTTTAATAACAGTGATAACTTGTTTAGTGATTTAGTTGATGAACTAAATAACATTAAGTATGCGTATTCAATGGATTTCTTATATTGTGCTAGTTCATTTATAAAAGATACTTTAAAAAAACTAGGTAAGCTTACTTTTACTGATTATTTATTAACATTTAGAGATATGCTTATAAATGATATGAATAATGGAATGAATATCATTAAGCATATAAGAGAAAAATATTCTTATTTCTTAATTGATGAATCCCAAGACACATCACCATTCCAAACAGAATTATTCTTATATTTAACTAGTAGCGTTAAAGCATTTAATGTAGAAGACTGTAAACCTATACCTGGGTCACTATTCATATTAGGAGATCCTAAACAATCTATTTATAGATTTAGGGGAGCTGATGTTGATTCATACATGAAGACAAAGAATTTATTTGAAAATGTATTTGATTCAAATAATGAAGTATTAATGCTTACAAGAAATTTTAGATCAACTGTTGAACTAATAGAATACTTTAATAAGACATTTGATAATAAACTTTCTAATTATGAAACAATACCTACTGAAGGTGCAGGTATTGGCGGAATGAGCGGATTATTCACATTTAGCAATTACATTTCTGTAATTAAAACAATGTATAATAATCCTAACTATAAAGTAATGGTCAAAGAGAATAATAAAAAAGTAGAAAGAGCACCTATGTTTAAAGATTTTATGATTATAACAAAGAATAAATATAGTCATAAAGATATAATAAATGAATTAAATAAAAATAATATTCCTGTATATGTTGAAGGTAAAATTGATATTGCTAGTTCTAATGCAGTTAAATCAGTATATGCAATTTATAAATATATCGCTTCAACTGAAGAAATAAAATCTGGTGCTTTATACAATTTACTTGCTAGCCCTATTTTTAAGATGCCTATAGATAAAATAGTTTGTAAGACTGAAAATAATCTTCCTAGTAGTATAAAAGATTACTTAGATGTAATTGATACTTTAAAAAATGAAAAAAATCCAGTAGTCTTATATGAAAGAATACTAGATACTATAAAGCTGTTTAATAAAATTGATTTTATGAATATGGAATATGCTTATTTTATACTTGAAAACTTAAAGGATGCAGATAAAAATTGTTTGATTACCAACTTAGAAGATGGAATAAGATTTATTGAAGATTTAATAAATGCTAGTCCAGAACGCATAATGAGTTTAAATTATAAGCCAAACGCAGTATATTTAGCTAATCTTCATAAAGTAAAAGGATTGGAAGCACCAATCGTTTTATTAATGAAAGCTGGAATTAATAATAATAAAACAGTTACTACAAGATTAGATTATATTAACAACGAATCATATGTATTTAGAGCAGATGAACACGATAGAAAATTTAGTGGAAAGTATTATACTCTTGAAACTAGTATGTATGGTGAAGAAGAAAAACTAGAAAGTTTAGAATCAAATTACGAGGATGAAAGATTAAAGTATGTTGCTGTAACAAGAGCTCGTAGTTATTTACTTATTGATAATAGCGGAAAGAGCTTTTGGGCTTCTTTACTAAACGATGATTTTAAAGAATTTGTAATAGATACAGATAGAGATATTAATGTTAAAGCAATTGATTCAAAAAATATATGTAAAGATATAAATGTTAGTTTTAATACTGAAAAATCATATAAAATACAAAGTCCTAGTAAATTAGATAAGGATAGAATAAAGAGTGTTTATTCTGATGAAAAACTAATAACTAGTTCATCATCTATTATTGAAGGTACAATCGTTCATAGATTAATGGAAGTATTAGTAAGTTCTAATAACACTATGAAAAAATGTGATTTAATTGATTCTATTGTTAATGATTATGGAATTGATAAATTAGAGAAAAAAGATGAATATATCAATATGCTAAATACTGTATATGATGTTATGAATAACGGCGGATACGAGCAAAATAACGGTAGATCTAGCGATTTATTAAAAGAATTAAAGGATGCAGAATGTCATACAGAAATTCCTTTTTCGTATGTAGACGAATCAAATATATGGTATGGTAATATAGACTTACTATATATTAAAGATGGGAAGTATTATATTGTCGATTATAAAACTAATTTTGATAGTTCAAATTTAGAAGAAAAATATAAGAGCCAATTAGAAGCATATAAAAATGCATTAAAGAAAATAAAAGGTATTGATGCAGAAACTTATATTTATCATATAGATATAAAATAATTTAACTCTTAATAAATAATTCTTAAATAATTACATTATTGCTTGATAAAATAAAATTAATTATAATATAATTAGTTTAAAGGCGGTGATTATATGCAGACAACTATATATAATTATCAGGAAGCTAGAGCAAACTTCTTTAATATGATTAGTATGCTTATAATGGCAGTACTAGGATTACTTGCACTATTATTAAATGAAGTTGGTATTTTTACAGCTGATAAAGAAAATGTAAGAAATGCAATGATTCAGTTATGTGCATATGCTCTTGTACCTTTTATGATTTATATTATTCATGATAAAATAAAAAAATGTAAAATACATGAAACAATATTAGAAAAACCATTCTTTAAAATAATTATAATTGTATTTATATTTTTGTGTGTAACAGATTTATGCATAGCACTATCATTTCAAGCAACACTACTTTTAGCTATACCACCAATAGTTGTTGCTCAGTATAAAAATGATACAAAGTTATTAATATGGGTTATGATAGCAACAGTTATCATGGTCCCAATAGTAGTATATGGAAGTTTCTTTATGGGAATGTATGATGCTAATCTATTAAAACCACTTACACAACAAGAAGCACTTGAATTGTCTAATAGAGCAAGAATATTTACACTTACAAGAGCTAAAGAAATATTCTTCCACTATGCTTTAACAAAGCTTTTATGTGTTGTTGCTATTGATGCAATAGCTATAACAATTACAAGACGTAATAGCTTTATGATTGATACACAAGTAAGCTTAAACGAGGCTATAGTAGAACAAAAAGAAGAAAGAAACTTAATGCAACAAAATGTTATTGAAGATTTAGCGGATGTTGTGGAAACACGTGATTTAGAAACAGGAGATCACATAAAACGAACTAAATTATATGTTAATATATTAGCCAATGCACTTAAAAATGATGATGAATTTAAAGATGTATTAGATGATGAAACAATAGAATTAATGACTGCCGCAGCTCCACTTCATGATATAGGTAAAATAGGAGTAAGTGATTTAATATTGTGTAAAAAAGGTAGACTTAATGATGAAGAATTTAATATAATGAAAACTCACACTACTATAGGTGGAGAAATAATTGATCATATATTAAATGACTTAAAAGATGAAAGATATTTGAATATGGCTCATGATATAGCATTATATCACCATGAAAAATGGAATGGTATGGGTTATCCTTGTGGGCTAAAAGAAGATGAGATTCCACTATCAGCACGTATAATGGCTATTGCAGATGTATTTGATGCATTAATTTCAAAAAGATGTTATAAAGAAGCAATGCCAATAGATGATGCAATAAATATTATTATTAAAGATGCTGGAAGTCATTTTGATCCAAATATTGTTAGAGTATTTAAAACAATACTTCCACAGTTTAAAGAAGCTGCAGAAAAGAAATTATAGAAGCATGGAAAAAGCATGCTTCTTTATTTTTTGTTATTTTAATGTGATTGAATACCTATTATAATCTATAACATTTTCACTTTTAAGTTTTATTAATTCTCTAGATAAACTAGGACGAGGAACATTTAAATAAAGTGATAACGATTCTTTAGATTTAATAGGTATTTTCTTTTTATTAATTCTCTTAGATTCACTAAACAAATAAAATAATATTTTTTCTCTAATAGATTTTTGACTTAATATTTTTACTTTGGATTGTATCTTAAATACTTTTGTGGAAATGATTTCTAAATAGTTTTTAAGTATTATTTTGTTTTCTAATAATTTTAACCAATTGTCTTTAGGAATAATACATAGTGTTGTATCTTTA
>JAILKD010000052.1 GCA_024694145.1 bacterium | reverse complement strand
TGGGACATCTTAAAAGGATATTTAAATACTTATAATATCAATATTGATTTTAATGATCAAATAAGAAAAATAAAAATCATCTTTAACGATGATATTGCGGACCCTATAATTTTTAACTTAAATTATATTTATGCATCAAGAGATGATTATGATTTAATATTAAAAGAAAAAAATGATGAAATATTAATTAAAAGAGCAAGTATAAGAGTAACTACAGGTAGTGCACTAATAAATGTATTATTCCAACCTGTAAGTGAAGACTATTTATATACTAAAATAGAATTATATTCATATATGGATAACGCTCCATTATTAATGGCTAGATATAAAGTAAGTGATGATTTATTTTTCCTACCAATTAAAGATTTGGCATATGGCACTTATAAAATAAGAGTAATTGAATATGGAACTAATAATGAAGTAATATTTACTTCCCCATATTATTTAGTAACATTACAACGTCCAAGGACACAACTATCACAAAATTATGACAGATAGAGATTTAGTTTATCAAAAAGTAGGAATGATTTTACATATATCACAGGCCATTGAATATAATTTACACTTCATTATAATTTATGATAATATTTTAAAATCATGTTTTTCAAAAGAAGAAGTTATAAAAAAATTACAGACTAAAAATGAATATTATGAGTCTCTTTCTAAAATGCCAACAGGTAATTCCATAGATTTAGCTAGAAAGACTAAAATATTTACTGAAGAATTTGTAATTAGCTTATCTAAAAGTATTAATTCAAGAAATTATTATGCACATAGATTCTTTAAAGAAAATTTTATTAATACTAACAGTAATGATTATTCAACATATATTGAAAAACTAGATAGAGATATTAAAAGATTAAATGAAATGAATAACGAATTAGGTAATGATTTAAATACATTAATATCTATGATTAAGAAAAAAATTGCATAATAAAAACGCTAGATTTTGTTTAATTCTAGCGTTTTTTTATTATAATGAATCAATTATATCTTTTTTCTTTTTCTCATATTCTTCATCAGTTATTAAACCTTGAGTGTGAAGTTCATTTAACTTTTCAATTCTTGCTTTAACATCATTGTTAGAAGCATCTAAAGCTTTAACTGGTTCTTTAATTTCCTCTTTATTATTTTTAGGAGTAGTTTCTAATGCATCAACATCTTCATTGGTACCATAAAGTATTTGATTTCTTCCCCTTCTAACACTTCTAGCAGAAGATATTTTCATAATCATAAATACCATAAAGCTACTAATTAAAACAAATGCACTAACTGCACTACCTAAAGCATCTACATTTGATCTAAGTATTAATCTATAATAATTCTTATCTGTATGTGGAACTAAATCATAAGTATAAGTCATTGTTAAAATGAAGAACCATGCGAAGAAGATAAATGAACTTAAATATAATACAAATTGAATTGATTTCATTTTGTTTTTTAAAGCAAATTTATGTGTAATAATTAAATTAATGTATGCAAGAACAATAGTAAATGCAATTGCTAATTTAATTATCACTAATTTAGAAGTTAAATCATCTTGTACATTTAATGCAGCACTATATGCAGCTTGTGCATCTAAATATTCTTTTCCATTACCAAATTGGAATTGTTTACCTACTATATATCTAAGTGCCATATTTACTTCACCGGCAAATAGAACAACTAACCATAATAATGCAATTATACCTGTAGCTATTGCTAATATTAAAGCTGTTTTTCTATAAAAAGGAGTAACCCTATCTTTTGGTGCATCAAGTATTGAAGAAGTTGTATTTAATGATAAAGAACAACATGCAACAATAAATAATATTCCAAGAATATATGCAACAATAGTATTGGCATCTTTTGCTATTCCTGTAATTAATAATGCAAAGCAAATTGATGCTGCCATTAAGCTAAATAGTCCTATTCTGAAGAATAGTGGTCTAAGTTTCATAATTATCACATCCTTAATATAATTATATATTATAAATTGGCTAATAGTCAATAAATGTCTATTTTGTAAGATTTTTGAAGTTTAATTTAATAAATTTTGGTTTATCTTTATCACTTATTTTCTTTAATGCTTCATCAGCTTTAATTCCAGCTCCTTTTGGTACTTCAAACCCTAATAATTTACTCATTTTATCCATTTCAAGTAAGAAGATGTATCTAGCCATAACTGATGCACAAGCAACTGATAAGTATTTACTTTCAGCTTTTGTTTTAAAAACTATTTCATCATAAACCATTTTTGATCCCCTTAAATATCTATAATAATTATCTGGAGAAGCAAACTCATCAAGTATTACAGGAACCTTTTTCTCTATATCATTTAATGTGCAAATAATCGCTTTATTATGCGCTAATGCTTTAATTTCATTCATATTATAGCCTTTATCAACTAGCTCATTATATTTTAAGTTATCGATTAATACAACATTAAATGTATAATTCTTTAAAAGAGGTCCTATTTTTCTTATTTTATCATCAGTCAATTTTTTGCTATCATTAATACCTAAACTTACTAAATAATCACTATCTTTACTATCAACATAAAATGAACATATTACAACTGGGCCAAACAAATCACCTGTCCCAACCTCATCACTACCAATAGATGTATTATAATCCATTTCTTGTTTATCTGGTGATGTAGTTATTTCAAAGTTGAAATCTATTTTTTCTAGCATTTTTTTAATTAATTCTATATCATCACCCTTAAATACAACTTTTCCAGATGTATAACATTCTATTGTAATAGTTGAATAACATGCTTTAAACGCAATATAAGGGTTAGAAGAATCAACTAAAAAATCAATAAACATGTTTTTAAGTCTATTTATATAAATTTTATCAATCAAAATAACATACATAGATAATCACCACTTTAATTTTATCATTAATTTTGTTAAAATTAAAGGTAAGGATAAAATTTGGTGATTATTATGTATTATGAAGTAGAAACATTAGAATTTAATAAAATCATAAACAAAATAAAAGAATTTACATCTTTGAATAGAAGTAAGGAATTGCTTGATGATATTAAACCAATTAACGATATTGATTTAATTAATTCTATGCTTGATGAAACAGATGAAATGCGTAATTTCATTGTTAAATTTGGCGAATTTCCTTTTGGTTCTAGTGAAGATGTTTTAAGTGCTATTAAAATGGCACAAAAAGGTGGAATATTATCCGTTTATGAAATAAATTTAGTTAATGAATTGATTAAAACAAGTAAAAACATCAAAAGGACTAAAACTAATTTATCTAATCAGTTTAGTTTTAATAAACTTACAAAATATATTGATACATTAATTGATTTACCAGATTTAAATAAAGAAATAGATAGATGCATCCTACCTGATTTAACTATTAGTGATAATGCAAGTATTGATTTAGTTAGAATTAGACGTCAAATAAAACTTCTTGAAGTAAGACTAAAAAATAAACTTCAAGAAATAATATCAGCTAAAAAAGAAATGCTAGTTGATTCGAATATAGTAGTTAAAAATGATAGATTATGCTTACAAGTTAAGCAAGAATATAAAAATAGTTTAAAAGGTATTATTCATGATAAATCATCAACAGGGCAAACAATATATATAGAACCTCAAGCAACTTATGAAATAAATAATGAACTTATAAATGAACAAAATAATGAAAAAGAAGAAATAAATAAAATATTAAAAATGCTTAGTTCAAATATTAGTTCTTATTCAACTGAACTAGAATATAATATCACTAATATTACAAATCTAGATATTATAAGTGCTAAGGCTAAATATGGAGTTGATTTTAATAAAGCTGAATTAAATAATAATGGTTATATTGAACTAGTTAATGCAATTCACCCATTACTTGATAAAGAAAAAGCAGTACCTCTAAATTTAACAATAGGTAAAACTTATAAGACTATTATTATAACAGGTCCAAATACTGGTGGTAAAACTGTTAGCTTAAAAACAGTAGGAATACTTACATTAATGACTCAAGCAGGAATATTGATTCCTGTAAAAAGCGCTAAAATAGCCGTTTTTGACAATGTATTCTCAGATATTGGTGATGAACAATCTATAGAGCAAAGCTTATCAACTTTCTCAAGTCATATGAAAAAGATTGTATTTATTTCTGAAAACATAAATAATAATTCACTTGTTTTATTAGATGAACTAGGTGGTGGAACTGATCCGGTTGAAGGTTCAGCACTTGCTATAAGTTTGATTAATTATTTAATGGAGAAAAACGTAAGAACAATAATTACAACACATTATCCATCACTAAAAGAATATGGATATGAAAATGATGAAATAATGAATGCAAGTATGGAATTTAATGAAGAAACTTATATGCCCACATATAGATTACTTTTAGGCGTATCTGGTAAATCAAATGCATTCTTAATAAGCAAACACCTAGGATTAAATGAAGAAATAATTGATAATGCTAATAAATATTTATATGAAGATAACAGTAGTAGCTTATTAATGAAGAAAGTTGAAGAAAAAGGACTATATTTAAATAAGCTTATTGAAGAAAATGAAAATCTTAAAAAAGAAATACAAAAAGATAAATATAAATATCAAAATGACATTAAAGAATTAGAAAATGATAGAGAAAATATAATCAAAAAAGCAAAAGATGATGCTAATAAAATATATGAAGAAGCTAGAACTAAAGCAACTGATTTATTAAAAGAAGTAACTGACTTATTAAATGAAAAGACACAACTTAACGATGTAGCTGTTGTTAAGCATAAGATTAATACACTTAAAACTGAACAAGAAGTTAATTTAAATATCAAAGAACTTAAAGTTGGTGATACAGTATTAATTATTAATTATAATTGTAATGGTGAAATAACTAGCATTAAAGGAGATAAGTATAGAGTTAAATTCGGTAATTTTGAAAAAGATTTTAAAATTAGTGAACTTAAATATGCTTATACTGAAGTCAAAAAAGAAAAACCACAAAAAAAATACACTGATAAAGTTTTTAAATCAGTTTCTACTAAACTAGATTTAAGAGGATATCGCTATGAAGATGCTTATATAGCATTAGATAAATATATTGATGACTGTGTATGTGCAAAAATACCTAATTGTACAATTGTTCATGGTTTTGGTACAGGAACAATAAGAAAGCTTGTTTGGGATTATTTAAAGACAAATAAATTTGTTAAATCTTATAGATTTGGAGAACAAGGAGAAGGACTTAATGGTGCAACCATAGTCTACTTCAAATAATGGATGGAATAATTGTATTAAAAAAAGAAGCTGGAATGACTAGCTTTGATTGTGTTAGTAAATTAAGACATAAATTAGGTATAAAAAAAATAGGACACACAGGTACACTTGATAAAGAAGTAAGTGGAATATTAGTTATATGTGTTGGTAAGGCAACTAAACTTGTTGATATTTTAGTTGATCATAAAAAAACATATGAATGCATAATTAAATTAGGTATTAAAACTAAAACAGATGATGTTTTTGGTGAAATTATAGAAGAAAAAGGTCCAAAAAATCATTCTAATAGTGAAATAGATGAAGTGTTAGATTCATTTATAGGTACATATAATCAAATTCCACCAATGTATTCATCAGTTAAAGTTAATGGTAAAAAGTTATATCAATATGCAGTTAAGGATATAGAAATAAAAAGAAATGCCAGGGAAATAAAAATATATGAACTTAAAAGATTAAGTGAATGCATAGATAATGAATTTAAATTTATAGTTACATCATCTAAAGGTCTATATGTTAGAACGCTATGTAGTGATATTGCAGAAAAACTAGGTGAATTAGGCACTATGAAGCACTTAGAAAGGCTTAAATTAGGCGATTATTCAATAGATGAAGCTAAAAGAATTGATGAAATAAACGAAACTGATATCATACCTTTAGAAAAAGTATTAGAAAAATTTCCTAGCGTAGAAGTAAAAGATTATTTAGTACCACTTGTTAAAAACGGTATTACACTAGATAATAGACAAACAGATATAAAAGGCATATTTAGAGTAACTAATAATAATAAAACTCTTGCCTTATACAAAATGGTAGAAGATAATAAATATAAACCAGTAATAATATTATAGGAGGAATATTATGCCGCTATTTAAGAAATTCTTAGTTGTTATAATTATAAACTTAATAATTCTTTTAGCTGCATATATAGCTATCTATGCTTATAGCCTAAACAATGGCGAAGATTTTGCTTTAATAAAAGACTATAATAAAATTATAGAGTATGGCTTTAAAGATGTTAAAAATAGCCTTTTAATTCAATTTATAGATATGTTTAGTGATTCAATAGTTTATATTTTTTCATTTAAATATGCAAATATTAGTAATAATGTAAAATGTTATTTTGTTATTATCGCAATAACATCAATTCCTTTTATATTGTTACTATTTAGATTTTTAACTTATAGAGGATTTCAAGCATTTAAACTTAGAATTAAAAAGGATAGAGCAAATCCGTTTTATTATAGAGATTATGTAGAAGCTAATAAGGATTATGGTGTTGACAATATTGAAGAAGTAGATAATTCTATATTAATATTTCTATTTCCTGTTAGACTTTTAGCTTTAGTAGGTATTTTATTAGTCATGCCAGTAATTTTAATTATTGATTTAGTAATACAATTAGTTGGTTTATTTAGAGGTATCACAAATACAGGTAAAGCACTTGATTTTGAGTAGGTGAAATTATGAGAGTATATAAAATTGAAATAGGAAAAAAGTTAAATTTAGGATCTAATTTGTGTGCAACAATAGGTAACTTTGATGGAGTGCATAAAGCTCATCAATTGCTAATTAATGAATGTAAGAGAAATGGTGAAAAAAGCGTTGTTATAACATTCTACCCACATCCATTATGCGTTTTAAAGACTAATTTTAATTATTGTTTTCTAACAAATCTAAATAGAAAGATTAACTTAATTAGAAAACTTAATCCTGATTATTTAATAATAATTGAATTTACTAGAACTACAGCTTTAACTAAAAAAGATGAATTTATTGATTATCTTAAAACAATTGGAATAACTAGTATTGTTTGTGGTAAAGATACATTCTTTGGCTATAAAAATGAAGGAACAATTTCTGATTTAAAAAAAGAATTTAAAGTTAAAGTGATAGATGATTTATATGTTGATGACTTAAAAATTAGTTCATCAAATATAAAAGCTTTACTTGAAGATGGTAAAATTGAACTTGCAAATAAACTTTTAGGTAGAAATTATATGATTGAAGGAGTAGTTGTAGAAGGATTCCATAATGGTGAAAAGCTTGGATATAGAACAGCTAATCTAGATATATTAGGTAATGTACCACCTAAAAACGGAGTTTATGCTGTTAATGTAATATACAATAAGAAAAAATATTTAGGCATGTGTAATGTAGGTTATAATCCAACTATAGGAAAACTAAATACATTAAAACTTGAAACTCATATATTTAATTTTGATAAGATGATTTATGGAGAAGAAATAAAAGTAGAATTTTTATCATATATTAGAAAAGAAACTAAATTTAGTTCACTTGATGAATTAAAATCTCAACTTAAAAAAGATAAAGATTTAATTATGAAGGCACATTAATTTGTGCTTTTTCTTTAAAAATAACAAAAAATAATTTTTAATAATTTTCTATTGCATAAAAAATAATTTTTGTGTATAATGAATTATGGAAGGATTTGAAACATAAATGATAACTATTGTATATTTAGTTAATTTATGGTAAAATCATTGAGGGTGAAAAAGCCCTTGTCATAAATAAGGAGGATATTTATGGAAGAATTATTAAAAGTTAGTGGCATCAATATGAGCTTTGGAAAATTCCATATTCTAAAAGATGTCTATATGACAGTCCATAAAGGAGATGTTTATGGATTTGTTGGAAGAAATGGTGCAGGTAAAACTACACTTATTAGAGTTATCACAGGTTTAATTACAGCGCAAAGCGGTAGTTATGAGCTTAACGTAAGTAAACGTTTAGGTGCAGTTACAGCAATAGTAGAAGCTCCTGCTATTAAAACAGGTATGTCAGGTTATAACAACCTAAAACTACAAGCAATGTTACTCGGAATTAAAGATTATGATCAAAAGATTAAAGATACATTAGAATTAGTTGATTTGCCTAATGATAATAAAAAAGCTGGTAATTATTCACTAGGTATGCGTCAACGTTTAGCAATAGCTTGTGCACTTTTAGGTGATCCAGAATTAATGATTCTAGATGAACCAGCAAACGGCTTAGATCCAAAAGGTATGGTTGAAATAAGAGAATTAATTACAAAATTAAATAAAGAAAAAGGTATTACATTTATAATTAGTTCACATATATTATCAGAATTAGATAAAATGGCAACAACTTATGGATTTATTGAAAACGGTCATGTAATAAAAGAAATAAACGCAGAAGATATTCATGCTAATAATGAAATAAAATTCATTTATAAAGTTAATAAAATTGATGGAGTTAAAGAAATTCTTGAAAATAAATTTAATGCTAAATGTGACATTATTGATAGTAAAACATTTACTACAGATAAAGAACTTGATGCACTAGATTTAGGTTTAGCATTTAGAGAAATTGGAGTAAAGATTGAATCCTTCGAACAAGAAAAAGAAGAATTAGAAGATTATTTCATTAATCTATTAAAAGAAGGAGGAAACAAATAATGAAAAATTTATTAAAATCTGACTTTTATAGAGCTAGAAAAGATAAAGTGTTATTTATAGGTTTAATGGTAACTATCGGACTAGTTGTATTAAGCTTATTATTAACAAAAGCATTAAGCGCAATGGCTAATAATGAAGTAGATGGCGCAGGAGCATTCCTAACAACTTCAGGATTATCTGCATGGAGTAATGGAGTAAGTATTATGGGTAATACTGCACAAATGCTTGCACCAATATTTATAACAGTTTTCTTTGTAAAAGAATTTAATGATAGAACAATAAGAAACAAACTAATTATTGGTTATACAAGAAGTCAAATATTCTTCTCAATAATCATTGTACATTTTGTTTTATCACTTATATATTTATTTTCAGCATCATTTGTTGGTTTATTACTAGGTGGTTTATTATTTGGCTTAGGTGCAACATTTACAGGTGATGTATTCTTACTATTAATTGTTGGTTTTATCCTTCAATTCTTATTAAGTTATGTACTAATGGGATTCTGTATAATTATTTCAATTAATAAGCAAAGTGTAGCTTTAGGTATTGTTTTACCAATAGCAATTGGTTTTATAATTAGTTTACTTGGATCATTTGCCTTAATGGGTATTAGTGAAGGATTCTCTAAAGTAATGTCATTTACAAACTTCTTCCAATCACTAGAATTACAAAATATGGTTTCAACAGAAGAATTAGTTATGACAAGTTACTTAGAATTTAATGAAACAAGATTTGCTTTACCTTTAGTACCACTTGCAAGAATCTTAATTTCAACTCCACTTATTATTGCATTAGAACTTGGAATTGGATATTTAAGATTTAAGAAAATTCAATTTAAATAAAAATTAGAGGAAAACTTTTTCCTCTTTTTTATAAAAAGTGATATACTAATATTAAGGATGTGGTGATATGAATTTAACAGTAGAAGAAAAAGAAGCACTAAAAAGTCTACTTGAAACAGAAATTATGGAAGTAAAGGACTTAATTGAGCATGCAGATGAGCAAGATAAATTAAGCTTAATAAAGTATCTTGAAAATCTAGAATCAGTTCTTAAAAAAATCGATTAAAAAAAATACTGCTTAATTAACATTTAAGCAGTTTTTTGTTTAATAAAAGTAAATAATATGTTAATATTATATTATAGTATTATTTTATAGACATACGGGGGTGTCGTTATGAAAGTATTATCCTTCTTAAAAAGAATGTTTGGTTTCAAGAAAAATACAAAATACGTAAAGACTTATTTAAATGATGCAAATATCAAAAGTAGTATTTATATGTCATTTATAGTTATAATTCTTGAAATCTGGATGATTTTTAGACAATCTAGAAAATATATTAGACCTTATTGGAATAGTTATGATAAGCTTGGATACAATAATAGATTCCAATTACTATTTGGAATGACAGGATTATATATACTTTTTATTGTATGTGCTTTAGCTATGTTTATGTTTGGCTTATTTTATGTAATAAAAAAGCGAGGCAGAGGTTCATTTATAACTAACATAATTTTAGGTTCATTATGTATTTTATGGATATTTGTTATGATAATTGAAATAAAATTACCTACATTTAATAGTGGAACCAACATTAATAAAATTACAACAATATTGGTTTATTCATCAATGCCAATATTTGGTGCATCAATTGTTGGAAATAGTTTATATAGACATTTTAAAAATGAAGATAACACAATTTTATCAATTATAACAATAACTAGTTTTGCAGCAGTTTGCTTAGTATTTGGTTTTAAAGTTGGTTATTCTGATTTTGCTAATCCTTGGTACAATTCTAAAGGTGATTTAAATACACAAAAAATAAAAATGATAACTTGTTTCTTAACAATGATTACTTTTGCAGGTTGCTTATTAATTTGGAAACCATACATTTCAATTGTTATGCTTACATCTATTTTTGTTGTATTTGATTATTGTTTAGTTCAATATGGTTCAAGAGAATTTATTGAAGCTGATAGAATAAATTATTATACATTCTTAGTTAGTTTAACAATGATAACTATATCAATATATCAACAACGTGTCAATGAAGCTATAAAAGATGAGAAACTCATTCATGATGCGAATTTCGATTCATTAGTAGAAATACATAATGGACATCATTTTACTAGAAAAATAATAAAATTATATAAAGAAAATCCTGATTATATAAGTGATAAAATATATTTATTCATTAACGTAAGTAACTTTAAAATAATAAATACTCAAAAAGGATTTGCTTATGGCGATAAGTTTTTAGCAAGACTTGCTAAAGATGTTGTTGCATCTTTCCCTAAAGATCAAACAGCACGTCTAGCAGATGATCATTTTATTGTTCTAACAAATCAAGAAGGATTTATGGATAGAATAGATGTATTAAATAGATTAGTTCAAGCTTCATCAGATGGATTATTTATTAGACTTAAGGTTGGTGGTTATAGACCTCAAAAAGAAGAATCACCATTTAGAGCAATAGATAAGGCGAGATATGCTTGTGGAACTATTAAATCTGATTATGGAACAATGTTTATGGAATATGATAAAGAACTTGATGAACAATTCATGAAGCGACAATACATTGTTAATCATATTGATGATGCAGTTGAAAATGGATATATTAAAGCTTACTACCAACCAGTTGTTTGGAGTAGTGATCAAACATTATGTGGTGCAGAAGCACTTGCTCGTTGGATAGATCCTGTTTATGGAATGATTATGCCTAGAGATTTTATTCCAGTTTTAGAAGAAACAAGATTAATTCATAAACTTGATTTAGCAATGCTTAATGATATTTGTAAGCAAATGAGAAGATCAATTGATGAAAATAGACCAGTTGTTCCTGTATCACTTAACTTATCGAGAGCTGATTTTGATTTAATGAATGTTAAAGAAGAATTAAATAAATGTATTAAAAAATACAATATTGATAAAAGCTATTTACATGTTGAACTTACAGAAAGTGGCTTAAGCCAAAATACAGAAGAATTTAATGCTATGATTAATGAATTAAAAGAAGATGGCTTTGCAATATGGCTAGATGATTTTGGCAGTGGTTATTCATCGCTAAATGCATTAAAAGACTTTGAATTTGATGTAATAAAAATTGATATGAAGTTCTTAACTAACTTCGATAAAAATGAAAGAACAAAAGATATATTAGATTACATAATACAACTTGCTACACGTTTGGGTATGCGTACATTAACTGAAGGTGTGGAAACTAGAGAAGAAGCTGAATTCTTAAATAGAATTGGTTGCGGTAGACTTCAAGGTTTCTTATTTGGTAAACCATTCTCTTTAGAACATTTTGAAAAACATATTCATGAAGGAAATTTAAAGATTTCTGATCATCTAATTTAGGATAATTATGCTTTTTGAAATAGATTTATTAAACGTTTATACTTCAAATTTTATTGCAGTATTATTATTAGTTGTATTATTTAAATGTAATTTTTGGCGTTTTCAATATAAAAATTATGAAAACAAATTGTTAATCTTAATGATTATAATTGGGATTATATCTAGTTCTATAACTGTTGCATCATATTATGTAGATGGCAAGCAAGGTGATTTATTTATGTTTTTAAATCATTTAACTAGCACATATATATTCTGTGCAAATATGGCTTGTGCATTTTTGTGGATGTTATTAATAGAAACACATGTAAAATGTGAACCAAACGTTAGGAAAAAATTATTACTATCTATACCTATGATTATCGGATTAATATTTATGTTTGTTAATCTATTTGCTCCATGTGTATATTATATTAATGAAGAAAATATATATACAAGAAAAGCATTATACCATGGTATATTTGCTATTGATTTATTCTACATAATATATGCAGTTGTAATATGTATTATTTCTAAAATTAAGGGTGGAATATTAAAGTTTTTCCCTATCTACTTATATATTGGACCAATATTAATAGGTCTAATTGCTGAAACAGCTATACCAGGAATAGCTTTATCATGGCCATGTCAAGCAATAGCTATAGCTGGAGTACTTGCTTCAATGCAAAATGAAACAATTTATAGAGACCAATTAACAGGTCTATATAATAGAAGTTATTTAAATTATCTACAAAAGAACTTACTTACTAAAGGTAATTGTCACATAACTGGTGTTATGATTGATATGGATAATTTTAAACAAATAAATGATACATTTGGACATGCAAAAGGCGATTTAGCATTACAACAAATGTCAAAAATATTAAAAGAAGCTGTTGGAGATATGGGTAATGTTATAAGATATGCAGGTGATGAGTTTATTGTACTTATAAATACACATAAACAAGTTATTGTTGATGCATGTTTAGATGAAATAAAAAGATGTATTGATAAATTCAACGAATCAAAAATATCAGAATATATTTTAAGTGCATCAATGGGATATAGCACATATAATCCTAAAAAGCAAACAGTTGATGATTTTATGAATATAATTGATCAAAAAATGTATGAAGATAAGAAAATGCATCATAATACTAATACAATGGACTAAATTTTTAGTCCTTTTTTTATAAATATATTATAAATATATTGACAATAAGAAAATATAGTATATAATCATAATTGTTTGTTAAGTAAAAATAAACTTTAAGTTTAGTAATAAACAACCAGAGGTGATAATGTGGATTTAGGAAAAAAGATAAAAGAACGCAGAATTTTATTAATGTTAACTCAAGAAGAATTAGCAGATAGATGCGAACTTACAAAAAGCTACATATCTCAGCTTGAAAACAATAAAACAAGTCCATCATTAGAAACCTTAACAAATATACTTGAAGTACTTGGAACTGACTTATCAAGTTTCTTTGCTAAGGAAGAAGAAAGTCCAATTGTATTTGAAAAAGATGATCAATATGTTTGTGAATATAATGGTTATGATATAAAATGGCTTGTTCCAAACAGTCAAATTCAAGAAATGGAACCAATCATTGTATCACTTGATGAAAATGTAAAAACTACTGAAGATATGCCTCATAATGGTGAAGAGTTTGGTTATGTTCTTGAAGGTGAAATATTTGTAGTACATGGAAATACGAAAAAAAGAGTGAAAAAAGGTGAATCATTTTATTTTAAAACAGATAAAATGCATTACATTGAATCAATAAAAAAATCAAAGGTTATTTGGGTAAGTTGCCCACCTAGTTTTTAGGAGGTTACTATGACAAAAAAATTAATTGTTTTAAAAAATATAACTAAATCATATGATGGAGTAGAAGTTGTTAAAGACTTAAACTTATATATTAATGAAAATGAATTTGTAACATTACTTGGTCCATCAGGCTGTGGTAAAACAACAACTCTTAGAATGATTGGTGGTTTTGAAACTCCTGATAGTGGTGAAATTATATTAGACGGTGAAACAGTAAACAACTTTCCACCATATGTTAGACCAATTAATACAGTATTTCAAAGATATGCACTATTTCCACATTTAAATGTATTTGATAATGTCGCATTTGGTTTAAGAAATTATAATAGAACTTATGAAGAATTAAAATCTAATATAAGAAGAAAATTTGAGCCTGAGCGTAGAAGAATCGTTAAAGAAGATAAAGATTTAGATATTGAGTATGACAAATTAAAAAACAAGTTAAAAAAAGAATTAGATGAATTTAAAAAATCTAATACAAAAAAGAATATGTCTGATGAAGATAAACAAAATTTAGCTTTACAAATTAAAGAAAAAGATAAAGAAATTGATAATATCTTATATGAAGAAAAGAAAAAAAATAATGAAAGAGAATATGAGCTTAAAGCTGAAATGAAAGCTTTAAAAAGAAAAATAGATGATACAATCTATGAAGAAAAAGAAAAGCTTGTAAAAGAACGTTTAGAAGCAGTAGAAGCTAAATATAATAAGCTTATTCCTGAACTAGAAGCAAAAATAGAAGTTGAATGGAATAAAGATGAAGAAGTAAAAAATGCAAAAATAAGAATTAAAGAAATAGAAAACTTAATTTATGAAGATATACAAAACGGCACTCCAAAAGGTAAAGCTGAAAAGAAATATGAAAATGAACTTAAAGCTTTAAAGAAAGTATCTAGTTGGGAAGAATTAGATAAATTAGAGCATGAATTAAAAGAATTATATAAAGATCAGGCTGCTGAAACAAAAAGTGCTAAATCATTAATGCTTACTAAAAAACAAATTAAAGAAAGAGTTTTAGAAGCATTAAAGCTAGTTAAGCTTGAAGGATATGAAAATAGAAAAATAAATAATATGAGTGGTGGTCAACAACAACGTGTAGCAATAGCGAGAGCAGTAGTTAATAGGCCTAAAATATTATTACTAGATGAACCACTATCAGCCTTAGATTTAAAATTACGTCAAAACATGCAATATGAAATAAAAGAAATGCAAAGACAATTAGGTATAACTTTTATATTTGTAACACATGATCAAGAAGAAGCTTTAACTATGAGTGATACAGTTGTTGTTATGAAAGATGGTGTAATCCAGCAAATAGGTACTCCAGAAGATGTATATAACGAACCTAAAAATCGCTTTGTAGCCAATTTTATAGGCGAATCTAATATAATTAGAGGAAAATACTTAGGAAATAAAATGGTTGAATTTATGGGTCAAACATTTGAGTGCGTAGATGAAAACTTTGAAGTTGATGAACCATGTGATGTAGTTATTAGACCAGAAGATTTTGATATAGTTAGTTTAGATAAAGCTAAGTTAATTGGAGTAGTAGATTCAATAGTATTTAAGGGTGTACATTTTGAAATATGCGCAATAGTAGATGGAGTAGAATTTGTACTTCATCAATATGAAAATTTTAAAGTTGGAGATAAGATTGGTTTTTCTGTAGATCCATACGAAATACATCTTATGAAAGTTAATGACTAAATTTAAAAAACTAGCTATTCCATATTTTGTATGGATGACTATTTTAGTTATAATTCCATTATTTTTAATGGTAATCATGTCTTTCTTAGATATGCGTTATATTGACATAGGAAGTGCCAAATTCACTCTTAATAACTTTAAGAAGGTATTTAACCAAACTTATGCAAGAGCCTTCTTTAAATCGATGAAATTAAGCTTAATAGCAACACTAGGTTGCCTACTTATAGCTTATCCAATTGCTTATATAATTAGTAAGATTAAAATTGTTGGAAAATCATTATTACTTGTAATATTTATATTACCAATGTGGACTAATATGCTTCTTAGAATTGAAACTATTAATAGAATGTTATCTAAAAATGGCTTATTTCAAGCATTAACCCACATTAGATTAAATATTAGTGGTAGTGAAATAGCAGTTATTATTGTTATGATAATTGTATATTTACCATTTATGATTTTCCCTATTTATACAATGTTAGAAAAAATAGATCATTCCCTAATTGAAGCTAGTGCTGATTTAGGAGCAACACCTGCTAAATCATTTTTAAAGGTAACTCTCCCTTTATCAATGAAAGGTGTAACAAGTGGCATAACAATGGTATTTTTACCTTGTGCAATGGGATTTACTATCCCACAAATAGTAAGTAATGGTAAAATAATTTTAATAGGTAATATAATAGAAGATAAATTTAAAGGTGCAACAGGTGCGTATAATATTGGTATGCTTGCATCTATAATAATTATCATAATAATCCTATTTGCAATATGGCTAATAGGAAAATTAGACCCAGAAGGAGAAACGTTAATATAATGGCTAGTTTATCCTTACAAAAAAGAAAGAAGAAAAGTATATTACCTAACATTTTAAAAATATCATTCTTGGTATTTGTATTATTACTTACTTATCTACCACTAATAATTATTTCTTTAATGTCAGTTGATAAAGACCCTACAGCAACAACATTTAGTGGTTTTACATTTAGATGGTATAAAGAATTATTTAGTGATAGTGAACTTATTGGTATAATAATTAAAAATACAGTACTTGTTGCAGTTGTTTCAACAATTATATCAACTATATTTGGAACTATGGCAGCAATAGGAATTCATTCTTTAAGTAAAAAAAGAAGAAGACAAATGATTATGTTAAATAACGTACCTATTTTAAATGCTGATATAGCTACTGGTATATTACTATTTATAGTATTCCAAGTAATAGGCGTTATATTGCAAATTGATGAATCAACTAGATTAAACTACTTTACACTTGTTTTATCACATATATTCTTTTCTACACCATATGTAGTTTTATCAGTTTTACCAAAGCTTGGTGAAATAGATAAAAACTTATATGATGCAGCCTTAGATTTAGGTTGTAAACCAAGAAAAGCAGTATTAAAAGTAATAATTCCAGCTATTAAAACTGGTATATTTACAGGAGCAATGCTTGCATTTACTATGTCAATTGATGACTTTGTAATTAGCTATATGGTCGGTGGAACAACACAAAACTTCTCTACTTGGTTTTATGCAAGAAGAAAGATTACTAAAAACTTCCCTGTCCAAAAAGCATGTGCTTATAACACATTATTAACACTTATAACTATTACTTGCCTAATAGTTTATAATATTATCAAGAAGAAAAAGGAGAGAGGCGCAAAATGAAAAAATTATTAGGAGTTGTTCTTGGATTAGCTTCAATATTCACATTAGCTTCATGCGGAACAAAAAAGACACTAAAAGTATTAAACTGGGGAGATTATGTTAATGATGAACTAGTTAAAGATTTTGAAAAAGAAAACAAATGTAATGTTCAAATAATTACATCAACTTCAAATGAAGATATGTATGTAAATATTAGAACAAAAAAAGCAAAATATGATATTGCTGTACCAAGTGATTATATGATTGATAAACTAAACAAAGAAGGTTTATTAAATAAGATTGATAAATCTAAATTATCGAACTATAAAGATGGAATGTTTAGAGAAAGCTTACAAACATTAATGAATAATGATGGAGCAAGCTATAAGGATTATTTCATTCCATATTTCTGGGGAAGCCTTGGAATTATGTATAATAAGCAAAAAGAAGGCTTAGAAGACGTTATTAAAAACAATGGATTTAAAGTATTCTTTGATGAATCAATAGTTAATAACTATAAAGTTGGTATGTATGCTTCAAGTAGAGATTCATTTGCTTGTGCAGAAGCTTATTTAAATTATTCATTCAATGAAACAGATGATGCTAAATTAAAAGAATGTAGAGATGCATTAAAGAAAATGAAATATACAATGTGGGGTGACGATGATTTAAAAACAAGCGTTGCCGCAGGAAATATCGATTATGCACTTGTTTATTCAGGAGATTATTTTGATCAAAGATATCAATATATTGAAGCAGAAAAAGATGCTGATAGTATTTTTGGTTTATATGCTCCAACAGAAAAGAATAATGTATTCTATGATGGACTAGTTATTCCTACAACTTGTGAAAATATTGATTTAGCTCATAAATTCATTGATTTCTTCTTAGATAAAGATAATTCATTTGATAATACTGATTTTGTTGGTTATGCACCAGTAATTGAAGCAGTTTATCAAAAGTTTAATGAAGAAGCTAAAACTGATGATTATTATAAATCATTAATGGAAATTGATGCATTTGATCCATCAAAAATCACTAATGGTGAAGTTTACAAATATATATCAATTGAATTTGATGATAGATTAGAAGGTTACTATACTGAAGTTAGAGGTAATTAATAGGGGGATAAATATATGGCTGTTTTAATGAGTGAAGAAGAACACGCAAAAAAGAGAAAAAAATTTACTATTTTAGGAATTGTATTTTTAATCATAGGATTTGGATTATTCTTTGGTGGTCCAATTTGTGCATTTTTAGTTCATCCAATAC
The DNA here is from genome assembly GCA_024694145.1 of bacterium. Classification (GTDB taxonomy): domain Bacteria; phylum Bacillota_I; class Bacilli_A; order Acholeplasmatales; family JAEDCM01; genus RGIG10196. Next base: position 4,994 of record JAILKD010000052.1, on the reverse strand, counting down.
TTGGTTTAATATCAATGGCAGGAGTCTTATTCATTGTCCCTGGATTTATAATGCTAAGCTTAGGAACACACAGAGCACTAGCTGCATATACAGCACAAAGTGTTGGACCTGTTGGTGTAGAAGTTGCACATAACTATGGCAAGCCAATCGCTAAAGAAATGGCTGAAGGAGTTAAAGACGGCTTAACTGGTGAAAACAGTGAAATCTATTGTAAATACTGTGGTAATAGAATAGATTCTGATAGTGATTTTTGTAAATACTGCGGTAAAAAATTAAACTAGTTATTGACTAATTATATAAGTTAATATATAATAACTTTGGTTTATTTCGCTGAACTACGAATCTCCAACGTAATTCATTGTTATAAACGACTATTAAATTTAAGGAGGAAAAGAAAATGTTATCTAAAGAAACAAAAGCTAGAATTATTAAAGAATTTGCTACTAAAAACGGAGATACAGGTTCTCCAGAAGTACAAATTGCAATTCTAACAGAAGAAATCAACGTATTAAATGATCATTTAAAATTCCACATTCATGATTTTGCTTCAAAGCGTGGTCAAATGATGAAAATTGGTCAACGTAGAAGTCTATTAAAATATCTTCAAGATAAAGATATCAACAGATATAGAGCTTTAATAGATAAATTAGGATTACGTAGATAATGACAAACAAAAGGCTTAAAAAAAGCCTTTTTTTGTTTCTGTAATTGACTACTAAATTATTTTAATATAAAATAAAAATAGGAGGATACGTATATGCCATATAAAGTTTATAGAGTAAAAGATGTAGATGAAACAGTTTTAAATGATTCTGTATTAGAACATTGTAATTATTATTCAGATTTAAATATGAGAAAGATTAGTAAGTTTGCTTATGCAAAAATGCTTGAACTTGTAAAAGAAACATTTAATCAAGATTTAAGTGGTGAAGAAATTATTTTTGAAGGAAAGCCACACTTTAAAGAATCAAATATTAAATTTAATATTTCTCATGAAGATAATCTAGTTGCAGTAATAGTTTCTGAAAGAGAATGTGGAATCGATTTAACTAGAAAAGTTACAAAGCTTGATTTAGCTAATAAAATTTTATCATTTGATGAAAAACAAGAATTTGATAAAGCAGATGATAAAGAAGAATATATTGCTCAAAAATGGGCAATGAAAGAAGCTTATTCAAAAATGACTGGTACAGGTTTAAATGAAGCTTTATTCAGTAGAACAATTAATGTACCTATTAAAGAAGTAACTGATGAAACAATCGATAAAAAATATTATTTATGTTACATGGTTGAAAGTAAATAAGCATTTTAAATATAGCTAATATTAAATTAGTTATATTTTTTTTGTATTTATGATATAATATTATACTAAGTAGGAGCATTTAGTAGGAAGTGATTTTTATGATTAAGAAAAATCTAATTAAAAAATTACTTATAGTATTTATGGTACTATGTTTTTTTGCGGTCACAACTAATAAGGTTAAAGCTAGATCTTTTTTAGCAGACAAAGCAGAAATACCTGTAACTCTTGATAATTCTGGTGCAAGATCCTTATGTCAAACAGATGACGGATATGTATGGATTGGTCAATTTGCTGGTTTATCACGATATGATTCAAGAGAGTTAGTTTCATTTAGTTCATATATAGATGAAAACGGTGAAACTCAAGTAATTGAAAATGTTAGATGCCTAGCACATTACAAAAATACATTATTTATTGTTTCTTCAATAGGACTAATAAAATATGAAAACCACAAATTTAATCATATAGACTTAAATGTATCAAATGGAACAGATATAAACGATATATTAGTAGATGGCTATGGAACACTATATATTTCAACAAGAAGTGGTCTATTTAAATATAGTGCTAATACAAACCATTTAGAAAAAGACGATAAAATAAGTGACAACATTAAAGGAGTAGCGCTTCATAATGATGAAATCTACCTTGAAAAAGAAGATGGAATCTATGATTACAATGGAACAAAAATATACGAATCAAACATTATAAACACAATATATTGTTATAATGACATACTAGTAATTGCTAGAACAGATAGAATGATTTATTTCTACGATTTGGCCAAAAAAGAAATGTTAGCCAATTCTATAAAACTATCTCAAAGTAGCGATATGGCTCATAAATTTACATATTCAAACGAAACAAGAACATTGTTTGCTGCTGCTGAAAAAGGTCTATATTCAATCGACTCAATTACATACACAGCAACTTATGCATCAAATCTAGAAAAGAGTAGTAAGTTAGTTGATATAATAATTGATTATGAGGGAAATATTTGGATTGCATCATATACTTCAGGTGTATCAATCCTTACTCAATCAACATTAACTGATGTATTATTTGATGTATCAGAAGATGATTTTCCTCTAAAAAGTAGACTAATATATGCTATTGAAAAATATGGTAACGAGCTTTATTTAGCATCAACTGATGGTATTTATGTATATGATTATGTAGCTGATAAATTATTAAAAGACCATCCACTTGTAACTCAAATAAACGATATTATAAGTTATGATAAAGAGCAAATAGCCCAATGGGAAGTAGAACATAAAGCTTGGGAAGAAGCAAAAGAAGAATGGGAAAGACAACAAGAATTAGATCCATCTCTTCCTGATTATGATGTTCCAGAACCAATAAAACCAGATGAAAGAATTGCTTGGTATGATGTAAGAGACATCGAAATGTTTAAAGGTAAAATGTATTTTGCAACATATGGTAGTGGATTATTTGAATATGATCCAATTACAGAAATATTTAAGCAATATAGAGGTTCTGATATAAATCCAGCTGATCCACTAGTTAACAAAAATGGATATTATGCAGTTGCACAAAGATGCTTAAGAGCATATGATGATTATTTATTTATTGGCACTTCAACAAATTCAATCATTAGATTTGATGGAACAAACTTTATATTTAATAAAGAATTAACAACAAATGGTCAAATATTATATATTGATAAATCAGAATTTGGTGATGTAACATACGTTTGTAGCGCTAATGGAATACACACAATTAATAAAGATTTAGAGAACTCATCAATCAAAACAATTCCTGGTATTGATGAAAAAACATCAGGAATATTAAAGTTTTATCAAGATGGAGATAATTTCTTCTATAACATTTATGGTCGTTTATTCGTTATTACTAAAAACGGAAATTACTTTAATGAACCAAAAGAAATAAAACTATCTTATGTCAATGGATCTATTACAGAAATTAGCAAAGTTAAAACCGTTGATAATAGAGGTGGCGTAACATATAAACATGTTTTAGCAAGTGAGAAGCAAATATATGTAATAGATGATTTGCTTGCTGAAAATTTATCATATGAATTCTATGATGAATCAAACGGATTAAAGAGTTCAATAAAAGGTAATTCTTCTGGTTTTTATGATACCATTGATAATATTTATTATTTCCAATCTCAATGTGGTGTATATTCATTTGACTTTAATAATACAGTATCTAATAGAAAACCTCTAAAAATAGCCATTAGTTCAATTAAAGTTGACAATAAAACATTCTATGGAAACAAATTTAAAATTAACAAAAACGCTGAACGTATTTCTATAAACTTATCTATATTTAGTTTCAAACCAACAAAAGGTTATAAAATTTATTATAAATTAGATGGAATTGATGGAACTTATATAGAAGCAGATAACAATTTAGCAAGCATAAGTTATACTAACTTAAAAGGTGGAAAATATAATTTCCATGTGTATGTAGTTGATGAAATAAATCAAATGAGTAACCAAATTGATATTTCATTTACAAAAACAAAACATATATATGAATATGTAGCATTTGTAGTTTTAATGATATTCTTAGGCTTAGCTTTAGTTGTTGGTGCTTTAGTTTACTACTTTAGACGCAAGATTAAACAAAGTATTAAACGTCAATTAGAGTATAAAAAGATTACATTAGAATCAATAGAAGCAATTGCTCGTACAATCGATGCTAAGGACGTTTATACAAATGGTCACTCTAGAAGAGTTGGTTATTATTCTAGAGAAATAGCTAAAGCTATGAACTTACCAGAAAAACAAGTAGAAAATATCTTCTATACAGCATTATTACATGATATAGGTAAGATAGGTATTCCACTAAGTATCATTAATAAACCAGCTAGATTAGATGATGAAGAATATGCAATTATGAAGACTCATACTACTAAGGGTGGTAAGATTTTAAAAGATATTTCAACTATTCCTGGTATTGTTGAAGGTGCAATGTATCACCATGAACGTTATGATGGTACAGGCTATCCTACAGGATTAAAAGGAACAAATATTCCACTTAACGCTAGAATAATTTGTTGTGCAGATTGCTTTGATGCAATGGCAACAAAACGTAGTTATAAAGAACCATGTTCAAAAGAATATATCATTAGTGAATTTGAACGTTGTAGTGGTACTCAATTTGACCCTGATATAGCTAAAGTTGTAATTGAATTAATCAAGGATGATAAATTCAAAACAATTATAGAAGAGAATAATGAAATGAAAAATGATATTATAACTATAGAAGAAAGCAAAAAAGATTAATAATATAGAGATAGAGTTAATGCTCTATCTTTTTATTTTTTAATATTTAAATATTATATTATTTGTAGTATAATAAATATTGGTTAAAAAAATAGATGAAGGAGAAAAAAGAGATCTTTATGAGTGAAGTTAAAAGATTCGAATACGACTGGGCTGGTCGTAAATTAGTAGTAGAAATAGGAGAAGTTGCAAAGCAAGCTAATGGTGCTGCAATGGTTTATTATGGTGATTCAGTAGTTTTATCAACTGCAGTATCAATTAATAATCCAAGTGCTTTAGACTTTTTCCCACTTATGGTAATTTACCAAGAAAAATTATATGCTGCAGGAAAAATTCCTGGAGGATTCTTAAGAAGAGAAGGTAGAAGTTCAGAACATGAAACTTTAACTAGTAGAGTTATTGATAGACCTATTAGA
>JAILKD010000049.1 GCA_024694145.1 bacterium | reverse complement strand
TTGAACCATTTGAAAAAGTAGTTAGTTTAAATGATGAAATAAGTGATGGTAGTATTGATTTAGTTGATTCACTTGATAAGTATGGTGCAGATGTAGTTAGATTATATCTATTAGACACTAAATTCATTTTCAAATAATCTAATTAATCTATTAATAAATCTTCTATATATATCTAAATCTATTGGGTTTAATTCTTTAGTGTCTAATAGATATAATCTAACTACATCTGCACCATACTTATCAAGTGAATCAACTAAATCAATACTACCATCACTTATTTCATCATTTAAACTAACTACTTTTTCAAATGGTTCAACATATGATAAATATCCAAAATCTTCCAAAACAAATAATAAAAATCTAGTAACTATTAATTCTTTTGCATTGATACTAGCCATATATAAATTAACAGGCAGCCACTTTTCAAGTTCATATTTAGCATCAGGACTATTTATAGGAAGTAATCCTGCATTGCTTTTTAATATATATGCTAAATAATACCATGAATTAGATATTATGTTATTTAACGTAGAAAGCTCTCTACTACCTTCTTTTCCTTCTTTTGTGAATATATTATTCCATCCCTTCGCATTATACAAAGGTGAATATTCATTTCCCGATGGCTTTACGATAACATCAGGGTGCTTAAGAGGTAGTTCCATACTATTTAATACTTTAATAGAGCCATCATTAAAATAAATAATTGGAATAGCCTCACCAAAGAATAAGGAATCTGATATGCATAATTCTTTTAATTTATAATCAGTAGTTTCTTCGGCATAGCCATTTTCAACTAAATAATTTAATATTTTACTATTAGCTTCATCGTTATATAAGTCATTAGCAAATTCACTATTTATATGTATTCCATTACCAGTATATGGAGCTATTTCAAAATCAATAACATCAATTATATCAAGACCATATTTATTTGCAAACTCAAAGTCTAATTCATCAGTTGATGGAATGCATACCTTAAAATCATTATCATAATCATCTAAAAAATAATTAGCTACCCATATAGGAAGCATTTTACCATTTACAGGATTAATCGCAAATGATCCTGTAAATACACCACTAACACTCTTATCATCACTATTTAAATATTCAACTACATCTTCATATTCATCTTCATATGTAATATCAAGTACATACTTATTTTTAGGTGAAATTAAACAGAATGATGCCCCAAATAAATTATCCACACGTTCTGTAAAAGAATTAAAAAACATATTAGTTTCATCAACTCTAATTTTTAAGTTATATCCTTTTTTACTACCAATGATATTTTTAAAGTCTTCTATTATGTTTTTTGGATAATCTAATTTATCTATATTTTTAAGCAATCTATCATTATAGCTTGTTAAATCTATATACCACTGTTTAACAGTTCTAATAGAAACATTAAAGTTATCTTTAATTGTTTTTAATTCATTATTAACTAAAGATACTTCTCTTTCTCCAACTACTCTTTTTAACACATCACAAAAATATATATCAGTATCTTTTTGATAAGCTAATCTTTTTTCATATAGTTTAGTAAAAAGCCACTGACTCCATTTATAAAAATCAGGATTAGTTGTATTAACTGCAAGATCATAATCAAAGCTTAAGCCTAGTTTTTTAAATAATTCAATTTCTTTAATAATATTCTTCTTAGAATAATCAAATGGATTATTTCCAGTTTTAATCGCATAACGTTCACCATCAAGTCCAAATGTTTGAAACCCAGGAGCATATAATACGTTATAGCCTTGCATTCTTTTTATTCTAGCAACTGCATCAGTTTTAATTAAGTCAATATATTCATTAACATTTATTTCTTTACTATTTGGATTAAATAATTTAGATAAGCAAAAAAAGCGAGGACGAAATTTATCATTCATCTTCTTATAAACCTTATTATTAAGCCAATAATTAGACCATTTTTCCTCTACTTCCTTATAGTTATATTGCATAAATCCTCCATAATAGTAAAAAAAGCCTAAATGGCTTTATTTATTTTCTTCGATATATTTTACGATATCTCCAATAACTTTCATATCTTGGATAACTTCTTCGCTAATTTCAACACCAAATTCTTCTTCAATTTGCATGATGATTTCAACTGCATCTAAACTATCAGCACCAAGATCTTCTCTAAATCTTGCATCCATTGTTACTTTAGATTCATCAATGCCTAATTCATCAATAATAATTTCTTTTATTTTTTCAAAAACCATTTTAATCCTCTCCTATCACTATAATTATACATAATTATAAACTTAAAGTCAATTTAGTTATTTATGCATCTTAATTTTAAATATTATTACTGTTAAAACTAGTAAAACTAATGTATAACCAATAGTTATAAAATAATATGGGAAAGCTTCAGTTACTCCATCTAAAATACATGTTAGACCAGTATAAGTCGGATAAAATGGTAGGACATTACAAAATATTTCATAACCCTTTCCAAAGCTTATTACATCAAAGAATATATTACTTGTCATAATTGTAACAACTATTATTCCAACAAAAATATAAATACTATTTTTTGCTTTAAAGCTTACTCCAAGCATTATACCTATACAAATAAAAATTAATTCAAGCGGTAACATCATTAATATTAAGAATAAATAATTAACACCAAAACTTAATACATGTAAACCAATTACTAAATCCAGGATAAATGCTGTTGCTATACACATAATAGATTGTAAGAAAGTAATAAATAATAAAGGTAAAATATAACCAACTATATAATCTTCTAACTCCATATGTGATTGGTAAAACCTTTGTATAAAACTATCATTTTTATCTTTTGATACTCTTATACCTGCATAAAATGATGTAAAAGAAAATGAATAAATTGATATACCTATCATTAGTTTATCTATTTTGTAGCACTCTAAGATTGTTCCATTCATATCAACATTTTTACATATTATTTGTAATACAATCATAAGTATTACAGGAAATGCTGCACCAAATATTAAACTTACAGGATCTCTTAAAAATTCTTTATAAGTTCTTCTTGCAAAAGGGAAAAAACCGTTCATTATTTCACCTCCAAGTCAAGAAGCAATTGTTCTACTTCATTAAAACTAATAGATTTATCTAACTGTTCTATTTTTTTATTTTTTAATAAATAAATATCAGCATCTAAATCTATTGCTATATCAGGTAATTCAGTTGTTATAATAATTGTTTTAGAATCTTTTAATTCTTTAATATATTTAACTAAATTTTTTCTCATTTTAACATCTATATCACTAAATGGTTCATCTAAAACAAGTATAGGTGCATCAGTTATAATACACATTAAAAAACTAAGTAGCTTCTTAAGTGATTTTGATAATGTTTTAACTTTATCATCAAATCTAGAATCTATATTATATTTAATGCCAATCTCTTTAATTTTATCAAGTGCCTCTTTATCATTATAATCTCTTGTTCTAGCCATTAATCGTAAATTCTCAAATACAGTTAAATGTTCTGATAAGCCATCTGTACTTGGCATAAAACTAACAACATTATATATTTCATCTTTAGTACTAGTCTCTTTATCAAAATATTCAATAGTTCCACTTGTAGGATTTTTAATTAAGCTTATTATTTCAGCTAATGTAGTCTTACCACTATAATCCAAACCTAAAAAAACGGCTGTTTTATTCTCTTCTAATCTAAAATCAATAGAATTTAACACCACGTTTTTTTTATATGCTTTAGTTATGTTATTTAGTTTGACTGCATACATCCTAACACCTTATTTCAAATCAGCTTTTCTTGATTCCTCTAAGTATTTCTTTAATATTGATTTATAATCACACTCTTCATCACTTTCACACCATACAGAAATCATTAATTTTCTTAAATCATCTGGCATGAAAATATCTATATCTTCTTCATTATAACCAACTTGTAATCTTTCATCATCAACAATAATAGGTCTACGTAAAACTGTAGGATTTTCTATTATGAAATTTTTAAGTTCACTAACTGTCATATCAAGAATGTTTAAGTTCTTTTCTTTCATTATTTTACTTCTAGGAGATATTATATCTTCAAAACCATTTTCTGTGTTTTTTAAAATCAAATTTAAATCATCATTAGTTAGTTTTGTTTGAAGTAGGTTTATTTCTTTATATTTAACATTATGTTCATCAAGCCATTTTTTTGCTTTTCTACAAGATGAACATGTAGGTGTTGTATATATTTTAACCATATTTATACCTCCTTTTAATTTATAATTAAAAATACATCTATAGTTTATCATATTTTTAATTGATAATAAATATTATTTTATGTATAATAAATATGTATGTTAAAAACGGAGGTTATGTTATGAAAAGACTTATATCAGGCATCCAACCTACAGGAGTAATTACTTTAGGTAATTATTTAGGTGCTATTAAAAACTTTGTTAAATTACAAAACGAACTTGAAGATATTGATTTTTTAGTATTTATTGCTGACTTACATGCAATAACTATTCCACAAGATCCAGTTCTTTTAAGAAAGAATATAAAAAATTTAGCTGCAGTATATATTGCATGTGGCTTAGATCCAAATAAAGTGCATTTATTCATTCAATCAGAAGTATTAGAACATGCTGAACTAGGGCATATGATGCAATGTGTTGGTGGTATTGGTGAACTTGAAAGAATGACTCAATACAAAGATAAGAAAAAACGTCATGTTGAAGGTGTCTCAACAGCACTTCTAACTTATCCTTGCTTAATGGCTGCTGATATTTTATTATATGATACAAATATAGTTCCAGTAGGTGAAGATCAAAAACAACACTTAGAATTAACTCGTGATTTAGCTATGAAATTTAATTCTAGATTTGGAGAGACATTTGTCATACCTGAGCCATATATTGCTACTCAAGGTGCTAGAATAATGTCTTTAATTGACCCTAGCAAAAAGATGAGTAAATCAGATCCAAATCCTAAAGCATATATTGGTATTTTAGATGATCTAAATCAAATCAAAAATAAAATCAAAGGTGCTGTAACAGATTTAGATGGTAAAGTTAAATACGATGAAGAAAACAAACCTGGTATTTCTAACTTAATGACTATTTACTCATGTATGGCTGGTTTAACTTATGAAGAAATAGAGAAAAAATATGATGGAAAAGGATATGCTGAATTCAAAACTGATTTAGCAGAAATCGTAGTAAACGAAATTAAGCCAATTCAAGAAAAATTTAATACTTTAATTAACTCAAAAGAATTAGATGAAATACTTGATAATGGTAGAGATTATGCAACATATTTAGCTAGAAAGAAAATGGCAAAAGTAAGAAACAAGTTTGGTATAGGAAGAAAGATTAAATAAGGCATGTAAAAATGTCTTATTTTTTTTATATATTCATATAAATAATGTTATAATTTTTTATATTTTTAAAATATAATATTCAATTAGAAAGGAGGTATGTGAAATGTCTGATTTAACAAAGCTAAAGATTGTCTTCTTTTTAAAATTCATGGCTGAAGCGATGTTTATACCATTTTTAGCTCTATATTACGAGTCTTTAGGATTTAGTGAAGCAGTAATCGGAATATTTATTGCCATACCTCCTATAATCGGTATAAGTTTAACTCCAATATATTCAATTATTTGTAAAAATGTTAAAGTTGCTAAAATGACTTTCTCTATAATTAGTATAATAAGTTTAACATGTATGTTCTTGTATTTTAAATTTACTGATTATAAAGTTCTACTAGCTATAATTATTACTTTTAATATATTCCATGCTAATAACTTCGGATTACTTGAAGCCTTTGCCTCAGTTTGTGCAGCAAACAATAATACTGATTATTCTAAGGTAAGAGTATATGGGTCTTTTGCTTATGTAGCTGGTTTGGTTTTATCCGGATTTTTAACTAGGGTTACTTCATTTTTTATATCAGCCTCTATTGCAGGCATTCTAACAGCTATAGCCATAATATTTAGTTTCACACTTCATGTTACACCAACTAATGAAAAAGTAGAAAAGCGTGATTTAAAGGCATTATTTAAAAATAAGAGATATTTTATATTCATTATTTTTATGGCACTATTTATTGGCACAACAAATGTAGCTGATGATTTCTATTCAACATATTTAAGTAAAACAAAAGGTTTTTCATATGATTCATATGGATACTTACAAGCATCATTTATTGTTGTTGAAGGATTAGTTATAGTATTCTTGTTTAGTTTTAGAAAAAAGTTTAAATTAAAACACTTATACTTTTTAGCAATAATCTTTCCTATTATTAGATATTTCTTAAGTGCACTTAATGCTCCTTTATTTGTTATTGTTTTAATAGGTTTAACTAGAGGTATAACTTGGGGAATACATTCATATCTATGGGCACAATTTATTGTAAATTTAGTTGGAAAGAAAAATGGTGCTTTTGGTGTAATGCTTGCTGTTATGACACTTAATTTATATCAAGCAATTATGAAAATAATTCTTGGTAGATTAATAGATTCTACTAGTTACTTCATCTTCTATTTAATAATATCTTATATTTTAATATTTGTTTTAATTTATTTTATTACATTCTTCCATAAGAATAATTATGTTAATAATTTAACTGAAGAAATAAATAAACGTAAAAGCGAAGAAAAAACTTATATAAATGAATAACTTTTTCATATATAATATAAATGTGGATTGAGGTGATAAAAGCATGAGTGAAATAACAAAGCTTAAGTTAATCTTCTTCCTAAAGTTCTGCGCTGAAGCAATGTTCTTGCCGTTTTTAGCCATATATTATAAATCACTTGGTTTTAATGCAGCAACGATAGGATTATTTCTAGCAATACCATCAATTATTGGTATAAGCTTATCACCAGTTTATTCAATTATATGTAGAAATATAAAAGTTACTAAGCTCATATATTCAATAATAACCATATTAAATGTAGTTTGTATGTTTTTATTCTTCCAGTTTAAAACATATACACCATTACTTGTAATAGTTATATTACTTAATATGTTCCAAGCTAATAACTTTGGTGTATTGGAAGGATTTGCATCTGTATGTGCAAATCATAATCATACAGATTATTCAAGAGTAAGAGTATTTGGATCAATAGCATATGTAATTGGTCTTCCTATTTCTGGTTTTATAACAAAAATTAGTAGTTTCTATTTAGCTTCAATTCTAACTATGGCATTTACATTAACATCTGCCATACTTTGCTTCTTCTTGCATATTGATAATGAAGAGCATCATGAAAAAAGAAGCATTAAAAAACTTGCTACTAATAAAAAGTATTTACTATTTACAGTATTTTTTACATTATTCTTTGGAACAATGAATGTTGGTGATGATTTCTTTGGTACATATATGGAAGAGCTTAAAGGCTTCACATATGATACATTTAGTTATTTATGGTCATCATTTATCATTGTTGAATGTATAGTTATAATATTTTTATATAGATTTAAAAAGAAATTTAAATTTAGACACCTTTATACAATAGCTGCATTCTGTCTAGTAATAAGATACTTTACAATTGCTCTTGGTGCACCTGTACCTATTTTAGTTATTACAGGTTTAACTAAAGGTATAACAATGGGTATACATGCCTTCTTATGGGGTCAATTTATAGTTCATATTACAGGAAAGAATAATGCAACACTTGCAATTATTTTTGAGACATTTATAGTTAGTGTTTATCAAGCAGTATTAAAAATAACATTAGGTCATGTAATTGATAAGACAAGTTATTATGTATTCTATCTAATTTTATCTTACGCAATAGTAATTGCATTAATCTTCTTCATCATTATATTTAGAAATGATGATTATGTAAGTATGGCTAAGAAAAAGCCAAGACAAAAGAAAAATAAAAAAAATAATGATAATAATCAAACTATAAATAATAAAGAAAATGATAATAAAAAAGAAAATACAAATTCTAGTGAAAAACTAATACCAATAGAAAAAGAAAAAGTGGCCACGTAGCCACTTTTTAATTTCCACCATTACTTACAATATTCCATATTACAGCACAAATTATAAATGCTATAGCTATAATACCAATACCCGCAAATAAATAACCTACAAGTTTTAATCTATCTAAGCTTTTCTTATCGCCTTTCATTACTTTTTGTCTTAAGATAATACATTCTTCTTTTAATTTATTTGAATCTTTATAATCAGCCAATTCATTAAAAAGCTTAATAGCTTGATCTAATCTTTGAGCTGATTTTTTATTTTGCATAAGCATTACCGCTCTATTATAATCTTCTTTTTTCTTTTCTTCTAATTCTTCTTTTAATAAATTTAATTTAGTAATTGCATTATTCTTAAATTTATTTGAATCTTTAAAATCTTCTAGGTTAGTAAAGATATTAATAGCTTCTTCTAAGCTTTTAATATCTTCTTTTTGAGATAGTTCTCTAGCTCTAGTGTATTCAATTTCCATCATTTCTAAAGTCATAAAACCACCTCCAACTTATTATATCATAAATAATTTATTTTTTATTTAAATCTTTAATCTTTTTTGCAGGATTACCATAATACAAAGAATTTGCTTCTACATCTTTTGTAACTAAGCTTCCAGCACCTATTACCGAGTTCTTACCAATAGTTACTCCAGGAAGAATAGTAACATTAGCTGCAATCCATACATTATCTTCAATTACTACAGGTAAGTTCTTTTGGTTTTTGCTTGATAATCTTTCATCTACATCTAGCGGATGAACTGGTGTAACAATAGTGCAATTTGGCCCAATTAAGACATTATTACCTATTGTGATTTTTCCATCATCTATTAAAGTTAAATTGAAATTTGCATAAAAGTTATCCCCTACAAATACATTTTTACATCCGTAATTTGCATGAATTGGAGGTTCAATATAAGCATTTTCTCCAATACTACCAAACATTTCTTTTAATAGTTTAGTTCTATTTTCTAAATTATCTATACTAGCTTTACTATTATTAAATTCATTAACTATATCAATACATTCTAATTGATATTTAAGTAATTCTTTATTGTTACAATCGTAATACTCACCGCTAAATATCATTTCATCAAACTTATCATTTCTTTTCATAATAACACTCTCCTAATTAGATTATATCATTAATAATAAAAAAAAGATTGATTAAATATCAATCTAATAATCAATAGTGGCGGTCCCAAGGGGAGTTGAACCCCTCTCTAAAGAGTGACAATCTTTTATACTAACCGATATACTATGGGACCATTTAAATTACCACTATTATTATAACATAAATTATTTAAATTTAAAGAAAAATTTTAATATAATATTAGAACTATTTTTTTAAAAAAAAGATAGATGTTACTCTATCTTACTTTAACAATTTTTCTTTAATTGATTTTGCGGCATGCTTACCAGCACCCATAGCTAAAATTACTGTTGCGGCACCTGTAACTGCATCTCCACCTGCATATACATTTTCTTTAGTTGTTTCTAGTGTTTCTTCATTAACAACTAAACATCTCTTCTTATTAATTTCTAAGCCTTTTGTAGTTCTACTAATTAGTGGATTAGGTGATGTACCTAAAGCCATAATTACCATGTCTACATCCATAATAAATTCAGAGTTTGGAATTTCAACTGGACTACGTCTACCAGAAGCATCAGGTTCACCAAGTTCCATCTTAACGCACTTCATTCCTGATACACAACCCTTTTCATCCATTAAGATTTCTGTTGGATTAGTTAGCATATGGAAGTTAACTCCTTCTTCTTTAGCATGATGTACTTCTTCAACTCTTGCTGGAAGTTCAGATTCACTTCTTCTATAAACTATATTAGCTTCTGCGCCAAGTCTTAAAGCAGTTCTAACTGCATCCATAGCAACGTTACCACCACCAACTACAGCAACCTTTTTACCAACAACAACTGGTGTATCATAACATTCATCAAATGCACGCATTAAGTTTACTCTTGTTAAGAATTCATTTGCAGATAATACTCCATTAGCATTTTCTCCTGGAATACCCATAAATTTAGGTAGACCTGCACCTGATCCTATAAACATTGCATCAAAGCCTTCTTCAAATAATTCATCAATTGTTATAGTCTTACCAACAATAACATCTGTTTCAATTTTAACTCCAAGCTTTTTAATATTTTCTACTTCATGAGCAACTACTTCATCTTTTGGTAGACGGAACTCAGGAATACCATAAACAAGTACTCCACCTGCTTTATGTAGTGCTTCAAAAATTGTTACATCAAAACCAGCTTTTGCTAAATCTCCTGCACAAGTTAAGCCTGCAGGACCAGCACCAATAATAGCTACCTTCTTACCATTTTTAGGTTCAGTAGTAGTTAAATCAAAGTTTTCTCTTCTAGATGTATCAGCAACATATCTTTCAAGTTTACCAATACTAACAGGTTCACCTTTAATGCCTAAAACGCATTTACCTTCGCATTGTTTTTCTTGTGGACAAACTCTACCACAAACAGCAGGAAGTGATGAATATTTAGCTATTTCTTTAGCTGCTTCTAAATCATTACCCTCTTTAACTTGCTTAATAAATGCAGGAATATTAATTCCTACAGGGCAACCTGTAACACATTGTGGATTCTTACAAGATAAGCAACGAGATGCTTCTAGTCTAGCTTCTTCTTCATTATATCCTAAGCATACTTCTTTAAAATTAGTAGCTCTAACTTTTGGATCTTGTTCTCTAACGGGAATCTTTTTCATTCTATCCATTATTTGTCACCTCCGCAATGACCGCATCCACCATGATGAGTGTCTCCTTCTTCGAAGGCTAATTTAGCTCTACCTTCTTCAGTCTTATATATTTGTTGTCTACGCATTGCTTCATCATAGTTGATTAGATGTCCATCAAATTCAGGTCCATCTACACACGCAAATTTAACTTCATTACCTACAGTTACACGACATGCTCCACACATACCAGTACCATCAACCATAATAGGGTTTAGTGATACAACTGTTGGAATGTTTAATTTCTTTGTTGTCATTGATGTAAATTTCATCATAATCATTGGTCCAATGATTACTGCATGATTATATTCTTTTCCTTTGTTGTTAACTAAATCTTCTAAACATTGGCTACCATTACCATGGAATCCAAATGATCCATCATCTGTAGCTAAATAAAGGTTAGTAGCAACACTCTTCATCATATCTACCATTATATATAAATCTTTATTTCTAGCACCAATAATTACATCTGAATCTATTCCATTTTCCTTTAACCATTTAACTTGTGGATAAACTGGAGCAGTACCTACACCACCAGCAATAAAAATAATCTTCTTTTTCTTTAATTCTTCTTTAGGCATAGTGCATAAATCGCTTGGATTTCCAAGTGGTCCTACAAAGTCAGCAATAGAATCACCTACATTAAATTTAGATAATTCCATAGTAGATTTACCTACAGTTTGGAAAACGATAGTTACTAATCCTTTTTCTCTATCATAATCAGCGATAGTTAGAGGAATTCTCTCACCAAATTCAGTATTTCTTGTAATTATAAATTGTCCTGGTAAACAACTTTTAGCTACTCTAGGAGCTAAAATATCCATTAAATAAATGTTATTTGCCAAGTACTCTTTTCTTACGATTTTAAACATAAATAATTCACCCTTTACTACAAAAATTATTTTTCCTTAAAAAGAAAAAACACTTTCAACTATTACATTATAACAATATTTGTGCAATATTTCTATATATATTTTAAAAAAATATATAATATTTATATGCTATATGTACAAAAAAGAAATAATTTGTTTATGTAATGAAAAAATGCTAGTGCCCTAGCATTTATAATTTAGCTTTTATTTTAAAGAATATTTCATCTGCACTTAAGCCTTTAACATCTAAAGTAATACCCTTTTTATCCTTCATTAAAGCCATGAAACCTTCCTTTTTTAAAGATTCATCTTCTAGACTTTCTAAATATTTTAATTTCTTAGATTCCTCTTTAGTAAAAATGTCTAAATAAGCGTGTTTTCTAAATATAGATATAAAAACTAAACTATCATTATTACCCATCTCAATGTAACAATTATTATATTTTATATCATAAGTTATGACATTTAATTCAGGATGGTTTTTTATAAAGTTTTCTAATTCAATCTTTCTATATTTTGTAATACTATCATTTCTAATAAATAAAGATAATAATACTGATGTAGGTAATAAGCATATAACAAACAAAGTATAGCCTATTACTGATGTTCTATCTTTAACTAAAGTAATTACTAAAATAGTAATAGTTATTGTTAAAGATACTAGAAAGAATAAAAATATATTTCTTCTATTCATATATTTATACCTCTTTTATAAAATAAGACATTTCTGTGCACTTATAAGGATGTTCAATAAACCCAAGTTTTTTGTATAGTGGTAGTCCCTTAGATGTTGCTTTAAGATTTATTCTACATAATTCTTTTTCTTTTGAAAAGCTTATCAAATTAGACATAATATTATATGCTATACCCCTATTTCTATAATCTTTATCTACTATTACGCTTAATACTTCTCCGCAAAGTCCATTTATCATAGAAACACTTGCTGGTCTTTCTATAATTAATAAAACAGCCATGCCTATAACTTTATTATCCTCTTTTGCCATAAAGCAAAAAACATCTTTATTAAGTCTTCTACTAAAATAGTCTTTTAAAGTCTTTTCTAAGCTAAGTTTAGTATCATTATCTAAGTTTTCACTTTCTTCTAGTATATATAACAATCGCATTCTAACGCAGTTATCTAAATCTTTCTTGCTTGCTAAAAAGTATTCCACAATAACACCTCCATGAAAAACTATAACATAATTATAACACAATTCTTTATACTTAATAAAGATTGAGATGCTTTTAGCCTAATTATTAAATCTTCATCTATTACCTATTTTATATTATAATAGAAATAGGGAGTGATAATTATGGTAAAAAGTAGAAAGAAAACTATAATTATAATTACATCTATTAT
>JAILKD010000035.1 GCA_024694145.1 bacterium | reverse complement strand
AGTTGTTTTATATAATCTTGCAATTTCATTTTGATTTAACCACACCGTATCTTCAGTTGGACTGACATTTACATCAATTGTTATTTCTCCATTTTCATATCTTACTAAATCATAAGAATTGGCTAAAGGAAGCGAATTATTATATGTTAGCTCTGTTTCGTTAATAGCAAATAGTTCGTCTAATTCATTCTTTAATTCTCTAACAATATCTGTATTAATATTATAACCAATTTCATAGATTGTCTCTTGGTTAAAGTGATCAACTTTATATACTTTTCCATTAATTCCTACTGCGAGCATTTTTTCTCCTACCCCGAGCATTTTTGCTCGGAGTAGATCATTTTTATCCCTAAAAACATATCTAATTGTTGTTACATTTACACCAAATAATTCTGCTATCTCTTTTTTACTTAACCAAATGTTTTTCTTTTCATAATCTACATAGATATCCATTTCTTTATTATTAATACTTATTTTTGTCCTATCCATTTTTATCACCTCTACTCTATATATACGTTTGAAAAATGGTTTTTACTGACAAAAATGCAAAAAACATGAAAATTAGCACTTAAGCCTTGACAGTGCTAATTGTTAGATATATAATACTTTTTGAGGTGATTGAAATGAGTGAAACAAAGAAATTTAAAACAGAGACTAAGCGTCTATTAGATTTAATGATTAACTCAATTTATACTAATAAAGAAATATTTTTAAGGGAGCTAATTAGTAATGCAAGTGATGCGATTGATAAGTATCACTATATGTCTTTAACTGATAATAAGTTGGAAGCAAAAGACTATGAAATTAGAATTACTCCAAACAAAGAAGAACGTACTTTAACTATATCAGATAATGGTATTGGTATGACTCATGACGAGCTAGTTGATCACTTAGGAACAATTGCAAAAAGTGGTTCATTAGAGTTCATGAAAAAGATGGAAGAAAACAAAGATATTGATATAATTGGGCAATTTGGTGTAGGTTTTTATTCTGCATTTATGGTAGCAAAAAAGGTCGTTGTTAAGACAAAATCACCATTTGATGATAAAGCATATTCATTTACTAGCGAAGGTACTGATTCATATAAACTAGATGAAATAGAAAAAAATGATACAGGTACTGAAATCACTTTATATTTAAGAGATAATAATAGTGATGAAAACTATGATATTTATCTAGAACAATATAAACTAGAAGGTCTAGTTAAAAAGTATAGTGATTATGTAAGATATCCTATTAAGATGATGTGTAAGAGAATGAATCCTACATATGATGAAGAAGGAAAATTCAAAGAATCAGTTGAAACTTTAGAAGATACTACACTTAACTCAATGATTCCTTTATGGAAGAAAAATAAGAGTGAAGTTAAAGAAGAAGATTTAAATAGTTTTTATAAACAAAAGTTTAATGATTATGAAAATCCACTATTTAGTATGCATGTAAATGTTGAAGGTAATTTAACATATAATGCATTAATCTTCATTCCTAAGAAAGTTCCATATGACCTATATTCTGATCAATATGAAAAAGGATTACAATTATACACTAAGGGTGTATTCATTATGGATAAGTGTAAGGAATTAATTCCTGATTACTTAAAGTTTGTTAAAGGTTTAGTTGATTCAGCTGATTTAAGCTTAAATATCAGTAGAGAAATCCTACAACAAAATAAACAATTAACATTAATAAGTAAAAACATCGAAAAGAAAATCATTACCGAACTTTCTAAAACTATGAAAAATGATTACGATAAATATAAAGAATTCTTTAAATCATATGGAGTATACTTAAAGTATGGTATTTATGAGAATTATGGTGAAAAGAAAGATGATCTAAAGGATTTACTTGTTTATAAGACAGTTAATGAAGAAGATTATATTTCACTTAAGACTTATGTTAACCATATGAAAGATAATCAAAAATATATTTATTATGCTAGTGCATCTAATAAAGAACAAGTTTTATCAATGCCACAACTTGATTTACTTAAGAAAAAAGGATATGATTGCTTAATCTTAAGTGATGGTGTTGATGAATTCACTATGTCTATATTAAATAAATATGAAGACTATGAATTAAAGAATATTAATCAAGGTGATTTAGATATTCTTGATGAAGATGAAAAGAAAGAATTAGAAACTAAACAAGAAGACAATAAAGACTTCCTAGAAGCTGTTAAGAAATCGCTTGATGGAAAGGTTTCTGATGTTATTCTATCAAAGAGATTAGTAGATTCACCAGTATGTTTAACAAGTAAAGATGGTTTATCATTTGAAATGCAAAAAGTACTAAATGCTATTCCTAATGGAAGTGACGCTAAAGCTGAAAAAGTATTAGAAATAAATCCTAATCATGAATTATTTAATGCACTTAAAAAAGCATATGCAAACAATGAACTTGATGATTATGTAGATTTACTATATAACCAAGCACTACTTATGGAAGGATTTCCTATTGAAAATCCTGTAGAATTCTCTAATAAGATGTGTAAACTTATGATTAGTAATTTAAAGTAGTTTTATGAGCCCTTTGTGGGCTCTTTTTTTATTATTTATTTGATACAAAAGAATGTCGTTTTGTAAATATTAATAGAAATATAATCATATATAATATATAATGGATATAGAGTTAGACAGATATTTAATTTAATAAGGAGGATATATATGGAGAAAAAGAAAGGCGCAAAAATAGTAGCATGTTCATTACTGGTAGGGTTATTAGCATTAACTGCATGTGGAAAAAAGAATAAGCAGAAAACCACAACTAAACCAACTTCTAATACTACAACTGAACAAACTACTGAACACACTGACAAAGTAGTTACAGGATTCAATGTTTATATTGATAATCAAAAGTGTGGAGTAAATCCAAATGATGATGTAATTACATTTACTTATGGGGATGGATATGATTATTTAAGTCATATTAAGGTTGAATTAGTATATGATGATTCATCTGTTAAAGAAATAACTACTGGATATAATGTTGTAACTGATATTACACAAGATTCAGAATGTGCTAGTAGTACAGAACCAGGAAAATATAATTTAGCCATTTCTTATGGTAATTTTAGTGCTGTTAATATTAGTTTAATAGTTAATCAAAAAGAAATTGATTTATCAGAAGTATGTTGGAATATAGATGAATTAGATTATAACGGAACTGAACAACAATTTTTATTAAAGAATGTACCAACTTTACCTTCTGGAGCTGAAATAGTTTATACTGGTAATAAAAAGACTGATGCTGGAAATTATACTGCAAGAGCAGAACTAAAAAATACTAACAAAAATATTGTTTTTGTTAATATTCCAACTGGAGTATTTGATACAGATAAAGCTTGGAAAATAGAGCCTAAACAAATAGATTTAACAGGAGTAAGATGGGATGTAAGTCAATTTACTTATGATGGAAATGAACACCAAGTATCTTTAAAGAATGTACCAACTTTACCATCTGGAATTGAAATAGTATATACTGGAAATAAAAAGACTGATGCAGGGACATATACTGCAAGAGCAGGACTAAATATTACTGATACAAACTATGTTATTAGTGAACCTGCTGGTGTATTTGATACTGATGTAACTTGGCAAATAGTTCCTTGTGAAGTAGATATGAGTAAAGTTGCTTGGGATTATAGTCAAGCGCTTAAATATAATGGAGAAGAGCAAACAGTTTTAGTTAAAAACTTGCCTACTGGAGTAACTGCTACATATAGCGGAAATAAAGCTACTAATCCAAATACATATTTAGCAAATGTTACTTTTGAGGCAGAAAATTCTAATTATATAGTTAGTGTTACAAGTCTTGATACACTAGAATGGACTATCGAAAAATCAAGTGCAGAAATAACAAATATCACTGATCCATCTAAGACATATGATGGATTAGAAGTATCAATTGATTTTGAAAATAATGTATCTGCACCTGGAGTAATATATTATAAGCAATATGGAACAACAGATGATCAATATACAACTGATGCACCAATTAATGCTGGATTATATACAGCAAAAATAGTAATTGCTGAGACTATTAATTATGATGGTTGTGAGGAAACAGTTGATTTTGAAATATTCAAAAAAGTTATTCAAAAGCCAAATAGGGCTACAATATCAGAATATAGCGGTTCTAATCAAACATTTAGTCCTGAAGGATTTGATTCAGAAATTATGGAATTCTATGAATCACCTGATGTAATTCAACAAAATATAGGATTATATTATTATAAATTCCAATTAAAAGATAATGCTCAACCTAATTATGCATTTTATAGTGATGGTTTTTCTAATGAATGTTATTGGTATATTAATGGAGATTTAGAATCATATATTGAAGATGATGGTATTATCATAGATGATAATGTTATTGATGTTGATTTTTTTGAATCATTAGAATATCTAAAAGATGTCGATATAATTAAACTTCTTCCAAAAACAAATTATGTAATTCTAATTAATGGTAATACTGTTGATGAAGATAATCCATACACTATTGATGGAGTAAGTGCTGTAGCAATTGAAATACAAGATAGTTCATATAATTTGGTATATCACAATGAGATTAGATTATATTATTCAAATTTAATATATACTGTTGGTATTAATGGTGATGAATTTATTTTTGATAATACTCCAATATTCTACAATACTGATTCTGATAAGATAACACTTGATTTTTCTAATGCTAATTTTGATGATTTAGATAGTTTAATAGTTAATGAGATTGAAGTAGATTTAAGTAATCCAGTTATAACTCTTGACATTGATGATTTAGAGGATAATAGTATATTAGTAGAATATTATGATAAAAATGATTCTGGTTGGAGCTTCTATATATATGTTAACCAAGATTTGGTAGTATCTAGTCTTGATGTTAGACTTATGGATACAAATACTGGAATAGGAAAGTGCATCAATGTTGTAAACGATGGATATGGCTGTGCTATAGGAAAAAGAGATTCAAAATCTATATATCTAAATTGCTATGATAGTATTCTTTTAGATATAGATGTTGATTTTATGGCTGGATATGAGAATTGCACATATGGATTATATTATGACTATTATAGTGAAGATGACTATGAAGAATGCAATTTCCATAATAACAATATGAGTGATAATAATAGATCTATTTATCTAGTTTGTTTCAACGAAAACGGAGAATCAATCTATCAAATTTGTTTAAATATTAGTTGTAATTCAATAGAATTTGATCCTGATCTTCCTAATATTAAACCATCAAATGGTGGATACTACATTTCAACTGATGATGGAATATTTAGCGCAGAACTAGAATCAGATAACAACTGGAGCCAATTTGATTATTATGTTGATGAACAAGAAATGTCTACAAATATCTGGACAAATGATGGCAATGCTTATACAGATACTGGTATTTATAGAGAAAAATTGCAATTAAAAACAACTCATTTAGGACAAGAATACACTAAATATTTCTATGTTGATGTGTTATACAATAGTAATGATATTAGTACATATGCAAATAGAATTGGCTTATCATATATAAACTTTTCTGATGAAGATGATTTGATTTGTAATGGAGAAAATGGTGTTAATAAATATATCATAGCATTTGACAAAGATAATGGATGGGAAAAGAGTATAAGTGCAGATGAATTAATCGGAATAGCAAAAGATGATTTATATTTAGATTTGAAAACTGGCTATAATCTAGATACTGATGAAACAGAAATGACTTTTGATGAAGAAAATGAGTATTTAATAATAAAATATGTATTTACTGATTCATCAGAAAATAAGTATGAAATCTATACAATTCTTGATTATTATAACCATTATTCTAATAACACTAATATTGTTGGCGAAAAGATTGTTGGGCATAATAATTTAGCAGAAGATGATGAGGAAACTGAATTTAATATTGAAAATGATGTAGTTAATATAACAAATGCTTCTGTATTAGTTAGTTATAAAGTTGAGCTTGAAGATACTTGTTCATATGAATTATTTGATAGTGATGATGATAGTATTAAATCTGGAAACGATGCTGAAATTGAATTAGAGTTTGAAGAAGAGGGCACATATTATTTAGTCCTAACAGCTATGTCCGGAAATGAAAGAAGAATTACTATCAATGTAACTGGAGACTATGGAAATCTAATAAAAACATCAATTGGTGATGGTATAGAATTATATTTAGATAGTGATTTTAGTGGCAATCTAATTATAAATGAAAGCGGAACAAGTATAAAAGGATATTATGGAGAGAGTAGTCAAGACTATATTGATGATGGAAAAGTAGAAGTTAATGTTAGTGGCTTAATGGCAGAATACTTATACATAGATTCTGAATTAAATGAAAGAATAACTACTAATAAAGTTTTACTAGATGTTCATGATATAGACACTAAACCATATATAGTAGTTTATATGCGTCAATTTGGTGAAATAACTTTATATTTAGTTGATCAACCAGTACCTAGTGCAGTTGTTTCATTTGGTGCTGATGAAGACTTTGGATTTACTATTAATGAAAACGGAGTTGAAACAGATGCCCAAATGATATATGGCATGCCAATTGCTTTTATAACAACATATGTTGATTCAATGACTTTAACTTTAAATAAAGCATATGAAGATTATAGCTATTCAATAATTGTTGGTGATTATGATTTCGCAATGGAGATAATGTCAGAATATGGTGATGATTCTTATGTATTTGATTATACATTTGCTGAACTTGAAGGATCTAATCATTTATATAGGGTCGATTCAAATACTCTAACAGTTGAAATCCCAATTCAATATATGTATTTCTTCATTAGTGCAGAAGGAGTAGAAGGAACTGATTATGTTTCAACAATTAATATAATGCCTGTAATGATAAGTGATGTAAGCCTATTTGAATTTGCAAATGATAATGACGAATATTATTTAGGAATATACACAGATGATGGATATGAATGGGGTACTTATGGCGCTACTGAAGATGATTCTGCGAATAAGATAGATAACTATTTAGACGTAGAAGATTTATATGACAAATATATTTATTATATTGGAGAAGACGAACTTGATAATGTAGTTAATAACAAATACACGTTTAATTATTCGTCTAATCTATCAGCAAAATTATATTCAACTATTGGGTGTGAAGAAGAAAATGAAATAGAAGTTGTTGATGGTAAAATAACACTTGATGTGGTTAATATGTTCGGAACACAATTCTGTGTTGTATATGTAAAGACACCAATTTCAGATGCTCCTATTACTGTGGCATTTGGATTTGCTGATGATACAACTCCAACTCCAGAACCTTAATATATAGCAACCTTCGGGTTGCTTATATTTTTATATGCAACAAGATAGCATATTAATGTATCATTTAAATAAATAAATATAATTTTTATTGACATATAAAAAAAGTAATATTATAATATTGCTGTATTTAATAATTAAACCGTTGATATGGAGATAAAACAATTTATCGCTTATAGAGAGTAAGGGATGGTGGAAGCCTTACAGTAAGAGGATTGACAAATGGGCCGTTGAGGGAATTACGAACGAAATCTAGTAGTAATTACGTTATTCTTACGTTAGTAGATAGGTTTGTGTTAGCAAACTGAAAAAGAGCTACATTTTTATGTAGAATTTAGGTGGCACCGCGGGAATTATACTCGTCCTATATAGTTAGGACGAGTTTTTTTATA
>JAILKD010000034.1 GCA_024694145.1 bacterium | reverse complement strand
TATTATGTAAAAAAAGATTTTAAATAATATGATATAATGAATATAGAGGTGATTTAATGGACTTAGAAACTATAATGAATTATAAAGTTTTTGTGGTAGTTGGTAATACTTTAGATAGTGAAAAATATGCTTATAAAATTAAAGAAAATCTAAAATATTATGGCTATAAAGTTTATGGTGTACACAAAGAGTATAGGGATATTAACTCGATAGAAGAAGAAGTAGAGGTCATAGATTTGTGTATAAATCCTGTTTTAGGATTAAAATATTTAAAAGAGACTAATAAAGATTTTAAAGCAGTTTTGATTCAACCGGGTGCTGAATCAGATGAAATAAAAGAATATTTAAATAGCATTAATAAGCCGTTTCTTGAAGGGTGCGCATTAGTTGGATTAAGGAGATTTAAAGGTGAACTAAAATTCTAGTTCACTTTTTTATTGCATAGCGTTTTCATATGAAAATCATTTTTCATTTTTGTAAAATTATTTATAAAATTTAAAAAATTTTATAAATAAAGTATTGAAAACTACGCTTTCATATGCTATAATATAGTTAGAATTGGTAATGAATGCCTATTCTAATCCAAAAGAAGGGAGAAAAACATGGAAGATTTAAACATTGTTAAGGCTACAGAAGATGATCAAAGCGAAGTCTTAAAAGTAATTAATGATATTGTGTTAGAACTTTTCCCTCATTATTTTGCTTTAGGTGACAAAATATCGATTCATTCAACAGAAGAAAGACTTGAAGCTGAAATCAAAGAAGGATATATTTACAAGGTTTTAACTAAAGATGATGAAATGATTGGTGTTGTTACAATCATTGATGGTGAATTAGAAAATATGTATTTATTTCCTTTCTACCAAAAAAGAGGGTATGGAAGAAAAGTCTTATCAATTATCGAAACAAACAAAGAAATGCTATTACAATAATTTTTAAACTATTCCACGTGTATGGACAGCCACTTTTTCTCTTGACTGACATAGTTTAAAAAGGATATTAAAAAAGGACAATTGCTAATTCATTTTGGCGGATGAATTTTTAGGAAAGTATCTGGCGAATTTTCCTAAGAATAGCAATTGTTTTTTTGTATTTAATTGACTAAATATCTATATCTAAGATATAATATTTCTAAAGGGGTGATGATATGTATATAAACAAATCTAACCAACTTTATAAACCAAGAAGAATACTATATTATATGGATGCTAATGAACTTGTTATTAGTAATTTTTATAATGGTATAATTGATAATAAAATTAACAAACATACGAATTCTTTTGGTACATATGATTATCCTGGATTATTTTATATTAAAAGCATTGATAAAAATGTAATAGGAATTGAATATAGGATTGATGATAATAGAATTGATTATCCATCAGATTTAGAAAGTATAATTTTAGAAGATTCTTATTTTTATGCAATTGAAGTCGAAAATGATGTTGAAATAACTAAAGATTTTATTAAAGATATACATGATAAACTTAGACTAGATGATGATGCTAATAGACTTTATTCTAACTTAGCAATAAAAGATGACTATAATGTTTTATCTTTATTCACAAGCAATGACAAAATTAGAATTCTATATGAAATGTCTATAGTAAACGATAGAGCTAAAGACATAATAAATGATAATAGAGAAAAACTAGAAAAAAAGTTTTTATACAATATGTCATTTATTGATCCAATAACAAATCATTATAATTGGAATCATATAGTGCCTTTTTTAGAAATGCCTAAGGATTATGGAATAACTGATTATATATTTGCTCATTTTGACATAAAAGAATTTAGAATCTTAAATGAAGTTTATGGGCACATTGCAGCAAATAAGGTCTTATGTAATATAGTTAAAAAGATGAAAAGTGAAAAATATATTTATACAAGTGCAAGATGTCATAATGATAACTTCTGTATGATTGTTAAAGATATGCCTATAGAAGAGGTCAAAGAAAAACTAACTAAATTTTTTAATGATTTATCTATTTTAGAAGAAGATCCAAATTATAAAATATGTTATAGATGTGGAGTTGTGCCTATGCAAAGAGCAATGCTATCAGGTAATAGAGTGGCTGATGCTGCTAAACTTGCTCAAAAGCTAGGCGTTAATAACAATAAAACAGACATTATAATTTATACAGATAAAATGCATGATGATTTTTTATGGAGTACCTATATTAAAGCTTATTTAGATACAGCAATAGTAAATGATGAGTTTGTTGTATATTTACAGCCTAAAATAGATATTAAAACAGAAAAATTAAATGGTGCTGAAGCTTTAGTTAGATGGAATTATAAAAATAAAGAATTGTTATCACCTTATAAATTTATTCCTTTCTTTGAAAAAGATTTATCAATTGGTAAAATTGATGATATTGTTTTAAACAAAGTATGTGAAGCATTATCTAAGTGGAAAAGTATGGGCAAAAAACTATATCCTATATCAGTAAATTTATCTAGAAAAGTAATGTATGAAAAAAACATATTAAATCATTTAAATGATATTGTTGATAAATATGGTATTAGTCATGATTTAATTGATTTTGAATTGACAGAAAGTGCCACATATGATGATCCTGTTCAAATGCTTGAAATATTGAATAATATTAGATCTAATGGTTTTAAGATCTCTATGGATGATTTTGGAACTGGCTATTCATCACTTTCTATGCTTACAAAAATGCCACTAGATACTTTGAAAATTGATAAAAGCTTTGTTGATAATTTAGGAACAAAAAATGAAAAAGAAAATGATGTTATTGTAATTAAACATATTATTTCATTAGCAAAAGAATTAAAATTTATTTCACTTGCTGAAGGTGCTGAAAATAAGATGCAAGTTGATAGGTTAAAACTGCTTGGATGCGATGTAATTCAAGGGTA
This sequence comes from bacterium, assembly GCA_024694145.1. Classification (GTDB taxonomy): domain Bacteria; phylum Bacillota_I; class Bacilli_A; order Acholeplasmatales; family JAEDCM01; genus RGIG10196. Next base: position 7,544 of record JAILKD010000034.1, on the reverse strand, counting down.
TTACTACAGTAAACCGATACCTATTAAAGAATTTGAAGAAAAGTACTTATAAAGTATTGACAAAAGATAAAAAAAGTATTATTATATGTTAGGAATTAAATAAAATGGAAAGAAAAGCAGCCTGCTTTCACCCGATTACTGAAGGAATGGGTAAAAAAGTCATTTAACAATAATTGATATTTAAGCGGGCAAATCGTCCGCTTTATTTATTTTATAAATCTAAAGGAGTGATTCATATAATACCAGTAAATACTAAACCAGTAAAAAAACAAAATAACGATTTAGTTAATGAGCAAATTCCATTTAAGGAGCTTTTAGTTATTTCAAATACAGGAGAACAACTAGGAGTTATGTCAAAAAATGATGCCTTAAATAAAGCTTATGAACTTGATTTGGATTTATTAGTAGTTGCTCCAAACGCTAAAACTCCAGTTGCTAAAATCTTAGATTATAACAAATTTAAGTTTGATCAACAAAAACGTGAAAAAGAAAACAAGAAAAATCAAAAAGTTGTTCAAACTAAGGAGATTAGACTTAGCGTAACAATTCAAACTCATGATCTTGAAACTAAGGCTAAAGCTTGTAAAAAGTTCTTAGCTGATGGAGATAAAGTAAAGATTTCTGTTAGATTAATGGGTAGATTAGCAGGAAGACCTGAATTAGGTAAAGCAATTATGGATGATTTACTTAATATGATAGGTGATTCATGTAAAATCGATCTTCCTTCAAAACAAGAAGGGAAGAACTTATTTATGGTCATTGCACCAAATATTGAAAAATAAAGGAGAAGAGAATTATGCCTAAACAAAAGACACATCGTGGATTAGCAAAAAGAATTAAAGTTACTGGTACAGGCAAGGTTATGCGTCACCATGCTTATACAGGACATTTAAAAGCTAACAAAACAACAAAACAAAACCGTCAATTATCTGGAGAAACTACTATTTCAAGTAGCGATATCAAGAGAATTAAGGGTTTATACTAGGAGGTAAATAGTCATGCCAAGAGTTAAAGGTGGATATACAACAAGAAGAAGACGTAAAGCAATTTTAAAATTAGCTAAAGGTTATTTTGGAAGCAAAAGAACTTTATATAAGACAGCTCATGAACAAGTAATGCGTTCATTAGCATATGCTTATAGAGATAGAAAACAAAAGAAAAGAGAATTCAGAAAACTTTGGATTTCAAGAATCAATGCTGCTTGTAAAGCAAATGATTACAAATATTCTTTATTAATCTCAGGATTAAATAAGGCTAACGTTTTAGTTAATAGAAAAGTATTAGCTGAAATTGCTATCTTTGATAAAGAAGGATTTAAAGATTTAATTGAAATTGCTAAGAAAGCAAATAAAGGTGAAAAAATAGATTCAGCTAAAGCAAGTGGAAAAGTAGTTGAAGCTGAAAAGACTGCAGAAGCTCCAAAAAAGGCTGCTCCTAAAAAAGCTGAAGCTAAATCTGAAACAAAAGTAGAAGCTAAAAAAGAAACTAAAGCTGAAGCTCCAAAGAAAGAAGCTAAGCAAGATTTAAATGATTTAACTGTTGCTGAATTAAAAGAAATGGCTAAAGAAAAGAATATCGAAGGATATTCAAAAATGAAAAAAGCTGAATTAATTGATGCTTTAAAATAATAAATTAGGACTCATTTGAGTCCTTTTTTGTATCATAAAAAATATATATAATTTAAATTATATAGATTTTAAACAAAATAAATGCTATAATTAAATTGCCTAGAAAACATGCGGAACCCAAACTTTTATTTATTAGGGGCTAAGACTTATAATGTGTGAATGCTTAATTCGATTAGGAATCCTAATTTATAAGTAAGAGGCCACCAACTTTTCAGGAACATCGTTCTTGACTATTTCTAGGCACTTTTATTTTGTAAGGTGATTTTATGGATACTGTAATAAACAGTAAAAAATTTAGAATTGAAGAAGATGAAAAGAAAAGCAGTAAGTTTATAGAATTCTTTAAAAATGTATACTATAAATTGTATAAAGGATTTGCTAATAATAAAATGTTAGGCTATATTAAATCAACTATAGCCTTATTATTACCTATACTTTTAATAGGATACATTGTGGCTGCTCTTGCAAAATCTAATATATTTCCATCAATGAATGATGCTTTTTTGAGCGTTTATAATATTACTCTTGGAATATATACTCTTTATTTTACTGTTGTACTTACATATAAGTATATGAAAGATAAAATAACAGTATTTCCAATAATGCTAATTATTCTAGTGACGAATGTTGTATGCGTTTCAATGATTACGAATTTTTCATCAAATGAAGATGATGCTAATTTAGTTTTTACTTGTGGAATAAAATATATATTTGTTGGTATACTTTATTCTTATATTTCTGTAAAAGTATTTTCTAAATTTGTTAGTAAGAAAGAAACAATTTACAAAGTATATACAACAGAAGCACATAAAACAGCAGTTTTAATTGGAAAAGTATTACTTCCGCTTGCAATAATTGTTATTCCTACAGCTTTAATTAGTTTTTTTGTATCATTTACAGGTAAAAGTGAATTAATGGAAATAATAGCTTGGCCTTTTGAAATAATATTTAAAAATTGTAATCTTGATGTAATAAATGGTGTTATTATGTCATTTTTTACTAATTTGTTTGCATTTTTTGGTGTTGGTTTAAATATACAAATAACAGAAGTAGCAGGATCAAGTATTTTAAACAATAACTTTTTTGTTTTGTTTGTAAGATTACCTTTAATATTTGGTTTTGTTTTTACAGTATTAATATTTGGTAGAAGAAAAAAAGATAAGATTTATGGTGGAGTAAGTGTTGCACCAACTATTTTAAATGTTAGTAATGCAGTATATTATGGATTTCCAATGTATTTAAATCCATTAACTTTAATTCCATGTTTAATTATTCCTGTAGTTACAACTATAACATCTTATTATTTAGTTTTAGCATTTGGAATAAATATATCAGCAACTTATAGTTCTGCACTTAGTTTGATTATATATAATGCATATGATGCAACAGGTAGTGGACTAGCAATTTTAATTCAATTTATTTGTATAGCTATTAGCTTTTTAGTATTTTTACCATTTGTTTTATTAAATAATACAGCAAGACAAAAAGCATTAAAAGAAAACATTATTGAGATGTATCCTAAATATGTTTTAGCTAAACGTAAAAATAAACATGTAACAATTTTTGACTTTGATTTTGAGCTTGGTGAAACAGCAAAAATGCTATGTAACCAACTTATTAAAGATATGGCTTTAATGGACGAGGTTAGAAATAAAGTTATTGAAATGAATAACAAGAAAGATTCATATAAAGCTAAAGAATTTGAAGTTAGTAAAAGAGAATTACTTGATAAACTTAAAAAGCAATTAAAAATAAAAAGTTATTTTCAACCACTTGTTGGTGGTAAGGTAGAATTTGATGAAAATGGTAAAGCAGTTGATTTTGAAGTTAGAGGTTTAGAATGCTTAATGCGCTGGTGGTATAATGATAGTTATGTAATTCCACCACTTGCCCTAGAAATCGCTAGACAAGCTGGCCTTGAATATGAAATTAACTCTTACTTATGGGAAAATATGCTTCTAAATGTAGATAGAAAGAAATTAAAATGTTATGTTACATTTAATATTTCTATGAACTGCTTAGAACATGATACATTTATTGATGATATAACTGCTTTATTTGAAAGATATGATATGGATCCAAATGGATTTGTTATTGAAATAACTGAAGAAGACGAATTTAAAAATGAAAAGAAAGCACTAGATAAAATATGTGAACTTAAAGAAAAAGGCTTTGTATTTGCTATAGATGATTATGGTGCTGGTCAAACATCTATGAAATATTTCCAAACAAATGCATTTGAACTTGTTAAAATTGATGGTGATTTAGTAAAGAATGCAAAAGAAAACGAACTTGTTTATGATATTATTGGTAATATTAAAGATCTTGGAAAAAGAAGTCAAAAATATTCAAATATTCAGTTTAAAGTATTATGTGAATTTATTGAAGACAAAGATTCATTTGATAGATTGAAAGAATTAAAAGTAGATTATTACCAAGGATATTTATTTGGTAAAGCTATGGAAATTGATGAAATAATGAATAATGAAAACTTAAGATTAGCCAAAGGCAGTCAAAAACATGTATAGGAGGGGTTATATATGGGTAAAGTAACAAAGGCAGTAATTCCAGCTGCTGGATATGGTATGCGTTTCTTACCAGTTACAAAAGCAATTCCAAAGGAGATGCTTCCAATTGTTGATACACCAACAATTGAATATATTGTAAGAGAATGTGTAGATGCAGGTATAACTGATATTTTAATTATTGTTAGTGCTAATAAAAATTCTATTATTAATCACTTTGATAGAAATTTTGAACTTGAATACAAATTAAAAGAAAAACATAAAGATAAAGAGTTTGATGAAATAACTGAATTGCTTAAAAAAGTTAACATTTTCTTTGTTAGACAAAAAGAATTAATTGGATTAGGGCATGCTGTTTTATGCGCAAAATCATTTGCGGGTAATGACCCATTTGCCCTACTTTTAGGTGATGATTTATGGAGATGCAGAAAACCTGCTATTAAGCAATTAATTGAAGCATATGAAAAAGTTGATGCACCAGTTTTAGGTGTAAAAGTAGTTGATCCTAAAGATGTTTCAAGTTATGGAATTTGTAAAACTGCTGACGATGAAAAATTATCACTAGTCCTAGATTTAGTTGAAAAACCAAAAGTTGAAGAAGCTCCAAGTAGAAAAGCAATAAGTGGTAGATATATCCTTACACCAGATATATTTACATATCTAGAAACACAAGGTAGAGGTGCTGGAAATGAAATTCAATTAACTGATGCTATTAAGCGTTTAAGTGTAACAAAACCAGTATATTCATATGAACTAACTGGAAAACGTTATGATATTGGTTCAGTTGTTGGATTTGTTGAAGCAACACTAGATTACTGTTTATCTAGAAATGATATAAAGGAAGCAGTTCAGGATTTAATTAATGATAAGGCGAAAAAATAAGAAAAATAATATAGAATTAGAAGAAAGTAATGTTAATGAAACTAATGAAGAAGTAGAAGTAAAAGATGTTGATACAAAAATCACACTAAAAAAATCAATATTTTATATATTCTACATAATTTCTGGTGTAGCATGTATTGTTTTATTAATACTTACATTCTTTAGTAAACCAAGAGAATTTATTGAAGGCAAAATGCGTTTTATTTTAGGAATATTATTAATTGTTTATGCATTAATATTCTTACTACCTTACGCATTTAAGAAAAAAGAAAATAAATTAATTAATTTGCTTACTATTATTGAATGTGCATCAATTGGTTTGATAAGCTTTATACTAATTTCTCATGAAGAGGATAAATTCTTCAATTTAAGCAGAGCAATAGGCCTTGTTATTTATATATTTGGGCTAATTGAAATAATTAGAGGATATCATTCAATTGGTGGAGTTAAATTATTTAAAAATCCTTTATTAAATGGCTTAATTAAGTATTTTAACATATTCTTAATCACTATAGGAACATACATTTTCTTTACTGAACCATTTGATAAATATTTAACTTTATGCATTAGAATTACTTTAATAGCTCTGGCTATAATTTCTATAATTGTTGGGCTACTAAAAATGCCAAAAAAGAAGAAGAAAGAATAATGACACACGTAAAAACGCTTTTATGTGTGTTTTTTATATTTATTATGTTATAATTCTTTTGTGTTTAAGGAGAATTATATGGAAAAAGTATTATTTAATGATATGAATATAAGCGTAAACTTAAAAAAAGCCATAGAAGATTTAGGATTTAGCTCTCCAACAGATATTCAAAATGAAGCTATTCCTAAAATTATTGAAGGTTATGATGTTGTTGGTGAAGCACAAACTGGTACTGGTAAAACTTTTTCTTTTGCAATACCAATGATTGATGAAATCAATCCAAAAAATAGTAATGTACAAGGTTTAGTAATGCTTCCAACAAGAGAACTTGCCCTACAAGTCTATGCAGAATATATAAAACTATTAAAATATAACAAAAATATTAGAATCACAACTATTTATGGTGGTCAAAGTTATGATAAACAATTAAAAGATTTAAAGAGTAAACCACATATTATTATTGGAACTCCTGGTAGAATAATTGATCATATGAATAGAGGCACAATTGATTTTTCTAATATTAAAATGCTTGTGCTTGATGAAGCTGATGAAATGCTTAAAATGGGCTTTATTGATGATATAGAGTTTATATTAAAAACTACACCAGAATCACGTCAAACAACTTTATTTTCAGCTACAATGCCTGATGAAATTAGACGAGTAAGTAAAAAATATTTAAAAGATCCAATCAACATTAAAATTAAAGCTAAAACACTAACTGTTGAAACTACTAAACAATATTATTATGAAGTAAAACAATCGAGTAAAACTGATTTATTAATTAGATTAATTGATTTTTATTCTTTTAATTCAGCTATAATTTTTTGCAATACAAAAAGCATGGTTGATGAATTAACTAGTGCACTTCAAGCTCATGATTATGCAACTGATGGTATACATGGAGATTTAAAACAAGTGCAACGTGATAGAGTAATGAAATCATTTAGAAATGGCTTAACAAAGTATTTAATTGCAACAGATGTTGCAGCTAGAGGAATAGATGTTAAAGGGGTAGAAGCAGTATTTAATTATGATTTGCCTCAAGATGATGAATCTTATGTTCATAGAATTGGTAGAACAGGTAGAGCAGGACAATCTGGAGTATCTTTAAGCTTTGTTACAGGTAGAGGTAGAAATAGAGTTTTTGAAATAGAAAAATATACAAAAAGTAAGATGGAGAAAAAAGAAATTCCATCTGTTGAAGAAATTGTTAAGCAAAAACAAAAGAAAATATATAATGACATAACTGAAATTATTGATAATTCAGATAAGAAAAACACTTATAAACCAATTATTAATAAACTACTTGCTGAAGGTTATGATGGTATCGATATTTTAAATGCATTACTAGATAAAATTGTTAAAAATGAAGTTAAAGAATATAATGAAATTGAAATAGAAGAACCATATAAAAGACGTAAAAAAGAACAAACTTCAAATAAGAAAAATATATCTTACTCTTATTATCAAATTAATCTTGGTAGAAACGATGGAGTTAGACCAAAAGAATTTGTCGAACTTATATCAAAACTAACTAAAATACCTAATTATGCAATAGGTGATATTATTATTCATAACAATAAAACTAGTTTTGAAGTAAGACCTGATATGAATAAAAAAATAGTTTTACTACAAGGTAGAAAACTAAATGGATTTGAACTTAATTTAAGAAAATTATCAAAATTAGAATAAAAAAGGCATATTTTTTGCCTTTTTTTATATATATTTATATAAAATATATATAAATATATATAAAAAAAGGCAAAAAATATGCCTTTTTTATTCTAATTTTGATAATTTTCTTAAATTAAGTTCAAATCCATTTAGTTTTCTACATTGTAGTAAAACTATTTTTTTATT
>JAILKD010000011.1 GCA_024694145.1 bacterium | reverse complement strand
GCCTTGGTAATTATATTTGTCGCAATATTTAAAGATGCTGAACCTTATTTACTTATTCCAATCGGTGTTGGTATGTTACTTGCTAACATGTCAATGCTATCTAGTAATATTGGCGACTGGATATTTAATCATCAAGCAGCTGTAATAAATGATGCTGGTGAAATAGTTACACCTGAATCTTATTCAGGATTACTCGGATACCTATATATGGGTGTTAAAACGGGTATATATCCATGCTTAATTTTCTTAGGCATTGGAGCTACAACAGACTTTGGACCACTTATTGGTAATCCAAAGACTATGATTTTAGGAGCTGCTGCTCAAATTGGTATTTTCTTAACATTCTTAGGTGCACTAGCTTTAGGATTTGCTCCTAACGTTGCATCTAGTATTGGTATTATAGGTGGAGCTGATGGACCTACAGCTATATTAGTAACAAAATCACTTGCTCCTGAATATTTAGCAAGTATAAGTGTTGCCGCTTATTCATATATGGCGCTTGTACCATTCATTCAACCACCAATCATTAGACTTCTTACAACTAAGAAAGAGCGTCAAATTAAGATGCAAGAATTAAAACCAGTTAGTAAGAAGAAAAAGATTTTATTCCCTGTTATAGTAATGTTTGTTTGTATTATATTAATACCTAGTTGTGCACCACTTATTGGATGCTTAATGTTAGGTAACTTAATTAAGGAAAGTGGCGTAGTTCCTAAATTAACTGAAGCTGCTGGAAATACAATTTTATATACTGTAACTATTCTTTTAGGATTATGCGTTGGTGCTACAGCTACAGGTGATAACTTCTTAACTGTTGATACACTTAAGATTTTCGCACTAGGTATTTGTGCATTCGCAATAGCTACAGCTGCTGGTGTTGCTTTCGGAAAGTTAATGTGCTTAATCGATCATGGAAAGACAAACCCAATGATTGGTGCTGCTGGTGTTTCTGCTGTACCAATGGCTGCTAGAGTAGTTCATAAAGAAGGATTAAAAGAAGATCCTGAAAACTTCTTATTAATGCATGCAATGGGACCAAACGTTGCAGGTGTAATTGGATCTGCAGTTGCTGCAGGATTACTATTATTACTATTCTTATAATTGAATTAAAAATGACTGATGTTAAATCATCAGTCTTTTTTTATTAAATAAAATAGAATATAATTAATTTGAGGATGTGATTGTTATGGTAATTGAATTAGATGTAGTGGATTCAACAAATAATTACATAAGAAATAATCTAGAAAAATTAGATAATTATTCCTTAGTTACTGCAAAGCATCAAACAAAAGGAAAAGGAAGAATTACTAGAAGCTGGTTTGATGATAGAAATAGCTTAACATCATCTATACTAATAAAAAATGTAAAAGGAGATCCAAAACACTTAAGTTTGATTGCTTCGTATGCTGTTTTTAAGGCATTAAAAGATTTTAATTTAGATGTTAAAATTAAGTGGCCAAATGACATCTTTTTAAATGATAAAAAGTTATGTGGAATCCTAATTGAAACTATAATAACTGATAAGATAGATGCAATTATCGGATTTGGCATAAATACCAATACTAAGGCATTTCCAGAAAGTATCATTGCTACATCAATATACTTAGAAAAAGGAATTTTAGTGGATAATTTAAAACTATCAAAAAGGGTATTAGAAATATTAGTTGAAACATATGAAAAAAATAACATTAAGGAAGTAATAGAACTAAACAGAAATAATTCCTATTTGATGGGCAAAAAGGTGAGATTAAATTACTATGGTGATGGAATAGAAGGCGTTGTAAAGGACCTAGATGAAAGCGGAAACATCATAATTGATACAGGAATCGCTACAATTGGCGTTTTTTCAGGAGAATTAACACTAATTAAGGACGAAAAATAGGATGTAAGCGCATTAAATTTTTAGTAAATTTCCCTTTTATAAATGAAAATAAAGGGTTTACAAAGAAAATCATGTGTGTTATTATAGAAATGTAGCAATACGAAAAATATTTGAAAAAGAGGTAAAAAAGCTATGGCAAATTTAAGTTTAAAACACATTTACAAAGTTTACCCTGGTGGTGTTAAAGCTGTAAATGACTTTACAATGGAAATCGAAGATAAAGAATTTATCGTATTCGTAGGACCATCTGGTTGTGGTAAATCTACAACACTAAGAATGATCGCTGGACTTGAAGATATTACAGCCGGTGAATTAAAAATTGATGAAGATGTAGTTAATGATTACTTACCAAAAGATAGAAATATCGCAATGGTTTTCCAAAACTATGCGCTATATCCACATATGACAGTTTTCAATAACATTGCTTATTCATTAAAGATTGCAAAATATCCAAAAGAAGAAATTAAGCAAAGAGTACAAACTGCTGCTTACATTCTAGAAATTGAAGAATACCTAGATAGAAAACCAAAAGCTCTATCAGGTGGTCAACGTCAAAGAGTTGCTTTAGGACGTGCTATCGTTCGTGAACCAAAAGTATTCTTACTAGACGAACCTCTATCTAACCTAGATGCAAAATTAAGAGCATCCATGCGTACTGAAATTTCTAACCTACATAAGAAATTACAAACTACATTTATTTATGTAACACATGACCAAATCGAAGCCATGACAATGGGTACTAGAATCGTTGTTATGAGACATGGTTATATCCAACAAATTGATACTCCTAGAAACCTTTTCAACTATCCAGGAAATAAATTCGTTGCTGGTTTCATTGGTACTCCACAAATGAACTTCTATGATGGTACTGTATTAAAGACAGGTTCATCAGTTACATTCTCATTAGATTGTGGTGTTAAAATCAATATGCCATATTCATTAGCTAATAGAATTCCTATTCGTTATATGAATGGTAATAAGCCTATTACTGTAGGTATCAGACCTGAAAACTGTACAGTTTACAATGAAAAGAAGATGTCATTAGAAGATTATGAAATCGTTGATGTTTATGTAAACTTAGTTGAAACACTAGGTTCTGAAACTTTAATCTATGGATATTTCGGAGATGGAACTATCCAAGACAATGAATCAAAAGTTACTGTTAAGACTCTTGATGATGTTGATATTCATATGGGAGATATCATCAAAGCTGCTATCGAAAAGAAAAAGGTACATGTATTTGATGCTATCACAGAAGAAAGAATTAAAGAAAGAATTCCTAAGAATGTTACATTCCAAGGAACAGTTGCAGGTAGCCAATTAACTGTTGTTGGTAATGCAATTGATCTTCCACCAGCAATTAGTGAATATGTAGAAGATGGTAAAGTAGATGTTATTATCCCTACAAAAGCTGTTACTCTTGGAAAAGGATCTATCAAAGCTAAAGTTGTATTAAGAGAAGATGTTGATGATTGTATTTTATATGAATTAAATGTTAATGGTAACGTTATGTTCGCTACAACTGAACATGGTGTTGATGTTGATGATGATACAACTATCGATATTGACTTAAAGCAAATTATGTTAGATGCTGAAGCTTATGAAATTGCTCCACTAGATATGACTGTTACATTCAGTGGTTCAATCGTTAGAGATAAAGAATCTAAAGTACCTAACCAATGCAGATTCTTCATTGAAGGATATAACTGTATTGCACCAGATCCAATGGTAAGAAAGATCTACAAATCAAAAGGTAGAGCAAGTTGGACTACATCATTAGACTTCAAAGTTTCAATTTACCAAGTATTTGAAGCTGAAGAAGGTATCGCTTGTAAAGTTGATACAGTATTAGACTATGGTAAAGAAAGATTCGTTAAAGTTATCGTAAATGGTAAAGAATATATCATTCCATCTGCTGAAAGACAAGTTGGAGATGAATTCTATATCCAAATGAACTTTGATGAAACTCAAGTTATCGACTCTGGTCTAGATATCATCTTAGTATAGTTTTAAACTCTAATTATAAAGGCATTCCTTTCGGAGTGCCTTTTTTGTGTCTAAATTTAGCTTTTTATTAATTTCATTAATAAATATGTGTTTTTGATTTAAAAAGCTAAATATGGTGTTTTTTTGCACAAAAAAAGAAGAGGCAAAATTGTCTCTTCTTAATTTATTTTAGTTATTTTTAACCTAAAGTAACAATTACTTCATGAACTCCATTTTCAAATGGTGGAATTACATTACCATTAATAGCTTTACCATCAACAATCATACTAGCTACACCTTTACATACATGTTTAGGGTTGTTGATTGTAATATTGTATGTAGCACCTCTAAATTGTCTAGTAGCCTTAAATCCGTTCCATTCTGCTGGAATTGATGGATCAACCTTTAATCCGTCAAAATCAGGAGCAATACCTAAAATGTATTGGCTAATAGCAACCATATTCCAAGCAGCAGTACCTGTTAACCATGAGTTCTTTCCTTGACCGAAGTTCTTACCAGTTTGACCAACATCAGATCCAGCATCTTTACCACCGATCATTTGTCCATAAACATATGGTTCAGTCTTATGAATATCTGAAGTTTCTTCAGTGAATGCAGGAGCAATCTTTGAATAGTATTCAAATGCTTTATCTCCTCTACCAGCATAAGCTTCAGCACAGATAATCCATGCATTGTTATGAGTGAAGATACCTGCATTTTCTTTATATCCACCTGGATATGTAGAAATTTCACCATATTGGATATAGTACTTAGTGAAGCAAGGATTATTTAATACTAATCCAAACTTAGTATTTAAGTATTTATCAATAGAGTTTAAAGTCTTAATATCAGCACCTTCAGCTTTACCGATTTCTGACATAACAGCAAATCCTTGTGGTTCAATGAAGATCTTACCTTCTTCACATTCTTTAGAACCCATCTTAGCACCTGTTGCATCATATGCTCTTAAGAACCAATCTCCATCAAATGCATGTTTCATAACATTAGCTTTCATCTTATCGATTTCAGCTTGAGCTTTAAGAGCTTCAGCATCTTTTCCTAAATGTTTTAAAATAGCAACATAGTTAGGTCCAACATAAGTGAATAATGTAGCTACAAAGATTGATTCAGCAATCTTAGAGTATCCACCTTCAGCCTTAAATTTAGGGTTTGTATAAGTTTGGAATGATTCACCTGGAGTATCTGAATAACAAGATAAGTTAATACAGTCGTTCCAGTCAGCACGCATTGCTAGAGGAAGACCATGAGGTCCTAAATTGTTTACGATATGGTAGAATGATACATCTAAGTGCTTTAACATAGTTTGAGCAACGCTCATATCATTATCATAAGGTACCATTTCATCTAGAATAGTCCAATCTCCAGTTTCTTTAATGTATGCAGAAACTGATAAAATCATCCATAGTGGGTCATCAGAGAAGTCTCCACCGATATCAGCATTACCTTTCTTAGTAAGTGGTTGATATTGATGGTAGCATCCACCATCTTGAAGTTGTGTTGATGCAATATCAATAATTCTTTCTCTTGCTCTATCAGGAATTTGATGAACAAATCCTAATATATCTTGGTTAGAATCTCTAAATCCCATACCTCTACCTATACCTGACTCGAAGTAAGAAGCAGAACGTGATAAGTTGAATGTAACCATACATTGATATTGATTCCAAATGTTAACCATTCTATCTACTTTATCATTTGGAGTATTTACATTTAAAATACCAAGTAATTTATCCCAAGCAGCCTTTAATTCAGCTAAACCAGCTTGAACTTTTTCAGGTGTGTCATATTTTTCAATCATTGCTTGAGCTTTAACTTTGTTAATAGTTTTTCCATCAGCTTCAAATTTTTCAGCTTGAGGCATTTCAACGTATCCTAAAATGAATACTAATGTCTTAGTTGCTCCTGGAGCTAATGTAATTTCTTTATAGTGTGATGCAATTGGACTCCATCCATCAGCAAATGAATTAGTAGCTTTACCATCTAAAACTGCTTGAGGATTGTTAAATCCATTATATAATCCAATAAATGCATCTCTATCTGTATCATATCCATCGATTGTATCATTAACTGAATAGAAAGCATAATGGTTTCTTCTATCTCTATATTCTGTTTTATGATAGATTACAGAATCTTTTACTTCAACTCTACCAGTTGAGAAGTTTCTTTGGAAGTTTGTACAGTCATCTTGTGCATCCCATAAGCACCATTCTGCAAATGAGAATAATTTGAATGTTTTAGAAGTAGTACCTTCGTTTGTAAAAACTACTTGTTGAACTTCACCATCATAGTTTTGTGGAACAAAGAATGTAACTTCAGCTTTTAAATCATTCTTTTTACCACAAATGATAGTATAACCCATACCATGACGGCATTCATAACTATCAAGTTCAGTTTTAACAGGTGACCATCCTGGATTCCAAATAGTTCCATTATCATTAATATAGAAGTAACGTCCACCCATATCAATTGGAACGTTGTTATAACGATAACGAGTAATTCTACGAAGACGAGCGTCTTTATAGAAGCAATAACCTCCAGCTGTATTAGAGATTAGAGAGAAGAACCCTTGTGTTCCTAGATAGTTGATCCATGGATAAGGTGTTCTAGGTGTTGTGATAACGTATTCACGTTTTGCATCGTCAAAATAACCAAATTTCATATTTTTTCCTCTCTTATATTAAATATTTGACTTAACGTCTAATTGAAATTATATCTTAAAAGCGCTTTAAAAGCAATAAAATAATATAATTATTAATAAAATTAATATTTTAAATAGTAAAAATCAATAAATGAAAAGAATTTTTAAAAAAAATCTAAAGAAAATGTAAAATTTTTGCCAAAAAAAGTTGACTAATGGTTAAATAGTTGCTATAATATGTTTGACAAGGCGGTAAAAACGCTTTCGTTAAAACTAAAACTAATATAAAAATGAAAAGGAGATTGAAAAAATGAAAAAAACTATTAGTGGTGTTTTATTAGCATTAACTGCTGCATTTGCTATCGTTGGATGCGGTAAGAAAAAATCAAAAGGTACAATCAATTTCTATTGCTGGAATGATGAATTCAAAACTAGATTAAACAAGTTATATCCAGATGTAGAAAAAGCTGAAGGTTCAAAAACAACTTTAAAGAATGGTGTTGTTATTAACTGGGTACAATCAGCTAACCAATCAGCTGTTTACCAAGGCGCTCTAGATACAGGTCTAGAAAATGAAATGGTTGATATGTTCTGTTTCGAAGCAGACTATGCTACAAAATATGTTAAATCTGATTATGTAGCTGATATGGGTGCTCTAGGAATTGATCAATCTAAACAATACAAATATACAAAAGATATCGTTACTAATGCTTCTGGTAAATTAGTAGGTTCTTCATGGCAAGCTACTCCAGGTATCATTGCTTACAACAACAAAGTTGCTAAAGCTGCATTTGGTGATAACGCTGATATGGGTGCTAAATTAAATACTTGGGATGCATACAAAACAACTGCTGGTGAATTAAAGGCTAAAGGATTTAAAGAAGGTTCAACTACTGAATACAAGTACTATATGAACATTGGTACTGATGACTGGTTCAGAGTTTACCAAAACAATTTATCTGCAAAGATGTACAATGGATCAGAAATTACAATTGACAAACAATTATATCAATGGATTATTGATACAAAGCAATTCGTTGATGATAACTATATTAAGTCTACTGCTGATACATATGGTCTATGGGGTGAAGATTGGGGTAAAGCTCAAGGTGGAGAACAATGCTTATGCGTATTCTCATGTCCATGGTTCACAGACTTCTGTCTAAACGGAAATGCTAAACCAGATGCTAACGGTGATCTAGGATATAGAGCTGTTAAAGGTTATGCTTCATGGTTCTGGGGTGGAACTTGGCTAACTGCTACTAAGAAAGCTGTTGAAAATGAAGAAATCAAAGATACAGTTAAAGATATCATCGCTAAGATGACTACTGATACTCAAATTTTAACTGACTTAGCTAAAGAATATGGTGACTTCTGTAATGATGAAGCTGCTATGAACGCTCTTGCTGCATCTGCTGATGGTAACTCTAAGTTATTCGGTGGACAAAACGTATTCAAAATTTATGCTGAATCAGTAAAATCAGCTGACTTATCAAAAGCATCTGATTTTGACCAACAAATTTGTGAAAATATTCAAAATGCATTCAGACCTTACTTCCAAGGAACTAAGACTGCTACTGCAGCTCAAGCTGCTTATGTTAAGGCTCTTGGTGAAGCTACTTCATTAAGATATGAAGATGATTCTAAGGATTCAACTAAGAAAGCTCAAATCAAGGTTGATTCAAAAGTACAAATTACTGATGCTGGAATCACAATTAATGCTTAATTCAGTACTTTAGTTAAATAATTTTAATAATTATAAATTATGGGGGGAACCACGCAGTGGTTTCTCCTATAATTATATTTAAAAAACAAAAAATAATTTTTTTAAAAGAGGTATTTTATGGCAGGTAGAATTAAAAAAAGAAAAACATTAAGCTATGCTAAATGGGGTTATATCTTTATTTTACCTTTCTTCATTATTTATGCTATATTCCAATTATATCCAATGATTACAACATTTATTTACGCTTTTGAAAACGTTAAAAAAGCTGGTGTATCAATTGTTAATAAAGGTTGGAATGATTTTGAAAACTTTAAATTCTTATTTAGTAGTAATGACTGGCTAAAATATTTTGGTCAAACAATGCTTATGCAATTTATGGGCTTTATCCCTCAGTTAATTGTTTCACTTGTTTTAGCCGTATGGTTTACTGATAGTAGATTAAAACTAAAAGGTGCTGGATTCTTTAAAGCTGTTATTTATATGCCTAACTTAATAATGGCTACTGCGATGGCACAATTATTTGCATCTATGTTCCAATCATCAGGTCCACTTGGAGCACTATTCTATGGTGGTAAGGGTGATATTTCGTTCTTTAACTCAAGTCAAAAATGGGCTCAACGTTGGGTAGTTGCATTAATTAACTTTACTATGTGGTTTGGAAATACTACAATTCTTCTAATGGCTGGTGTTATGGGAATCGATGACTCTATCTTCGAAGCAGCAACAATCGATGGTGCTGGTCCAATTAGAACATTTAAAGACATCACAATGCCTTTATTAATGCCAATCTTTATTTATGTATTCTTAACTTCATTAATTGGTGGTATCCAGATGTTCGATATTCCGGCAAACTTGATACCTAACTCTACAACTGGTGGATCTGAAAACCAAATAATGACTGTTATTATGTACTTAAATAGATTCTTAGGAACTAATAAGGATTATGGTAGAGCTGGTGCATTATCATTACTATTATTCTTATTAACAGCTGTATTAAGCTTTGGTGTATATAAGACAACATCAACAGATATGTCAGCTGCAAAAGCTAAGAGAAAAGCAAGAAAAGCAAAGAAGGTGACTGCATAATGTATAAAGGTGAAAATAGAAGTGTTTTCTGGAGTAAAGCATATATGACAGCCAGAAAGATATTTGTTTATACTGTTTTATGTATATTAACTTTCTTATGTTTATTTACTATTTATGTATTACTTGTTAACTCAACAAGAGATAATATAAGTATTAGGCATGGTTTCTCTGCTGTTCCTAAAGGTGAATTTTTTAATAACGTATACAAGGTATTCTTCTCAGTAGATGGTAAGACAAGTTTCTTATCTAGATATAATACAAACTTCTTAAGAGCAATGGGAAATAGTGCAATTGTTGCTATTGGTGCAACTTTATGCTGCGTTTATTTCTCAACAATTATTGCTTATGGTATTCATATGTATAGATTTAAACTTAGAAATGCTGCATTTACATTTATCCTTGTAGTTATGATGATACCTACACAAGTTTCAACTACTGGTTTCGTTGCAATGTGTTATAAATTAAAATGGATTGATCATTTCTTCCCATTAATTTTACCTTCAATAGCTGCTCCAGTTACATTCTTCTATATTAAACAATATATGGAATCTGTATTACCATTTGAAATGGTAGAAGCTGCTCGTGTTGATGGTGCTGGAGAAATTAGAATTTTCCATCAAATTGTACTTCCAGTTATGAAGCCTGCGTTAGCAGTACAAGCAATCTTTGCGTTCGTTGCAAGTTGGAACAACTACTTCATTCCACAATTAATATTAGTAATTGATGCAGATAAGAAGACACTTCCAATTGTAATTTCGCAATTATATTCTGCAAGTAACGGTGCGCTAGACTTTGGTCTAATCTATATGGCTATCTTCCTAGCAATCGTTCCACTAGCAATCGTTTACTTCGCTTTATCAAGATTCATTATGAAGGGTCTAACATTAGGTGCAGTAAAAGGATAAAATTAAAATTAGATACAGGATGCCACCTGTATCTTTTTTTGTTTATTTTTATAAAAATTTATTAAATATAACCTTAAATATATGGAAAATGGCTTTAGATTTTCGCGTTTTGAAAAATTGCGTAAAAAAGCCATTTTTTTATTGACAGAATATCCTTTTCTCTATATAATTTTACCATGAGAAAAGGAGTGCTATTAATGAATAAAAAAGAAGAGATAATTCCAGAATTAAATAATGAGAAAATAGAATCTATGATTTATGAAATAAGAGGAGTAAAAGTAATGTTGGATTTTGAACTAGCTAGAATCTATGGTTATACTACAAAAACTTTTAATCAGCAGGTAAAGAATAATATAGAGAAATTTCCTGAAAGATATAGATTTCAATTATCTAAAGATGAAATAGATTATATATCGAGGTCAAAAAATTTGACCACGATAATGCAAACTGAAGGGATTAAAGGAGGTCGTGTATACCTTCCATATGCGTTTACTGAACCAGGCATATATATGCTTATGACTATTTTAAAAGGTGAACTTGCTACTAAGCAAAGTATTATATTAATTGATACATTTAAACAAATGAAGGATTATATTATTGAATCAAATAATCTTTTATCCTCAAATGAATTATTAAAGGTAACTGGTACAACTTATAAAAATGAAAAAGATATTGAAAAACTTAAGAATGAGAATAAACTGATAAGAAAAAAATTAGAAACAGTTATGGATAATTTTATTGATCCTAAAACATATAAACAATTTGTATTTTTAAAGGGTGAGAGAATAGAATCTGATTTAGCTTATCAAAAGATTTTTAGTCTAGCTAAACATACTATATTTGTTATAGATGATTATATAGATATTAAAACTCTACAATTACTTAAATGTGTTAAACCTAATATAAAAATAACAATTTTCTCTGATAATAAGAATAAAACGATGAATAGTAGTTTTGTTGATGATTTTAAAAAAGATACTAATATTGAATTAGTTTTAAAAGAGAATAAGACATTTCATGATAGATATATAGTTTTAGATTTTGGCTATAAGAATGAAATTATATATCATTGTGGTACATCAAGCAAAGATAGTGGAAATAGTGGTACAACAATAGATATTCAAAGCGATATATTTATGTATAAGAGTCCAATTATAAAAATGCTTGATAATAAAGAATTAGATTTATAAAAATAATAAGGCATACCAATAGAAGTATGCCTTTATTATTTATCAATTAGAACAATTGATTTAGTTAATACATCACGATAATTGAAAGTAACGAGTTTGTTTTTAAGTCTTGTATTATTAAGTTCGATAATAAAAAGATTATCATAAACTTCCTTGACCTTCCCCTCGTATTGTACAGGAACTGTTCTATGAGAAATCTTTTGCTTAACAACAATATCTTTATCTATTCTTTCTGTGATATATTCTTTGATCTCAAGAAGAGTCACTTTTATCACCTTTCTAGACATGTTGCTTTTACATGTTGCGATTCTTGCCTAATTATATTATATCACAAAATTCGATTTTTTTCTAATGTTTTTTTGCTATAAAAAATAAGGCGATTAAATCGCCTTAAAATTCTTTAATATAAGCATATTATTAATAGTTAGTGTACCACTTTTTTTAATAGTTTCGATATCATCTATATCTTCATATAACCAAGCACCAGATTCAAGTCTTGATTTCTTTAATTTTTTGATATTTTCCTTGATTTTAGGCATTAATTCATCAGTTACTAATAAACTATTATTTATTAGCTCAAATGGCTCTATATCAAGTGTTTCTATTACTGTAACTAAATCCTTTTTAAGTAATTCAATAATATCTTTATCTTTTGTTGCATTTGCATATAAAATATAGCTTTTAAATGTATCTAAATCTTTAGAACTATATTCGTTTTTAACTCTTGAATTAAGCTCAACACATTTCTTATAGTTTTTACCATCTTTATTAAGTAAAGCTAAACCACATCCAACAAGTCCTGCAAAATAAGGAGTAGATGTGAAATTATTATTAAATAAATAATCATATGCATTTTCTATAATATCATCTTGATCACCTAAATCATAACAACAATCAATCAATATTTTCATTGCATAATAAGTTTCAACAATTGTAGAACCTAGTTTATTATAATATAGTTGATTACCAAAACCCCCATCTTCAGATAAATATAAAGTTAGACTTGTAAGTAAATCTTCTTTATCATTTAAAAAGATGGCATTATACATTGTGATTTCTAAATCGCGTCCTTTTGAATAAATCCAATTTTTACACTTTTCCATAAACTACCTATTTTACAAAGTGATTATAAATTGTGTTAATTGTCTTTTCAAAATCACTATTTAATACACCAACAATAATTGTTAATTCTCTTGCTCCTTGAGCAATCATCTTAATATTGATGTTATGTTCACCTAAAACACCAAATATTTGTCCAGAAATACCTGGCTTACTAGCCATATTTCTACCTACAACAGCAATTAATGCTATACCATCATCAATTTCAACAGTAGAACCTTTAATTGTTGTATTTAAATCATGAATTAAATCATACATGCATTTTTCAACATCAGCACTTGCTACAACAACTGAGAAGTTGTCAATTCCTGTTGGAACGTGTTCAACACTAATATTGTATTTAGCAAATACATCTAGTGCATCTCTAATAACACCAACTTGATCAGAAATATGATCTTTATGAATAGTAAATGAAGTGAAATCTTTTCTACCAGCAATACCAGTAATAATTTGAGATTTATCAGTACAATTTTCCATAATGATTGTACCTGGATCATCAGCCTTATTTGTATTTAAAATATTAATTGGAATATTAGCTTGTTGAACTGGGAATACTGTTTCTTGGTGAAGTACACTTGCACCCATGTAAGATAATTCTCTAAGTTCGTTATACGTGATTTGATTAATGCCTTTAGGATTTTTTACAATTCTAGGGTCAGCCATTAATACACCACTAACATCAGTCCAGTTTTCGTATTTTTCAGCATTGACAGCAGCAGCTAGAAGAGAACCAGTTATATCAGAACCGCCTCTACTTAATAATTTAATGTTTCCATCAGGAAGAGATCCATAGAATCCTGGAACAATAATCTTACCATATTTTGCATAAGCTTCTTTAGTTGCTTCTTTAATCTTAGCCATATTAAATGTACCATCATAATTAAAGAAGATTAAATCTTTTGCATCAACAAAAGTATAACCTAGATATTCACTCATTAATTTAGCTGTGATGTATTCACCACGGCTAACTAAGAAATCTTGATTAGTATTTTTGTTTAATTTTGCTTTTAAATCATTTAATTCTTGATCTAAATCAAACTTTAAATTAAGTTCGTTTTTAATATCATAGAATCTATCTTCAATCATTTTCATAACATTAGTATATGAAACTTGATATTTTAAATGTGCATGAAGTAAGAATAATAAGTCAGTTAGTTTTGTATCTTCACTATTACGCTTTCCAGCTGCAGATACTACAACAATCTTTCTTGCTTCATTTGCATTAACTATATTTTTAACCTTTTCGAATTGGCCTGCATTAGCCATACTTGAGCCGCCAAATTTAACGACAACTACCATTTTAAGCACCTTCCTTACTAACATAGTTAGTATAACATTTTTATTTAAAAATAAAAAGTATTTTTTTAATAATATTTAAAATATTATAAAATATAGTATAATAGAATTTGGTGAAATTATGAACTATATAGAATATGTTTGTGAAAATAGAATAGTTAATGATGATTTATTAAATAAAATATTAAATTATAATAATATATTTGACTTAGACTTATTAAATAAGACTAGTTATCCATATGATTATGAACATATTAATGATTTTATTAATATGATTGATAAGCACAAAAATATATCAATTATTGGAGATTATGATTGTGATGGAATTTGTGCTACATCTATAATGTATTTATTTTTAAAGCGTCTTGGAAAAGAAGTAGATTATATTATAGGTAATAGAGCACTTGATGGATATGGCATAAATGAGAATTTAATTAATCAAGCTATTAAAAATAATTCAAAATTAATAATAACTGTTGATAATGGTATAAATGCAATAGAAGAAGTTAATTATGCTAAAAGCAAAGGCTTAGACATAATTATTACTGACCATCATTTATCTACAGGATCGTTTCCTAATTGTTTAATATTTAACCCACATTATGAATCTAATATTAAGTTAAAAGAAGTATGTGGTGCATTTGTTGCATTTAGCTTAGTTCATTCTTATTTTAGACATAAAAATAGTGTAGATAAATTATTTCTAACAAATCTATATGAATTGTCTGCTTTAGCAACAATAGCAGATGTTATGCCTTTATATGATATAAATAGAATAATTGTTAGTAATTTAGTTAAGAGTATTAACTATAAAAAAATAATTAATAAGGGAATTAAAAAGCTTTGTGATAAACTTATTAATTCTAATGATATTACCGCAATGGATTTATCTTTTCAAATAGTGCCTGTAATAAATGCAAGTGGTAGACTTGATGATGCAAGTTTTGTTGTTAATTTATTTACAGGGAACGAATCAGATGAATTAATTAATGAAGTAATTAAGATAAACGAAAAAAGAAAAAACCTTACAAATGAGGCATTTTCTAATATTAGACTTGATTTAAATGAAAACATTCATGTATGTTTAATAGAAGATATAAATGAGGGATTACTTGGAATATTAAGCGGTAAAATATTAAATATGACAAAAAAACCAACATTTGTTTTTACTACAACAAGTGATCTAATTAAAGGATCAGGTAGATCGCTAGAAAACTTTGATTTGCATAATAAAATAAGTAGTATGGATATTAATTTTAATTCATTTGGTGGACATAAAAGAGCTGTTGGAATAAGTTTTACAAATATGGATGATTTTAATAAATTCAAAAAAGAAGTACAATATTTTGAAGTTCCTGATGCTGTTACTTATTATATTACTTATAATTATAAGTCTTTTGATGAAGTATATATGAAAATAAGAAGTTTAGAACCAATTGGTGAAGGCTTAAAAATCCCTTATTTTTATATAGAAGGAAGTATTAAAGATATAAAAGTAATAAATGGAAAACATACATCATTTAGAATGCTTATAAACAACAAATTTGAACGTTTTATTGTATATAATATGGTTGTTGAAAGTGGATTATATAGATTATTATTTGAAATAAAAAATACTAATTATGGCTTACAAGCCAATGTCTATAAAATGGCTAGAATAGAAGATTAATTGGAGGTGTAATAATGAAATTGAATGTTGTATTATATCAACCTGAAATACCAGAAAATACGGCAAATATTATGCGAACATGTGCTGCATCTAATTTTAAATTACATTTAATTGAACCATTTGGATTTGCCCTATCAAGCTCTAAGTTTAAAAGATCATCAGCAAACAATTTAGATAATGTTAATTATGAAAGATATATTAACTGGGAAGATTTCAAAAACAAAAATGATGGTGAATATTTTTATATGACTAGATATGGTAAAAAAGCACCATCAACAATTGACTTTAAAAGCTTAAGTAAAGATATATATTTAATATTTGGAAAAGAATCTACAGGGATACCTTATGAACTTTTAGCAAGTAATTTAGATAGATGCTTTAGACTTCCAATGAATAGTAATGTTAGAGCTCTTAACGTAAGCAATTGTGTTGCTATATGCTGCTATGAGGTTTTAAGACAATTAGATTATCCAGAATTATCAATGGTAGAACCAGAAAATTTTAAAGGAGAAAATTTCCTGTTAAATTTTAAAAAATAATTATTGACAATCGCACATTATTATAGTATCATAATATGTGTTGCGGGCGTAGTTTAATGGCAGAACCTCAGCCCTCCAAGCTGATTGTGTGAGTTCGATTCTCATCGCCCGCTCCATTAAAAAATTATTTCCAACAGGGTTGGATTTTTTTATTAAAAATAATAAATTATCTATATTTCTATTGACTACAAAATAATTTCATGCTATAATCAAAAATGCTTAAATGTGTCGCAGTAGTTTAATGGTAAAACAGCTGCTTGCCATGCAGCTGTTGGGGGTTCGATTCCCCTCTGTGGCTCCATTAGAGTTAAGTATAGCTGATACGAAAGTATTGGCTATTTTTTCTTTATATATGCATAAATACTGCAAATAATAATGATTTATATGATGTTTCAGCTATAAATATAGCAGCAGCAGCAGTAGTATATATAGCATTTATATATATATTTAAATCTTTAAATTATTATTAATCGTTAAACTACTACTTATTATATGTAAACATATATAAGAGAAGAAATATTGATTTTTATAAATACCCCACGTGACACGTGACTGGCGTGACAAACGTGACAGATTATTTTACTATTTGAATAGTAATGTAGTTATTTTTATGATATAATCTATAAGTAATTTTATTTGAAGGGAAGATAAATATGATAGCAATTACTTATGATAAAGAAACAAATTCTGTATTCCAACATTTTGGAAGAACTGAATACTTTTATTTATTTAACGAAGAAACTGGTGAAGAAAAGATTATAGATAATGGTGGATATTCTCATCATGATCTAGCACCATATTTAAAATCACTTGGTGTATCCACATTAATATGTGGTGGAATTGGTTCTCATGGTGCTGAAGCAGTAGAATCAGCTGGATTAGAATTGATTCCAGGAGCGTTTGGAGATGTTAAAGATGTAATTAAGGCATTTAAAGATGGTAGCCTAGTTGGAAATCCAAATGCGATGCATTCATGTTCACATAGTGGAGAACATCATCATAATTAATAGTTTTATTTATAAGTATATAATAAAATGAAAGGATTGATACCTAAGTATCAGTCCTTTTTTCTTTCTTGTTATATTGTATGGGCGATAACAATAGTGATTTTTCCTTTAAAATAGGTTATAATAATAAGTGGTGATGACTATGATTACTATTGATCAAAAAATTGCAGAAAAATTAAATGATTGGACTCCTAGTGGATGGCCAGTTGGTAATCTTATTTTAGTAATAATAGCTATATTTTTATCTATTATTCTTTGTGGGGCTATTGGTATAGAGAGAGAATGGCATGGAAGAAGTGCTGGACTTAGAACTCACTTGCTTGTTGGGGTTGGTTCATGTATTTTAATGATTATATCTATCTATGGATTTCCTGCTGTTTTAAGTGGTGATAGAAGAGATGTTGCTCGTATGGCTGCACAAGTTATTACTGGAGTCGGTTTTTTAGGTGCTGGAGCCATTGTCCATAAAAGAAGTGGAGGAATTCAAGGCCTAACAACAGCAGCAACTATTTGGATTGTTATGGCTATTGGTTTAGCTTGTGGTTCATTTAATTTTATTCTTGCATTAATTGGAACAATCTCTATTCTTGTTGTCTTAACATCGTTTAAGAAAATAGAAGTGAAATTAAATAAGCATAATCCAACTATAGTAATAACTGCTCCATCAGAGATTACATTACTTGATAATATACTTACAATTAGTGAAAAATATGATTGCATAGTTCAATCTATAAATACAGAAATGATTGGAACTGCAGAGAATCGTCTTATTCAATTAACATTCCAAGTAATTTTTAATAGTGGAGAAGATCGTTTAAACGATTATGTTGGTGAATTAGAGAAAGCAACTAATGCGACTTCAATAAAATTGTTATCGCATCATTAGGATATTTTGTGAAAAAATTTAAATTGCTTTAAGTTTAACGATTTGGTGGTGTTTATATTGTCTAGTACAAAAGAATATCTTGAATTAGTATTATCTAATTTGGTCGATGATGTAACATATAAGAAGATGATGGGTGAATATATTCTTTATAAAAATAAT
>JAILKD010000086.1 GCA_024694145.1 bacterium | reverse complement strand
ATTCAACCTTTTACATTATATAACTTTTAGTTTACAATTGTCAAATATTATTTTACAAAAACATATAATTTATATATAAATTAAAAAGAAAAACGGCCAATGCCGTTAGTCTTCATATTTTTATTAATAATCTAAAATTATTTTATTTTGATAATATAATTACAGGTCTAATTGTATAACATGTCATTACTGCATACATATCGCTTATCTCACCATTATATCTAACCATATATACACTCTTATTATT
The DNA here is from genome assembly GCA_024694145.1 of bacterium. Lineage (GTDB taxonomy): Bacteria > Bacillota_I > Bacilli_A > Acholeplasmatales > JAEDCM01 > RGIG10196. Next base: position 7,153 of record JAILKD010000086.1, on the reverse strand, counting down.
AGATCCGAGTGGAGTTCTTGTAAATACCCATACATTTCCACTACTTGATACTTTAGCGTTTTGACTCTTTGCATAAGATGTTGCACTGCAAACTCTATCAGTTATGACTGGATAATATTTTTCAACTTCATTTTTTGTTAAGATTGTTACTAAATCATCATTGATGCCTAATTCTACTAAACAATCTTTTTCAGATGTAGTAAATGAAATGTTTAAAAAATCATTATTCAAGAAATTTTCTAAATATGATCCATAATATTCATTTCCTGATGCACTAATGTATTGACTATCTAAAGCTAATTTAGAAATCAACTTATAATTATTATTGTTCTCTTCTAAAATGTTCCACTCAATTAATTCATATTTAAACCAATAAACATTGCCTTTAGTAAAATTATTATCATCTTGATTTGAAAAAAATGTAGTTGAATCAAGATCATTCACACTATCAGTTCTATATTTTCTAATATAAACTCCTCTATAATCATTTTTACCATCGCCATCAGTATCTAAATCAATATACCACATTAATTTATCTTGTTTTGTAGATGTGCTATTTACATAATAATAGCCATAATTAGTCCAATTATAATCATCTGTAGTAGTTGGAATTGTTCCAGCCATTTCATTTAAGGTTTGAATTACACTATTATCAATTTCTTTTGTTTGTGGATAATAACCAAGCTTAATAATATTTCCATCAATTTCATATGGTAAAGAAGTTAATGTAATTGTAATATCTTCTGCAGGAACATTAAATGAATAATTATTTCCAACAAATGAAACATTATCGCTTCTAGTCCATTTAATTGTAGTCCCTGCAGCTACATTTGTTGTAGTCAAATCAATAACACTATTATAATCATATTCTTCACCACTAGTTATTCCATCAATAGTTACACCTGCAACTTGATTATCAATAGTAATTGTATATTTGTTTACACTAAATTTTGCTTCATATTTCAAATTACTACTTGGCATTGTTAATGAATATGATGCTTCTTTTGTTAATTCTTGTTCACCGTTATACCATCCTAAGAAAGAATAACCTGTGTTAGCAGTTGCACCAATAGTTACTTGTGAACCTTCTTTATAACTGTTTCCTCCTGTTACAACTCCTGCATCTGCAATGTTTTTTGTTAGTTCAAGTTTGTATTTGGTTTCTTCTGTTGTTGTTTGTGTAGTTATAGTAGTACTCTTTGTATCTGTTTTTTTACCACAAGCAAACAACGAAGAAATAGCTAATAAGCCAATAAACATTTTGCTAATTTTTTTCATAAATTCTCCTCCTTAATAATAAAAAATAGCCTAGGTAAAACATTTACCTAGACTATAATTAGTATAATATAATAATATTACCCCCCCCCAGACGATTTCTAGGGAGAGGCAAGGTATATTATTATTTAATTATATTGCAAAACTACAATAATATTTTATATTATTATTTCATTTTTTTCAATACAAAAATGATTCCCAAGGCTATCTAAAATACACAAATAATTTTAGGGTCAAAAAATAATAAATTTTTCAAAAAAAATCTATATATTTTGTAAATTATCCTATGCTATAATCAATGCGGCATCAATAGGTGCTGCGGAGGTACGATCATGAAAATATTCATGAAAGGAGATAATGGATTATAGAAGGGAGGATTATGTGGAATACTTAGTTATTCTCGTAATAATTCTAGTAGTAATACTAGCTATTATTATGATAATCCAAAAAGATAAGAAAGACTAGAAATAGTTAAGTAATATCACACCGTAATATAATTCATCATTGCAAGTATATTTTACTATAACTTTTTTAATTAATCAATAACTATAAAGAAAACTAGTCATTATTAAAATAATATCCTCTAATAAGTGTATCAGATAAGTCATAACACTTACTTAATATCTTCTTTTCTTTTTTAGTTAGTTTCCCTTTTAAAATACCATTAGCTAAATAAGCATAATTAAGATTAGTTTTAAATAGATTTCTACCCATTAGTATTCTTCCGTTTTTATAATTGAATTTTAAATCAAATAGATATGCTAGTGAAGGCAAGGCGTCTACTTGACCAGCAATTACATCTAATCTTTTACCACTTAATTTCTTATTATAAATAACATAAGGAACAGTATAATCACTAGAATTACCTATAAAAGAATATTTTTTAGCCTCTTTATTAGCTAAATGTGGTGCGTATTTATGAATTCCACCATGGTCACCAGTAACAACTATAGTAGTATTATCTAGTATTCCATCTTTATCTAATTTATTAACAAAATCTCCTATACATTTATCTACATAATGAGCCCAGTTTATATAATTACCTACTCTACCCATTCCTTTTGTATCAAGTTCAAAGAATTCACTTTGTTTAGGATATGGGAAGTGTGATGAAGCTAAAACGATGTGTGTATAGAATTTATTATCTTTTAATTTTAATATTTCATTATAAGCTAAATCTAAGACATGCTCATCAGCAACATAACCAACTGTTCTTTTATCTCCAGGTATATCATAAATATCTTTGTCAAAGCCGATAGATTTTGTTTCAACATTTTGATAACCCCATTCAGAAAACTTACTTGCATTAATATATAAAGTGTTATAGTTTTCTTTTTTTAACTCTTCTGCTAGACTATGATATTCTGAATCTCTAAAATGAACTGTTGTAATTGGTTTATTAGTTGGTAGCATTCCTGTCATCATTAAAATATCACAATCACTACTATTACCATTTTTAACTTGTTCATATAAATCAAATCTATATGAATTATCAAGTAATTTATTAATGTTTGGTGTAATAAACTTGCCGTTTATTTTACTTCCAATTAAAAATGATTCAATTGCTTCAAGCTGTAGGAATACTAAATTAGAATCTTTTAAAACTCCACCTGCATTTAAATTATCAGTTGCATTTAATTCATCATCTTTAAGAAGTTGTTGATAGGCATCATAATTAGTTAAAGTTTTATTAGTTATTTTTGCTTTTTTATTAATAGTTATACTATCTTTTATATCAATTAAATGATATCCAAATGCGGTATATGATGCGACTTGTTTTTCTGTATTAGTTGATACAATTGATTCTTTAGGTAATATAACTGATCCAATTAATAAAAGAGCAAAACTAGCGCTACAAATTACTGGAGAATTATATTTGTTATATGTAAATAATTCCTTTTTAAAGCCATATATAAGCATAAATATAACAATAGGTAAATCTATAAAAAATAAAATATCCAAGAAAGTTACATATATAGATGGATCTAAAAAATAATTATTTCCTTCAACTTCTCCACCTGTATCTTTAAATAACCAGTATGCTGATGGTGCTCCTTGAAAGCACCTACAATAAATCATATCAACCAAACTAAAAATAAGTATTATTATATAAAGTATAAAAGGATAAATATATCTACCTTTTTTCTTAAAAAATAGAGAAAAAGAAAATATAAATGTAATAAAGAATAACTCTAAAAACACTCTAAAACCAATAAATGATGCACCATAGAATAAATGATAACCAAAATGGTTAGAATGATGCATAAAACCGACTAATAGAGCGTTTTTTATTAATATTAATAAATATAATAACAAGATAAAAATAATGCTATAATTGTTCTTCAATAACATCTTTAGTTTCATTAGATTCACCTTCTACTAACTTCTTTTTCTTACCACCAAAAGTCATAAACATTGTTGTAACTCCTGATACCATAATTAAGAAATAATAACTTATTCCTCTAACCATTAAAAGTGCTGCAACACTTAGATTTGATGGATAAATATCAGAATATAATGATTCAAATGTAGATTCATAAGCACCTACACCACCAGGGATAGGGAATGAATCAGCAACTAAAGCAATAACAGTTTGTACAGCAATAATATAAATAAATGAATGTCCTGATAAGCCTAAACCTTTATAAATAAAGAAAGCTGTAGAAAATGTTGCTACTCTTTTTAATATACATAAAAGTAATACGACAAAAGAAATGAATAAATGATTTTTAATAAATTTATTACTTTCTTTAAAATCTTTTACACTTCTTCTTATTTTTCTAATTCTTTTAAAAGGCTTTTTTACTAAACCTCTTTTATGTAATCTAAGTATAATTTTTGTTGTTGTTCTATAAACAAATCCACCCATAAACATACAAATAATGGAAATACTTGCAATTAATAAATTACATACTATACCAAATATAATTAATGCCACTTGCACCCAGTTATGTCCTATAAATAATTCTGAATATAAGCATACAGCTATAATAGCCATTATAATTAAAGCAAGTTTATTTAAAAATGAATACAATAAAACCATTGTTGTAGTTTTACTTACAGGATAATCTCTTTTATTCATTTCATAAATCATTACTGGCTGTCCGCCAACTGCAAATGGTGTGATTTGTGAAAAAAATAAATCTATTGAACAATAACCAAAGCCTTGTAGTGTATTAAATTTAATTTTAAAGCTTCTTGTCATTACTTTATAACATAGCCCTTGTATATATATTTGAGCAAATACCATAAGTAAGGCAAGAATAAAGTATGTAACTTTCATTGTTTTAAAGGCAGAGCCTAAATCTTTAAAGTTACAGTCTTTAAGTAGAAAGAAAAAAGAAAGTGCATATATTAAAATAAGTACTACTGGTTTCCATATTTTTTTTAATACTTTTTTCACTTTCTCACTTCCTTAAAACTTACTTAAAATTAAAATACATTACATCTTCTTAAAATAAGAATAGTTAAAACAATCGCACCAAAAACAACCATAGCTATTACAGCAGGTAATTTTGGCTTTTTAATATGAATTTTTAAAACAAATAATAATCCAACAATAGATAGACTTATTAAATATACAAGTTGGAACCATTCACCAAAATCTTCAGCAAATATTACAATTACAGGGAAAATTAATGCTGAAGTAGTTATAGGTAGTCCTATAAAACCTGTATTTGCTCCACCTTCAGTAGCCATTCTTTCATCTTCAAGTACATTAAAGTATGCAAGTCTAACCAAACCACATAATACAAAAAGCGCTAAAATAAGCCATTGCCACCAATGAGTAACACCAATAGCAAATCCTATTGCTGCTGGTAAAACACCAAATGCAACTAAATCTGATAGGGAATCAATTTGCATTCCAAATTTCTTTTCTCTATCTGTTCTGTTTTTCTTTGTTCTAGCTACTTTACCATCAAATAAATCTAAAAATCCTGATACAAGTAAACATACAGCTCCTGCAAATGCATTATGATCTACTACTGCAAACCCTACACCTAAAACTGCAGAAACTAAACTCATGTATGTTAAATATACAGTATATCCCCAATATCCAACCATAACTATTCTCCTTTACTAGTGCTTCTTTTGAAATTTTCCATCTTTAGTCTTAATAGAAACACTTGCATTTTGATTTTTAGCTAAAACCTTAAGTCTAGCTTCAGCTTCTGCTTTAGTTTTAAAAGTTTGAATTACTTTATCACTACCTTGAAGCTTTATAATCCACATTTTATCTTCTTTTCTATTACTTAAATAATACTTTTTTGCTTCAGCCATTATATCTTTTCTCCTTTCCTTAATTTTTCTAATATTTCTTTAAAATTATCTGGAATATCTCTAGTAAATTCCATATATTCGTTTGTTCTTGGATGATTAAATCCAATTAATTTAGCATGTAAAAACTGGCCTGTTGTTCCAATAACCTTTTTAGGACCATATAATGGGTCTCCAACAAGTGGGTGCCCAATATATTTCATATGTACTCTAATTTGGTGAGTTCTACCTGTTTCAAGCTTACATTCAACTAATGTATAGCCATCAAAACGCTCTAATACTCTAAAATTAGTAATAGCTTCTTTCCCATCTTCAACTACGGCCATTTTCTTTCTATCAAGCTTATCACGACCTATTGGAGCATTAATTCTACCTAAATTATTTTCAATAACGCCATAAACTAGCGCTACATATAATCTATTTGTAGTTTTATTCATTAATTGGCTCACTAAACTTTGATGTGCAATATCATTTTTAGCTACCATTAATAAGCCTGATGTATCTTTATCAATTCTATGAACTATACCAGGTCTATTAACGCCATTAATACCTGATAAATCCTTTATTTGATACATTAATCCATTAACTAGAGTAGGCTCTTTTGTTGTAAGAGTAGGATGAACAATTAAGCCTTGAGGCTTATTAACTACACATACATCACTATCTTCATAAACTATTTCTAAGTTCATATTAATAGGTTCTAAGTCATATGCCTCTTCTTCTGGAATAATTACAACAATTAAATCATTTTCTTTTACTTTATAATTTGCTTTTGTAGGATTATCATTAACTAATATATTATTTGAATCAATTAATTCTTGAATTCTTGTTCTAGATAAATCTGTTTTAGTTGTTAGATACTTATCTATTCTATCTAAACTATTTTCTTCAACAACTATTTCAATTCTTTCCTTCATCAAGATCTTCCTTTATTAATTCATTTGATTCATCTATATTAGCACTTTCATTTTCATTTATAATTTCTTCTACTTTTTCTTCAACTATTTCTTTATTTTCTTCTTGCTTGATTTCTTTAGCTACTTCCTTATCTAAAAAAATCATATCAATAATGAATATAGCAAAGCCACAAACTAAGAAAATATCAGCAATATTAAATACAGGGAAATCATAACCAAATATTATAAAATCTAAAAAGTCAGTTACACTTCTAAAAATTAGTCTATCAATTAAATTTCCTATAGTTCCACCAATTACTAGTACTAAACTAATAGAAAATACTATTTTATTTTTAAAGTCTATATCTTTATATAGATATATAAAGTAACCTAAAATAGCAAGAGATATTAATATTAAGACTATTGTGTAACCTGAAAATCCGCCCCAAGCTGCACCTGTGTTTTCTACATGTGTTATACTGAAGAAATGATTTATTAGAGTAATAGATTTACCTACTTCCATCTTAGCTCTAACAATTATTTTAATTAATTGGTCAAATATTATAGTTAATGCTATAATTATTCCTCCAATAATCATGTCTTTTTTCTTCAAGGATACCACCTCCTAAAAGATAATTATATAAATTATATAAAATATGAGAATGAATATTGATACAACTACTGTATCATATAATCTTATAAAT